>JANJTU010000010.1 GCA_024710965.1 Thauera sp. | reverse complement strand
GGCGGCGGCGCCTTGGGCCTCCGGGGCGGGGAGTGCGTGGGCGGTGGCTAGGGGTTCGGGCGCGGGTGGGGCTTGTGCGTTGGCGGGGGACTGAGCTGAGGGTGCGACAGCGGCACGGCCTCCCGCCGGTGTCTTGGCCGCCTTGTCGAGCAACTTGCCGATGAGTTCCTGCATGGTCGGTGCATTGCCGTTTGCTGGCGCTGGGGGCGTTCCCTCGGCGGCGTCCGATGCCGGCGAGGCGAGGGCCTGGAGGGCCGTGTGCGGCGCGGGGTCGAGAGCCGACAGGTCGGCAGGGAGCGCAGAGGCTGCGTCGTGCGCAGACGGCGGGGGGGCCGCATGGCCGCGCAGCCCCGCGGCGGCGGTTTGCATGGCCGCGGATGTGTCGCCCGCCGGTTTGGCCTGGCCGGCGAGAAGGGCGGCAATTGCTGCCGGCAGGCCGGCAAGCGCCTCGGCTGCGTTGCCTGCCGCTGTTGCCGTCGCCTGGGTTTGTTCCGCTGCGTCCGGGCCAGCCTCGCTCGCATCAGATTCCGTACTGTCGCGGCCCGTGGCCGGCTCGGTGCTGGCGGCATCGTTTCGCGGGGGTTCGGTCGCGCTGCGGTCGGATTTGGCGGCGCCGTCGTCGGGCGCCTGTGCCTGCCTGTTTCCCGTCGGCGTTTCCGCTGCTCGGGACGACGTTGCGGTGGAACGGTCCGTGGCGGCGGGGGCCGCATCGCCGCCGCGAGCAGGCTGTGCCGCGCCGTTGTTCTGGTTGTCGATGCGCCTGCGCAGGGCGTCGCCGAAACTGTCGCTTGCAGCCGGGACGTCGGCCGGACGCCCCGCCGGCGAGCGGTTGGGCGCAGGGGCCTGCAGTGCAGGGTTCAGGGGCGGTGACGACATCGTGGCGGAAAACATGGAGACGGGCTCCCTCATGAACTCGGTTGATACCGGAGCGGCAAGGCTCGGTCAGCAAGGTGTGTGCCAGTGTCTCAGTCGGCGTCGCTGTCTGGCCGGCGGCGGGCGGCATGATCGTCCGTCAGCTTCTGCTCCTGCCGGGCTTCCACGCGCGCCTCCGCCCGCTCATGCTTGCGCGCCAGGGTGTCGAATGCCTGGACGCGATTACGCTGAGCCAGCCAGGCCTTCTGCCCCTGCTGGGTCTTGAGGCGCGACTGATCGACGATGCGGCGCTGCATTGCGACGGCTTCGTCGATCTTGCCCAGGAACCCGGCGTAGTTTCGCCACGCGTCAGGGGTGATCCCGTCGCGCATCGCGTCCATGAAGCGGGAGTGATATTCGTGCCGGTAGTCCTCGAGCATCTTCAGCTTGTCGGCGCCGTCGCGCTCGGTCGCGATCAGCTCGCCAAGCTTGCGTGCGGCGTCCGTTGTGCGGGTGTGGGCGAGGTCGAGTAGCGGCTGGAGTGGAAAGGCGCTGGGCATGATGCAGAGGGTGGTGATTGTTCAGCGAGCGCGTGGAGGCGGTCAGGCCGGATTGGCGAAGACCTGGGCCAGGCGCTCGAGCGAGTCCTGGTAGCGGGCACACTCGCCGATATCCTGCTGCAGGAAGGCTTCGAGCTTCGGGTACAAGCGGACCGAAGTGTCAAGTACCGGGTCGGAGCCGGGCTGGTATGCGCCGACGGCGATCAGGTCGCGCGAGCGCTGATAGCGTGAGAAGAACTGCTTGAACTGGCGCACGACGGCGAAGTGTTCGGCGCTGACGAGATTGTGCATCGCACGCGAGATCGATTGCTCGATGTCGATTGCGGGGTAGTGGCCCTGGTCGGCCAAGTTGCGCGAAAGCACAAAGTGGCCATCGAGGATCGCCCGTGCGGTGTCAGCGATCGGGTCCTGCTGGTCGTCACCTTCGGCGAGCACGGTGTAGAAGGCGGTGATCGAGCCGCCGCCCTCGGGGCCGTTGCCCGCGCGTTCGACGAGCGCGGGAAGGCGCGCAAACACGCTCGGCGGGTAGCCCCGCGTCACCGGGGGTTCGCCGATCGCGAGGGCGATCTCGCGCTGCGCCATCGCGTAGCGGGTCAGGGAATCCATGATCAGCAGAACCTGGCGGCCCTGGTCGCGGAAGTATTCGGCGATCGTCGTCGCATAGGCTGCGCCTTGCATGCGCATCAGCGGGCTCGTGTCCGCAGGCGCGGCCACCACCACCGAGCGGTTGCGGCCTTCCGCGCCGAGGTTCTGCTCGATGAATTCCTTGACCTCTCGTCCCCGCTCGCCGATCAGACCGACGACGATGATCTCGGCCGCGGTGAAGCGCGCCATCATGCCGATCAGGACCGACTTGCCGACGCCGGAGCCGGCGAACAGCCCGAGGCGTTGCCCCCGGCCGACGGTCAGCAGGCCGTTGATGGCGCGCACGCCGACATCGAGTGGCTCCGCAATCGGTGCGCGGGTGAGGGGGTTGAAGGCGCGGCCCTGGAGCGAGCGGCTGTCCTGTGTCATCAGCGGGCCGAGACCGTCGAGCGGACGGCCTGCGCCGTCGACGACGCGGCCCAACAGTTCGTTGCCGACGGGCAGATGCTTTGCGCGATCGGCGGTGCGGCGGCGCGGGCCGATGCGACGCCCCGGGATCAGGCGCGGCACCCCGGCTTCGATCGGCAGCACCTGGGCGCCCGGGGCGAGGCCGTAGACCTCGTCGGTCGGCATGATGAAGAGCTTGTCACCGTTGAAGCCCACCACTTCTGCCTCCACGGTGCCGCCGCCGGGCACGAGGATGCGGCAGCCCGAGCCGAGCGGCAGGCGCAGGCCGGTGGCTTCCATGACGAGGCCATTGACGCGGGTGAGTCGGCCTGAGACCTCTATCGGGTTGCTGTCGCCCGCCAACTGGCGCGCGTCGGCCAGCAGTTCGCGCCAGCGCCGGCCGTGCGGCGTCGGTGTCATCGGCGGCAGGCTCCGGGCGGACCGCCGCATATGGGCGCGAAGGCGGCCCGGCAAGGCATCTTCATTCGCCCGCTCCCGCTTCTGCGGTTGCGGCGGTCGGGTGCTGGCCCCTCGATTCGGGTGCGCCCTTGCCGGCTGGCCGGACGGTTTCCAGCACCCGCCGCCAGCGCGTTTCCAGGGTGGCGTCGACCTGGCTGCTCGGGGTGTCGATGCGGCAGCCGCCGCGGGTCAGTGTGGTGTCTTCTTCCAGACGGTGCCCCGCATGGCCAAGCGTCTCGCCGAGGTGGGTGCGGACCAGGTCGAGGTCGGCCGGATGCAGGCGGATGCGCGCATGGCCGTGCGGCACCTGCTGCAGCGCCGTGCGCACGGTGTGCAGGACCGCTTCCGGGTGCTCGGTCAGGGCTTGCCCGAGTACCTGGCGTGCAAGCTCGACAGCCAGCCCCACGACCTCGTCGGCGATTTCGGAGTCGATCAGGCGAAGGGCGCGATCGAAGTCGCCGAGGAGCGTGGCGAAACGATCCGCCTCCTCGTGTACGCGCGCCTGTCCCTCGGCATAGCCCGCTGCGTAGCCTTCGTTGCGCCCCGCTTCGAGCCCTTCGGCATGGCCCTGGGCGCGCCCTTCGGCGAATCCGGCGTTGCGCGCATCGTCATGCATTCGCTCAATGTCTTCCGCGGTGGGCAGTTGCAGCCCGTCAAACAGCGGGGAAGACGGTTCGGTGGCGGTTTCGGGCAGCGGTGGCGCGGCTTCGGCGCGCGGGTCGAAGCTCTCCGGCTCCCAGCGGCGATAGGCGCCGACCGCCTGGTGGCGCGAGATTGTCATGGCCGGGCCCGCCTCTGTGCAGACGGCAGTTCAGTCGCGGGCAGATCAGACGAAACCATCGTCGGCCCCCTTGCTTGCCAGCATGATCTGCCCTTCCTCGGCAAGGCGCCGGACGACCTTCAGGATCTCCTTCTGCTCGGCCTCGACTTCCGACAGGCGCACCGGCCCCTTCGCTTCGAGGTCTTCGCGCAGCATCTCCGCAGCACGGCTGGACATGTTCTTGAAGACTTTCTCGCGCAACTCGGGTGGCGCGCCCTTGAGCGCGACGATCAGCGAATCGGACTGGACTTCGCGCAGGATGGTCTGGATGCCGCGGTCGTCGATGTCGAGCAGGTTCTCGAACACGAACATCTCGTCAAGAATCTTCTGGGCGAGGTCCGGATCGTATTCGCGCACGTTGTCGATGACTGCCGTCTCATGCGTCGAGCCAACGAAATTGAGGATTTCCGCCGCGTGCCGAACGCCACCCATGGCGGCCTTTTTCACTGTCGAGGCGCCTGCCAGCATGCGGGTCAGTGCGTCGTTCAGTTCGCGCAGGGCCGCCGGCTGCACGCCGTCCAGTGTTGCGATGCGGAGGACGACATCGTTGCGCAGGCGGTCACTGAAGTGCTTCAGGATCTCGCCCGCCTGATCGAACTCGAGGTGGACCAGGATGGTGGCGATGATCTGCGGGTGCTCGTTCTTGATCAGGTCGGCTGCGGTCGCGGCGTCCATCCACTTCAGGCTTTCGATGCCGGCGGTGTCCGAGCCCTGCATCATGCGGGCGAGCAGGTGGCCAGCGCGTTCGTCGCCGAGCGCCTTGGTCAGCATCTCCCTGATCTGCGTCTCGTCGGCATGGATGCGCGAACCTGTGCCGAAGTGCGTGTCGAGTTCGTCGAGCAGGGGCTCGACCTTGGTACGGGACTGTGGCGTAAGCGTGGCCATTCGCATGCCGATCTTCTGAACTTCCCGCGGCCCCAAGTGCTTGAGCACTTCGGCGGCCTCGTCGGCGCCAAGGGTCAGCAGCAGCAGGGCGGCCTTCTCGAGGCCTTCTTCCGGGGTGGTGCTCACTTGCGGCCCTCCTCATTGGCGCCGAGCCATTCCTTGAGCAGTTCGGCCACGAGCTTCGGATCGGTGCGCGCCATTTCCTTCGCCTTGGCGAGGCGCTCTTCGTAGATCTGTTCGGGCGTCTTCCCGGATAGCGTGACCATGGCGCCTTCCTCTTCGTCAGCGGTCTTGGCTTCGCCTGCTTCGGTGCCGGTCCCGGCCTCGGCTTCCGGCGGCGGGGGCAGGACGGCCCGCAGCAGCGGCCGGATCACGCCGAAGTAGGCGAACAGGATGGCCGCCAGCACCAGCAGCCAGTTCAGCCCTTCCTTGCCGAGCGCGATCATCTCCGGATCCTTCCAGAGCGGTGGGGCCGGTTCGGCGGCCTCTTCGGTGAAGGATGCGTTGGCGACATTGATGGTGTCGCCCCGTCCTTCGTTGTAGCCGACCGCTTCGCGTACGAGGCTGCGGATACGGTTGATCTCGTCGTCGGTCAGCGGCACCGACTGAACCTGGCCGTTGGGCCCGGCCGTGTTACGGTTGTTGAGGACGACGGCGACCGACAGCCGCTTGATCTGGCCGGTGGCCTGGCGGATGTGCTGGATGCTGCGGTCGAGCTCATAGTTGAGCACTGCACTTCGGTTGCTATTGATCGCACCCTGCGCAGCGCTGCCCTGACCGTCGGCTGGCGGTGTGGTGAGCGGGGCGGTGGCCGGCGCCGGGGGCTGATTGGACAGGGCGCCGGGCACGCCTTGGGCCCCGGGCAGCGGGTTGATCACCTCCGAGGTCTGCTGGCTGCGGATCGCCTGCTCGGGAGAGGGGTTCGGCTTGTAGGTCTCGGCGGTCTGCTCGACCTGATTGAAATCGACGTCGGCGACCACTTCGGCACGGAAGTTGTCGCGCCCGACGATCGGAACCAGGATGTTCTGGATGCGTTCGATGAAGCCCGTCTCGAGCGTGCGCACGTAATCGAGTTGGGTGGCGTTGAGCCCGGCTCGCTGCATGCTGTCCGAGCGTCCGGTGAGCAGTTCGCCGTTCTGGTTGACGATGCTCACGCCCGAGGCCGTCATCCTCGGCACGCTCGAGGACACGAGATGGACGATGCCGGCGACCTGGCCCTGGTCGAGCGCGCGTCCGGGGCGCAACTGCAGCATGACCGATGCGGTCGGGCGCTGGTCGTCGCGCAGGAAGGCTGTCTGCTTGGGCATCGCCAGATGCACCCTGGCGGTGGAAACCGCGGCGATGGCGCCGATCGTGCGCGAGAGCTCGCCCTCGAGCGCGCGCTGGTAGTTGACCTGTTCGTTGAACTGCGAGATGCCCAGCTTCTGTCCGTCCATCAGCTCGAAACCGACCAGCCCGCCCTTGGGCAGGCCCTCGGCGGCCAGGCGCAGCCGGGTCTCGTGGACCTGCGCCTCCGGGACCAGGATCGCGTTGCCGTCGGCCGACATTCGGTAGGGAACGTTCTGCTGCTGCAGGGCCGTGATGATCTGGCCGCCGTCGCGCTGGTCCAGATTGGAGAACAGTACGCCGTAGGCAGGCGCCCGGTTCCACAGCATTACTCCGACCACCAGCGCGATCGACAGCGCGACGGCCATCGCAGCGGCGATCTTCTGGCGCTGGCTGAGGGTGTTCAGGTTTTGCAGGGCCTGCTGCAACCGGCCCGGCAATCCGCCGGTTGGTGCAGTGGCATTGTCTGCGGTAGCCATTCTGTTGTCCTGGGGTGTCGACGACTGCTTCTCGAGGCCTGCATTGTGCCCCGTGCGCTGGCCAGCCGGTTCCGCGAATAGCGGCAGTTTTTGCCGGTAGTTTGCCGGATAATGTCGGCGCTGCCCGGCCCAGGCGCTTCGCCTGCGCCGGCGTTTTCGAACCGGCCCGAGATCCTGCCCGATGATTGCCGCCCCCGATCCTTCGTCACCCCTGCCGCTCGATGCCGCGCAGTTGGCCGAGGCGTTCGAACTGTTCAATCGTGCGTCCGAGGAGCTGTCTGCGGCGTACAACGCGTTGCAGGGCCAGGTACTGCAGCTGAACGAACGCCTGAGTGTCCTGATGGGCGCCTTGCCGGCGGGCGTGGTCGTGGTGGATGGCTCGGGTGAAGTGGTGCAGGCAAGTCGCGCTGCCGAAGCCTTGTTCGGGGCTTCGCTGGTGGGGCGGGCGTGGGAGGGATTCCATGCTCTGCTCGAAGCCACCGACACGCCTGGCGAGATGCTCTTGCAGGCGCCGGACGGCATGCACGGCCGGCCGTGGCGCCGCCTGACGGTGTCCGAGAGTGCGCTCGAGTCGGGCGGTGAGCGCATCGTGCTGCTGCACGACATTACCGAGACCTACCGGATGCGGCAGACGGCCGAACGTAGCGAGCGGCTGGCGGCGATGGGTGAGATGGTGGCGGGGCTTGCCCACCAGTTGCGCACGCCGCTGGCCGCCGCGCTGCTCTACGTGGGCAACCTGCGCCAGGCCGAACTTGCGCCGCCCGAGCGTGCGAATGTGGCCGATCGCGCGATCGAACGCCTGCGCCACCTGGAGCGCCTGATCCGCGACATGCTGTTGTTTGCCCGCGGCGACAGCCTCGGGCGGCAGCGCTTCGACGTCGACGAACTGGTGGGCGAGCTCGTGCATACCCTGGAGCCGCTCGCGCGCGCCCGCTCGGTCGCATTCAGCAGCGATTGCGGTGTCGCCGCGCTGGCCGTGTTCGGCGACCGGAAGGCCCTCGGCGGCGCGCTGACCAATCTGCTCGAGAATGCAATTCAGGCGACGCCCGCAGGCGGTGTCGTGAAGCTCGCTGCGATGTCCGAGCCGGCGGCCGGTGCCCCGCCGCTGATTCGTTTCGTCGTTTCCGACACTGGCTGCGGCATCGCGCCTGAACTCCAGGAACGGCTGTTCGAACCGTTCTTCACGACGCGGGCGGAAGGCACCGGGCTGGGTCTGGCAATCGCCCGCGGCGTCGCGCGTGGACACGGCGGAGACATCATGCTCGAGTCCGCTCCCGGGCGCGGTTCCACCTTCACCCTGTGGCTTCCGGCCTGCCCTGCAACGGCCGGCCAAGACGAGACCGATCTTCGATGACCGATAAGCTCAACATCCTCGTCGTGGAGGACGACGCGGCGCTGCGCGATGCAGTGTGTTTCACCCTCGAGATGGCCAGGCACGAGGTCACCGGCGTGGACGGCGGCCCCGCCGCATTGCGGGCGCTGGATCGGGTGAATTTCAGCCTCGTCGTGACCGATCTGCGCATGCAGCCAATGGACGGTCTGCAACTGCTGCGGGAGATCCGGCTGCGCGATCGCGACCTGCCGGTGCTGTTGATGACGGCGTATGGGGACGTGGAAAAGGCGGTCGCAGCCATGCGGGGAGGCGCCTGCGACTTCCTGATGAAGCCGTTCGAGCCGGACGTGCTGCTCGCCAGCGTTCGCCGCTATGCGATGGCGGCGCCAGCGGCCGAGGACATGATCGCTGCCGATCCGCAGACCCTGCAGGTTCTGGCGCTGGCGGGGCGCGTGGCCGATACCGACGCCACGGTCTTGCTGACCGGCGAATCCGGCACCGGCAAGGAAGTGTTTGCGCGCTACATTCACGACCGCTCGCCGCGTGCAGGGGGCGCCTTCGTCGCGATCAACTGCGCCGCAATCCCCGAAAGCCTGCTTGAGGCGACCCTTTTCGGTTACGAAAAAGGGGCGTTCACGGGCGCCCAGAGCGCACAGGCAGGAAAGTTCGAACAGGCGCAGGACGGAACGCTGCTGCTGGATGAGATCTCGGAGATGCCGCTTGCCCTGCAGGCCAAGTTGTTGCGTGTGTTGCAGGAGCGCGAGGTTGAGCGCGTCGGCGGCAAGAAGCCAGTGGCGCTGAACATCCGTGTACTTGCAACGAGTAACCGCGACATGGTTCGCGAAGTGGCGGGGGGGCGGTTTCGCGAGGATCTGTACTACCGCCTGAACGTGTTTCCGATCGCGATCCCGGCTCTGCGGGAGCGGCCCGGCGACATCGTTCCGCTGGCACGATATTTTCTTGTCTCCCAGGCGAAGCAGCTCAAACGCAACATGCGGTTTGCGCCGGAGGCTGAAGCCCGCCTGGCCGGGTACGCCTGGCCGGGCAACGTGCGCGAACTCGAGAATGCGGTCTACCGTGCGGCCATCCTCAGTGGTGCGGACGTAGTGTTGCCCGAAACGATCGAGCTCTGCTTGCCGCATTTGCCGCCCTCCACCCGACCGGTGGTGCCGGCAGTTTCTGCCGCTGGCAGCGAGGTCGGTGAGGTGCCGCTACATCGACCCGTAGGCGATGCGATGCGCACCGCCGAGCGCGCAGGGATAGGCTCCGGTAACATGAAAGACTTGGAGCGCGAGCACATCCTTGCAACCCTCAGGGAATTCGGTGGTTCGAGGAAGAAGACCGTGGAGAAACTCGGCATCTCTGAACGCACGCTGCGCTATAAGCTGCAGCAGTATCGCGATGAGGGGTATGACGTCTGAGGTGCAGCGGCGCGAGGTGGTGGCATGCAGTTTGCTCTGCTATATTTCGTTTGTTAGGTGCCGCTACTGGGGGGCAAGTCAATGGATACGCGCGGAATCGATCAGATGCTTTCCGAGCTGCGTTCGGTGTCGCAGGCTGCGCAGAACAAGCCCGTTCAGGCAGCCGACACGCCGGCGGGCGGCGTCAACTTCGCCGATGCGCTCAATAATGCGCTGAAGGATGTAAGCGCGGCCCAGTCGGAGGCGCGGCAGATGGCGCAGCAGTTTTCGGCTGGCGACCCCAATGTGAACCTGCAGGACGTGATGGTGAATCTGCAGAAGGCCAATCTGTCCTTCCAGCAGATGGTGCAGGTGCGTAATCGCCTGGTTACCGCCTACCAGGACATCATGAACATGCCGGTCTGACCCAGGCCCATCACCACCGACCTGAACGAATGTATCGGCAAGGGCGCCATCCCGTTTCGGGCTGGCGCCCTTGCCGTTTCAGGCGCGCGCGGGGTTTGACCGGCCTTCACAAGTCGCCGAGCTTGCGTGCGTTCGTCTCCCGTTCCACCTTGAAGATGAAGCGCTGAATCCGCGCGTCGACACCGCGCGGCAGGTCGACGAAGCGGAAGCCGACGCGCAGAACCCGGATGCCAGCCCGGGGCTGGCGCTGGGAGACGTTACGGACCTGGAGTATGCATGTGATCGGCGCCACGCCGGGAAGGTCCAGCGTGCAGGGGCCGACTTCCTCGCCGATGACAAAGCCAGTCCTGATGCCGGGAGGAATGTCCACCGCGACGCCGGTTGCGCTGAGGTCGACGATCCGGCAATCGAGTCCGCCGCGTGCGATCTGTCTTGAGGGTTCGAACCGGCAGCTGGCGTGATCCGAGCTCGGAATCGATAGCCGATACGACTCCCGCCGCTGCAGTCGCAGCACGCTGTCCGGCAGCCTTGCGCAGAACACCTCGCGACCCTCGTACTCGGCCGGCTGCAGTCCGGTCAGCAGGAACTGGACGCGAATCCTGTCGAGCTGCGTCACGCAGGTAAGTTGTCCAGCCGCGGCGATGTGCCGGTTGGTGGCCGGATCCGGGCTGGAGTCCAAGTAGAGCGCATCGTCGGCATCGGAGATCACGATCAGTGCCGTCAGGAAGGCATGGCTGCCGAGCGCGGGATAGGCGTTGATCAGCGCGTGGCGGCCGATGAGCTGCAGTAGCAGATGCCGAATTTCCTTGCGGCCGTGGAGCAGGTATTGGTCCAGGCCTCCGGTCGCGGGAGGTTCGGGGCTGAAGGGAGCTGGTGATTCGATCATTGAGTGCTGAGCGGTGTGGCATGTGACGCATGGCGTACGTGAGCCGGCCTTATAGCACGGCTCCGCTCCCGTCGTCCGGCAGCCCCCTGAAGACGGGGGGAGAGGACGAGGCCTGCTGCTGGTCCAGACTGTAAAGCCAGGCGAGGAGTTCGGCGATGGCCAGGTAAAGCTGGGGCGGGATGCGATCGTCCAGATCCACCTGCATCAGCAGTGAGACCAGTTCGGGCGATTCGTGCACGTAAACGCCGGCTTCGTGGGCGCGTTCGATGATCTCCTGCGCAATCACGCCACGACCCTTGGCCACGACCCGCGGCGCGTTGTCGCCTGCGGTGTAGGCAAGTGCGACGGCTTCGCTTCGCGGCGTCGACTCGTCATCCATGATCGTCAATCCTTTCCATGCGCATGTCCACCAGCCGCAGGTCAGCCGCTCGCAGGCGTGCTGCGAGTGCGGCAGAGCCGGTGCTCAGGGCATCGAGTGTGACACCCTGTTCGGCACGCAGCCTCAGGGTCAGGCCTGAGCCGCTGAGCTGCAGTTCGGCCTCGACGTGGCCGAGGCTGGGGAGGGTCAGCCGGAGCGTGCTCCTCCAGCGTGAATCATCGTTCTCGCCCGCGCCGGACGGCCCACCGTCCTCGGGATCCTCGATCAGCCATTCGAATGCCTGGCCGGGCCAAGCTTGCCCGTGGAGAACGTACTGGTGACTGGCAAGGGCTTCCAGCTGCTGGTGGACGATGGGGACGAGGCGGTCGGGAATCGTGGAGCCGGCCCCCGCGGGGCGATCCGGCCCTTGTGCTTGGCTGCCCGCAGTTGCGGCGGTGGGAGGGGCGGCCTGCGCCTGTGGCTCCTGTCGCAGCGCGTGCGGAGATGCCTTTCCGAGGACGAGATCGGCGAGATGGGATTCGTAGAAGAGCCCGCTCTGGCGCAGTGCCGCCCGCAACTGGCCGGCCAACTGCTCGCCCAGGACAGGTGGAGCGCCGAGCAAGGGCGTATTGCCCGCGAGGAGGCTGGGCTGCGGACCCGGTTGCCCGGTCAGCAGGAAGCTGATCAGGCGTCCGGCCTGGCTCAGCGTCGGCTGCGCCGACGCGCTGGGGCCGGCCGTGCTGGCTGCCGTCTCCGGCGTGGCAAGGCGGGCGAATACTGCGCGCGGCGTCGTTTCCGTGACGACCAACTCGAGCGTGTCGCCGGCCTTGGCCGACGCGTCGAGCGAGAGTGTCATCTGCTGCCCGGCAATGATGGCGCGAAAGCTCCCGTCCGGGAGCGCACGCTGCAAGGTGGCAAAGAACCGCTGCCCCGGAACCAGGTCCGGCAGCTGTGACTGGATCTCGCGCGCACGCTGCAGCCCCGCGACCGGGGGCTCGGTATTGAAGAAGCTGGCCTCGGTCAGCAGCCGGAGGCGTGAGGCGAGATCCGCGGGGATCATTCTCGGGGCTCCATCGTCCGCCAGACAGTGTTCGATGTCCGGGCTCGCGCACGTGACGCGTATGCATGAAATCGGCAGTGGTGCCGGATTCTTGAATCATTCGACAGGGGACAGTTCTTCCTGTGCGATGTTCAGATTCGAAATCTTGAGGTTCGCGTCCGACATCACCGCCAGCAGGCCCGTCAGGTTCTGCCGCAGACGTGAGTGCGCAGCGTCCGAGCAGGCGTGCAGCGTGATCGAGAAAGCGCCCGATCGATAGTGCAGGTCGATCTCGAGTTGTCCGAGCGACGGGAGCGTGAGGCACACTCGGCTGCGCCACTCTGGCGCTTCCTCGTCGGCGGTTTGTCTGGAGGGGGCGTCCTCCCGTTGGCCCGGTGCTTTGATGAACCAGTCGACGCTTTGTCCGGGCCAAGGCGAGAACTGTACGGGATATTGCTGGCCTGCAAGAGCTTCGAGCTGCTGCTGGACGATTGGAATCAGGCGTTCTGGCAGCGGGAGCGGTGCGCGGGCCGCGGGCATTGCTGCCGCCGACGACGGTGCATCACGGGAAGGGCTGCCGGCGGCGTCCACGCAGTGCGCGGTATAGCCTGAGTCCAGCAAGATGCGCGTGAAGGCGCCCGAGAGGCTGCCCCCGAAGTGCATCGGGCGGTCTGAAGTTGGGCGCGGAGGGCGGGCCGAAGCTTCCTGCGGCACAGGATCGTCCGAGGGGCCGTCCCGGGCCGGGAGTCCAAGCTGCGCCTGCACGGCAGACGTGCTCGCTGCCTGCTGTGGTCTGGCTCCGGCGGCGATGGATGACGGGATCTCCCTCATGTTGTCGGCACTCGACGGCGGGCCGGAACCGGCAGCGGCTTCTGCAGCCAGAGTGGCATCCCGGCGAACGTCATCGACGCGCGGTGCAGTGGTGCGCGAGGCGAACTGATCCGGCGCTGGAACTGCGGGCGGGCGGGGGGCAGCGTCTGGCGTTGAGGCGTGTAATGCGGGCGCTTGCGGCCCTGGGCGCGGCCGGGCAGTAATGTCCGGCCCCGGCGGCGTAGGTCTCGCGCCGCGGAGGGGGAGCCGGTTGCCCGCCAGAGCCCCTTCGTCCTTCGGCAAGGTCGACGTCGGCTCTGAAACCGAGCGCGGGCCGATGGCGGATCGACTTGCCTGCGGCGGGGCTGCCGGTGCGCGCCAGCCGGCTTGTTCACCGACCTTGGCTTGGGGTTCCTGCAGGAGCTGCGCAAGGGGCAGCCGGCCTGCCATCCAGCGGGCCTGGTGGGCCTCGTAGAACAGGCCGGAGCGCTCGAAGGCGTTGCGCAAGCCGATCGCCAGCCGTTGTGTCCCCCCATTCTGCGGCGTGGGCGCGGTGGATGCGAGTGCCTGCGCCGAGTTGAGGGGCAGGGGTTTACCCCGGGCATCCAGCGCCAACAGCGTGTCGATCAGGTGAGCGGTGGCGCTAATGCGGGTTGTAGCCGGGCTGCCAGGTGTCGAGGCGGCAAGCGCGGGCGCCGGCGGGTGTGCGCCGGCGCGCTCTGCGGCCGATGGCGCCGCGTCTGGCAGCGCTTGCGGCGCGGATGCTGCGTGTGCGGTCGGGGCCGTCTGCAGGCTGCGGAACAGGGCTGCCTCTGCCAGCAGTCGCAACCGGGCGGCGAGGTCCTGCGCAATCACGGCTGTTTCTCCTGACTTCGGTCATCGGCTGAAGACCTGAGACGCTGGGGGCGTGAGGGTCAGCCTTGCTTCCTGGCCAGCACCTTGAGGAGCTTGCTCATGCTTTGGTGCGCCGGCGTCACATGCTCGGCGACTTCACGCAGATTTGCCGCGGCCTGCTCGAGCGAACGCGTGCGCTCGGTATCGACGATGCCCGGATTGAGCTTGCGCCAGTCCGCATCGGCCAGGCGCATGGCGTCCATCCGAGGCGCGAGGGTCGCGAGCTCTTCCCAGGCATTGGCCCGGGCAAGCTCGACCATCTGTGCCGTAAGCTGTTCGAGCGCGATCCAGGGGCGGTCCATGGACAGGTTTGGTTCAGCGGACGGCCGGAACGGCCTGAGTGCGGGGCATCTCTGCCCAGGCGTCGCGCAGGATGCGCAACAACCCTTCAACCTCGGTCAGTGCAGGCTTGCTGTTGTGACGGTTCGCGTAGGTCAGGCGCTCGACCATGTATTCATACAGGGCGGCCAGGCGCTCGGCGAGTTCGCCGCCGGCCTTGATGTCCAGCGAGGACAGCAGGCCGTCGAGAATGATCTGGGTGGTCTTGTTGATCGCCTTGTTCTTAGCCGGGATGTTGCGCTGTTCCATCATGATTGCGGCCTGCGAGACAGCGAGCAGGGCGCCGTCGAACAGGAGCATGATGAGCTTGTGAGGGTCGGCGGTGGCAACCGCCGTATCAAGCCCCACTTGTGCATACATCTGCGCCCGGTTTGCCTGTGTTGCGAACATGCTTGACTCCGAATCAGGAATTGCCGGCGAGGCCCGGGAGGGTTGCGAGCTGCTGGGTGAGGTAGTTGCCGGTGGTGTTCATCGACGAGATGAACTGGTCCATCGCGTTGAATTGGCGAAGGTACATTGTTTCGACGCGCTCCAGCCGCAGTTCCAGCGCGTCGCGCTGACGCTCAAGCGACTTGATCGAACTCTTGAGCCCGTCCGTGCGCAGGTCGATCAGGCCCTTGCTCTTGATATAGCCGTCGATCAGATCGCTGGCCTGCGTGGAGAATCCGTCGGAGACACCGTCGCCGGCGAAGAACTTCGAAACGGCAGCGCCGTCGGCGGCGATGGCTTCGCCGAGCTTGGTCTTGTCGAGCTTGAGCTTGCCGGACACTTCGATTTCGATGCCGACTTCACGGAGGCGTCCGAGCGTGCTCGGCCCGGTGAAGTCGCTCGACACGAAGCTGCGCAGCCGGTCGCGAATGCCGCGCAGGGTCGAGTCGCCGTTGAGTTCGCCGGCCGACTTGGTTTCGGCGTTGTAGCCGCCAAGCGAGCTGATCTTGTCGAGCACGGCGTTGTAGGCCGTGACGAATTTTTCCGCCGCCTCGACAGCCGGCGTGTTGTTCTGCTTGACGTCGAGTCGGGCTGGCGCCGCTTCGGCACTCAACTGCAGCGTGACCTTGTCGATGACGTCGGAAATGGTGTTGCTTGCACGTTCAACCGTGATCCCATCCACCGAGATACGCGCGTTCTGAGCGGCCTGCAGGCGGTAGATGGAACTCGAGGGGTCGGTGCTGGCGGTGGCGGGGTCGTAGCTGAGGCCGGACAGGGCCCCGGTGCCGGTGAGCGAGAATGCGTTCGATGCGCCGGTGTTGTCGCCGGTCAGCACGAGTTGCTTGACAGTGCCGTTGTCGATCACCGAAGCGCGGATGCCTAACTCGCCGCCGTTGATGGCATCGCGCAAGTTCTCGATGCTCCCGCCCGCGAAGTTGAGCGACTTCGTCGTACCGTCGATGACGACATCAAGCGTGCCGGCGGCAGCCACATCCAAGGCGCTGCTGGAACTGGTGGCGATGCGCTGTGCCTTGGCGAGCTGCTCGACGCCGATGTCGTACGCGGCCGCGGCGGCACCCGAAGTGGAAGTGGCGGAGTAGCCGGCGTTCTGTGCCACCGTCGTGGACGTGGCGGTGAAGATCTTGCTGTCGTTGAGCGCTTTCGCCGCAGTCTGCAGGTCCGACAGCACGCTCTTCAACTGCCCGAAAGCGGAGATGCGCGCGTTGAAACTGCTTTCGCGCTTGGTCAGTTGTTCCAGCGGAGCCCGCTCGATGCTCATCAACTGGCTGACGATGCCGTTGATGTCCATGCCCGACCCGATGCCGGTTGCAGTGAGCGCCATGATGGGTCTCCTTGTCCTGGGTTGTCAGGCGGTCTGCCTGACGAGCAGCCCCTGAAGCTTGTTGAGGCTCCGCGCGATGTCCAGCACTTCCTGGGCCGGAATCTGGCGAATCACTTCATCCGTATTGGTGTCGACCACCTTGATGACCGTGCGCTTCAGCTCTTCATCGATCGAGAACTGCAGATCGCGGGTCATGGTTTCGACGACCTTCTGGATTGTTTCGACCGCCTGGTGCACCGAGTCCTTGTCCTGCGCGGCCTCGCTTGCAGCCACGCCCTTGTCGGCGGCGGCGACGGATGATGTTTCTGCCGCCGCGGGGGGCGGCGCTGCCGTCGTGAGTCCTCGCGCCTGGCCGTCGGGCTGCGTCGTCGGTAGCTGCGTTGGAAGCACCTGCGATCCGACAGGGCTGATGCTCATGACCGTCTCCAATTACTCCTGGATAGTATAAATGGCGCGGTGCCGAATTGTCGGCCCGCGCCATCCTCGGATCAAGCCTTCAGTTCTGGACTGAACCGCTTAACGCAGCAGGCTCAGTACGTTCTGCGGCGCCGCGTTGGCCTGGGCCAGCATTGCCGTACCCGCCTGTTGCAGGATCTGGGCGCGGGACATGTTTGCCGTTTCAACCGCGAAGTCTGCGTCGCGGATGCGCGAACGCGAGGCGCTCAGGTTTTCAATCGAGGTCTGTAGTGTGTTGATGGTG
>JANJTU010000143.1 GCA_024710965.1 Thauera sp. | reverse complement strand
GCGCGCGATGTAGGTGCCGGTGTCGCCGATGTAGCGGAAGAAGGTGCCCAGCGGCCCGTCGTTGTTGAACGACAGCGACAGCGTGCAGATCGCGCCGTTGGCGGCCTTCAACTGGATCGACATGTCCATCGCGATGCCCAGGGTGGGGTGGATCGGGCCCTGGATGGCGTTGGCCTGCACGATCGGGCTGCCGGCCTGGTAGGCGAACAGGTCGACGGTGTGCGCGGCGTGGTGCCACAGCAGGTGGTCGGTCCAGCTGCGCGGCTGGCCGAGCGCGTTCATGTTGGTGCGGCGGAAGAAGTAGGTCTGCACATCCATCTGCTGGATGTTGAACTCGCCCGCGGCGATCCTGTTGTGCACCCACTGGTGGCTGGGGTTGAAGCGGCGGGTGTGGCCGACCATCGCCACCAGGCCGGTCTCCTGCTGCAGCTTCGCCACTTCCTCGGCGCCCTTCAGCGTGTCGGCGAGCGGGATCTCGACCTGCACGTGCTTGCCCGCCTTCAGGCAGGCGATCGACTGGTCGGCGTGCATCTGCGTCGGCGTGCACAGGATCACGGCATCGACTTCGGGCCGCGCCAGGCTGTCGGCGAGGTCGGTGCCGACGTGGGCGATGCCGTACTGCCGGGCGACTTCCTGGGTCTTTTCCAGATCACGGCCAATGACCGAGACGACTTCGACGCCGTCGATGTTCTTGATGCCGTCCAGGTGCTTGATGCCGAAGGCGCCGGCACCGACCAGCGCGACCTTGATCGTCTTGTCCATCAGTTGTTCTCCAGGATCAGGTGGCCCACGGCCGTGTTGGACGCGGGGATGTGATAGAAGCGATGCTTGACCGTGGGGGCAGCCCCGCCGGCGACGTCGCTCATCGCGCCACGGGCGATCAGCCACATGACGAGCTCGATGCCTTCGGAGCCGGCTTCGCGCACGTATTCGATGTGCGGCACTTCCGCCAGCCCGGCGGGGTCGGCGATGAGGCGGTCGAGGAAGGCATTGTCCCACTCGCGGTTGAGCAGGCCGGCGCGCGCGCCCTGCAGCTGATGGCTCATGCCGCCGGTGCCCCAGATCTGCACCTTGAGGTCGTCGTCGAAGCACTCCACTGCCTTGCGGATGGCCTGGCCGAGCTGGAAGCAGCGGCGGCCGGACGGCACCGGGTACTGCACGACGTTGACCGCGAAGGGGATGACCTTGCACGGCCAGGCTTCGGGTTCACCGAACATCAGCGACAGCGGCACCGTCAGGCCGTGGTCGACTTCCATCTTGTTGACGATGGTGAGGTCGAAGTCGTCCTGGATCACGCTCTGCGCGATGTGCGAGGCGAGCTCCGGATGGCCGATGACCTTGGGTACCGGGCGCGGGCCGTAGCCCTCGTCGGCCGGGATGAACTCGGCGGCCGTGCCGATGGCGAAGGTCGGGATGAAATCCAGGCTGAAGGCGGTGGCGTGGTCGTTGTAGACGAGGAAGATGACGTCGGGCGTGTTCTCCTTCATCCACTGCTTGGAGTACTCGTAGCCGGCGAACAGCGGCTGCCAGTAGGCCTCGCCGGTCTTCTTCAGGTCGATCGCGGCACCGATGGCCGGCACGTGCGAGGTGTAAACGGATGCGGAAATCTTGGCCATGCTGTCAGGCTCCCTTGTTCTTGCCCGCCGCGCGGTCCGGTTCACGACCGGCTGCGCCTTGGGGCTGGTGCTGCGGCTGGGCGTCACCGTCCTCGCCCAGGTAGCGGTTGCCCTCGGGCGAGCGGCCGCCCTTGATCATCATGTCGCGGTATTCCTCTTCGGTCATGCCGGTCATGCTGCCCGCCATCTGCTGGAAGCTCTTGCCGTCGGTGGCGCCGATCTTGGCGAGGAAGTAGATGTTGCCGCCGAGCGCGATGCAGCGGTTGAGGTCGCGGTCGAGCACGGCCTGCTTCTGTTCCTCGGTCATCGGCCATTCGTCGAGGTAGGCGCGCTCGTCGGCCTTGAAGCGGGCGCGGTTCTCGGCCTTCATCAGCGACATGCAGAACTGGTTGAGCCAGTAGCCCAGGCGCGACTGCTCGGCGTCGAAGATCGTCGTACCGGGGATGTCCTTGTAGGGTTTGTCCAAAGCCATGGTCAGCATTCCTCCGGCCAGTACAAGCGCATCGGGTTGGCGACCAGCAGCTTGTGCTGCAGTTCGGCGGTCGGCGCGATGTGCGGGATGAAGTCGACCAGCAGGCCGTCGTCGGGCATGTGGTCCTTCAGGTTCGGGTGCGGCCAGTCGGTGCCCCACAGCACGCGGTCGGGGAATTCCTCGACGATGCGGCGGGCGAAGGGCACGACGTCGCGGTAGGCATTCTGCTCGCCGTTCAGCGCCTTCGGCCCGGTCACCGACAGGCGCTCGGGGCAGCTGACCTTGGACCAGACGTTGGGATGGTCGCGCATGAACTTCACGAAGAGCTCGAACTCGGGGCCGTCGACCGGCTTGGAGACGTCCGGGCGGCCCATGTGATCGACCACCACGGTGGTCGGCAGCGCGGTGAAGAAGTCCCACAGCTCGGGCAGGTCCACCGCCTCGAAGTAGATCACCACGTGCCAGCCGAGCGGCGCGATGCGGGCGGCGATCTCGAGCAGCTCGTCCTTGGGGGTGAAGTCCACCAGGCGCTTGACGAAGTTGAAGCGCACCCCGCGCACGCCGGCGGCGTGCAGCGCCTGCAGTTCCTCGTCGCTGATCGTGCGACGCACGGTGGCGACGCCGCGCGCCTTGCCGTTCGAGGCCTTGCACGCATCGACCATGGCGCGGTTGTCGGCGCCGTGGCAGGTGGCCTGCACGATCACGTTGCGGGCGAAGCCGAGGTGGTCGCGCAGCGCAAAGAGCTGGGCCTTGCTCGCGTCGCAGGGGGTGTACTTGCGCTCGGGGGCGTAGGGGAACTCGGCGCCGGGGCCGAACACATGGCAGTGGGCGTCCACCGCGCCCGCGGGCAGCTGGAAGCGGGGCTTGCTCGGGCCGGCGTACCAGTCGAGCCAGCCGGGGGTCTTGTCGAATTGCATGCTTGTCCTCTGGTGTTCTTTCTGTCGTGGCTGGGGGTGGGGCCCGCCGGCGCGCGGCGGCGGGCGGCTCCGCTCAGGCCATCCCTTCTTGTATTCAGTCGATGTACCTGAGGCCGGCCTTCTCGAGCGGCTCGCGCATCTTGTAGAGGTCGAGGCCGAGCACGCCGGCGGCGAATTTCTCGCGCTTCTCGCCCTCGAAGGACTCGCGCTTCTCGGCCGCATCGGCCACCTGCTGCGCGATCGCGGCGGGCACGACGACGACGCCATCGACATCGGCGACGACGACGTCACCCGCGTTGACCAGCGCGCCGGCGCACACCACCGGCACGTTCACCGAACCGAGCGTGGCCTTGATCGTGCCCTTGGCGTGGATCGCCTTGGCGAACACCGGAAAGCCCATCGCCTCGAGGTCGGCCACGTCGCGCACGCCGCCGTCGATGATCAGGCCGCGCGCGCCCCGGGCCTTGAACGAGGTCGCGAGCAGGTCACCGAAGAAGCCGTCGGCGTTGTCGGTGGTGCACGCGGCCACCGCCACGTCGCCTTCCTGCAGCTGCTCGGCGGCGACGTGCATCATCCAGTTGTCGCCCGGCTGCAGCAGGATGGTCACCGCGGTGCCGCACATCTTCGCCCCGGTGTAGACCGGACGCATGTATGGCTTCATCAGGCCGACGCGGCCCATCGCTTCGTGGATGGTGGCGACGCCGAAGCGCGACAGCTTCTCCACCGCCGCCTTGTCGGCGCGGACGATGTTGCGCTTGACGATGCCGAGCTGGTTCAGGGGTTGGCTCATCTTCGCTCTCCTCTTACCGGCCCTTGGCCTTCAGCGCGGCATCCAGCAGCGGGTAGACGCGGCGGGCATTGCCTTCGTAGATCTTGTAGCGCTCTTCGGCGGTCAGGGCTGCGCCTTCGATGTAGCGCTTGGTGTCGTCGTAGTAGTGGCCAGTCTCGGGGTCGATGCCGCGCACCGCGCCGATCATCTCGGAGGCGAAGAGCACGTTGTCGACCGGGATCACCTT
>JANJTU010000122.1 GCA_024710965.1 Thauera sp. | reverse complement strand
GACGCGGCCGGTGCGCCGCGCCGAGGCGATCACGCACGCCGCGTCGAGCGGCTTGATCGTGCGCAGGTCGATGACTTCCGCCGCGATGCCCTCGGCCGCCAGCGCCTCGGCCGCCTGCAGGCACACGGGCACGGTCTTGGCGTAGGCGACCAGCGTGAGGTCGGTGCCGTGGCGCACGACCGCCGCTTCGCCGAGCGGCACCAGGGCCTCGCCGTCGGCGACTTCGCCGCTGTGGCCGAGCAGGCCGATGTCGGCGAAGAACAGCACCGGATTGTCGTCACGGATCGCCGCCTTCAGCAGTCCTTTGGCGTCCGCCGGCGAGGACGGCATCACCACCTTCAGCCCGGGGCTGTGGGCGAACCAGGCCTCGACGTTGTGGTTGTGCTGCGCGCCCACGCCCCAGCCGGCGCCGGTCTGCGCGATCGCCACGAGCGGGAAGTCGAACTGCCCGCCCGACAGGTAGCGCAGCTTGCCCGCGCTGTTGGCGAGCGCGTCCATCGCGTAGGTGAGGAAGGGCGCGAACAGCAGGTCGATCACCGGGCGCAGGCCGGTGGCCGCGGCGCCGACCGCGGTGCCGGCGATGATCGCCTCGGCGAGCGGCGTGTTGCGCACGCGCGCGGCGCCGAACTCGGCGACCAGCTCGGGGCGCTTGGTCGCCACGCCTTCGCCGAACATCAGCACGCGCGCATCGCGGCGCATTTCCTCGGCCAGCGCCTGGCTCATCGCATCCTGGAAGCTCATCTGGGACATCATCGGTTCTCCTAGCAGGTGCGCCCGCCCGCACGCTCGCCCGGCGGCGGCGACCGTCGCGGCGGGGCGGGGCGGACGGGGGATTCAGGCGAATACGTCGGTCAGCAGTTCGGCCGCGTCCGGCCAGGGCGAGGCCTCGGCGAAGGCCACTGCGGCGTCGATGCGGGCGGCGACGCGGGCTTCCAGCCCGGCGAAGTCGCGCTCGGTGAAGCCGTGGCGGGCGGCGAGCTGCGCCTTCAGGCGCGCGATCGGGTCGCGCGCCTGCCAGGCGGCGAGCTCGCCGGCATCGACGTAGGCCTGGTCGTCGGGCTCGAAATGGCCGCGCAGGCGGTAGGTCGCGGTCTCGAGCAGGAAGGGCTGGCCGCGGTCGCGGATCGTTGCCGTCGCCTGCAGCGCCGCGGCGCGCACCGCCTCGACGTCGTTGCCGTCGACCGTCGCGCTGGCGACGCCGTGGGGCGCCGCCAGCGCGGCGATGCGCTCGCCGAGCATGGTCTCGCGCCGGTGCACGAAAGCCTGCCAGTCGTTGTTCTCGCACACGAACAGCACCGGCAGCTGCCACACCGCGGCGAGGTTCAGCGCCTCGTGGAAGATGCCTTCGCCGGCGGCGCCGTCGCCGAAGAAGACGGTGACGATGCCCGGCCGCCCGAGCATCTTCTGCGCCAGCGCCACGCCCGGGGCGAGCGACAGCTCGCCGCCGACGATGGTCGAGGTCAGCACGACGCCGAGCTCGCGCGCCGAGACGTGCAGCGAGCCGCTCTTGCCCTTGCAGTAGCCGTCGCGCCGGCCCAGGACCTCGGCCATCAGGCGGCCGGGGTCGGCGCCGCGCGCGAGCAGGTGGCCGGCGCTGCGGTGGTTGGTCAGGATCAGGTCCTCGCGGCGCAAGGCGGAGACGACGCCGACCGCAGCCGCCTCCTGGCCGGTGGCGGTGCAGGTGCCGGGCGCACCGCCTCGCGCCGCCAGCGCGGCGAGGCGCAGGTCGTAGGCGCGGATCAGCAGCATGGTCTCGAGCAGCGCTTCCGGCTGTTGTTCGGGGGTTGAGTTCGCTGGCATGGCTCGTCTCCAGGTGGGTTCGGGTGCCATGGGCGGATGCGGCCCGGCACCGACGAGCCCACTCTAGCGAGGCTGGCGCGCGGCGGGCGGCGCTTAGGAAAGTCTTAGGATTCCCGCACGAAACATTTAGCGGGGCCTGCGCGGGCGCTCAGGCCGCCGGCGGGATGTCGACCAGCTGCAGCGGGCGCTCGACGCGCAGCTGGAAGCAGCCGCGCCCGGTCTTGTCGATGCGGATCGGCGCCTGGCGCTCGACCAGGCGGCGGGCGAGCAGGATCAGCCGCGCCTCGAGGTTGTCGCTGAGGTCGGGCAGGCGGATGCGCGGGTCCAGGCGCAGCTCGCGGTTGCTGAAGGCGCTGCGACCGCTGGCGACGTGGTCGCGCACCAGCGCCCACAGGATCGAGCCGGCGACGCCCTTGATCAGGTAGTCGTCGTCGAGGAAGACGCTGTCGTTCTCGCCGTAGTGGCGCACCTGCAGCGGTGGACCGGCCGGCGCCGGGCGGGCGGCGGCCGCGGTGACGGGCTTGGGCGCCGCTTCGGCGTGATCGGCGTGTTCGGCGGCGCCGTGCTGCTGCAGCAGCTGGATCGCCGCGCCGAGCCCGCCGGCGAGCGCCACCATCGCGTCCTCGTCGTCGTAGCCGAAGCGCTGCTCCTGCGGGCTCTCGACATAGAGCACGCCGAGCACGCGCTGGCCGGCGCGGATCGGCACCGCGAGCTGGCTGCCCGATTCGGGGAGGCCGGGCAACGGGATCTCGGTCTCGATCTGCGGTGCCAGCCCGCTGCGCGCGAGGCTGTCGCGGATCGCGCGGCCGTAGCTGTACTCGGCGGCGAAGTGGCCGATGCGGATCGGGGTGCGCTCGCGCGCGGCGACACCGATGACGCCGTCGCCGAGGGCGATCTCGGAGCCGATGCCCGAGGCCTCGTAGCCGCGGCTCGCGACCGTGTACAGGCGGCCGGCGGCGGCGTCGAGCATCAGGATCATGGCGTGGTGGATGTCGAAGTGGACCTCGAGGCAGGTCAGCGTCTGCGCCAGCAGGCTGTCGAGCTCGGTGCTCCGGCACAGCTGGTCGGCGCTCGCGCGCAGCGCCGCGAGCAGGTTGCCGCGCGGCGGCGGGGGCGGCAGCGTGCTGCCGGGCACGCGCTCGATGTCGAGCACGCGGTAGATGTCCGCCCCGAGCAGGCGGAACACGCCCGCCATGCCGGTGTGCGAGGCGATGCCGGCGAGCTTGGCCTTCATGATCTCGAACAGCGGCCCTTCCTCCTCGGTGCGCAGGTACTGCAGCGCCAGGCGGTAGTGGGCGCCGGTCGCCGGGTCGATCAGGGCGACGCGGGCGAAGGGGTTGGCGAGGATGTTGCGGCGCGTGGTGTTGAAGAACTGCCACGACAGCGCGACGTGTTCGCCGTCGACGTACTGCACCTGCGACAGGTAGGCGACGTTGGGCAGGCCGTCGGCCGAGCAGGTGGCGATCTGCCCCGGAATCGCGCCCTCTAGGCAGGCGCGGATGGCGTCGAGCTTGAGCTTCATGCGCCGCCCCGCAAGGGCGTGCCGGCCTCCGGCCCGGGCGTCTGCGAGCTGCCGCTGGTCGGGGTGAAGCTCACCGCGACGAGGTCGTCGGCCTCGGCGGCGAGCAGCGCGCGCAGCACCGGGCCGGGATAGCCGAGCGCCTCCAGGCCGTCGGCGAAGGCGTCGACGTAGCGTCGCGCGAGCGCGGTGTCGTCGGCCTCGAGCGCCTCGATGCGCGCGTCGCCCGCCTTCAGCTGCAGGGTGCGGTGGCTTTCCGGCAGGCTGAAGACGACGGCGAGGCGGCCGTCGCGGCGCACGTCCTCGAGCAGCGCGGCGGCGGGCGTCGCCGCCAGCAGCACGGTGACGCGGCGCCGGTCGGCCGAGACGCGGCAGCCGGTGGCGCGCGCCAGGTTGGGCAGGCCGTTGCGGCCGCAGGACGCGGCGCTGATCGACACCTCCCGGCACAGGAAGGCAGCCTGCTCGGCGTCGAGGAAGGGCGCAGCGTTGTCGGCCATGGTGTAAGGATCATAGCCATCGCCGGTGCGCGCCGATACCTCGCCGTGCCACGGCCGGCCGCGGCCTCACTGCGGCGGCGAGGGGAACACCACCACCATGCCGCCGGGTTCGATGCCGGGCGGCACCCAGGCCGGCGCCGGCTCGCCGGCCGGGCCGAGCGCGCGCACGAAGCGGTACAGCGCGCGCAGGTCCTCGTCGCTCATGTCGCGCAGCATGAACCAGGGCATCGGCGGGCGGTAGGTGAGCGTGCGCGCATTGCGCAGCCAGTCCTCCTCCGACAGTTTCATCAGCGCGAGGCGCAGGTTGGCCGGGTAGGTCGTGCCCCAGGGGCCGCGCCAGCCCAGGCGGTCGCCGACGAGCCAGTCCTTTTCCGGCACCTGGCCGCCGCTCGCGGCGTAGTTCGGCGTGTGGCAGTCGTTGCAGGCGGCGATGCGGGCGAGGTAGCGGCCGCGCTCGATCAGGCGGCGGTTTTCGGTGCTGCCTTCGGCGCTGTCTTCGGCACTGGCGGGGGCGGCGCCCGCGGGCGTGGCGGCGTCGCCGGCGGCCGCGGTGGCTGAAACGAGCAGTGCGGCGAGGGCTGCGGCAAGACGGGAAAGCGGTCGGTCCATGATCCTTCGTCTCCAGCGGTGGGGGTGGCTCGCGCCGGGTGCGTCGGCGGCGAGTGCTCGAAGTGTGGCGAAGGGCGGCCGCCAGCGATGCTAAATCGGGGCTCCACAAAGGCTAAGAATTCACTACGGGCAGCCGGGGTGCAGGGCCGGGGGCAGGGTGGGGGAGAGTTCCGGCGGCGGTCCCGCTCCCGTGGCGGCGGGTCCTCTCGCCCGCCGGTGCGGCGTTGACCGCGCTCCCGCCCTTGCGGCGGCTCAAGGACGGGCGGGCAAAACCAGGCTATCAATGGCAGCCTCCAACCGGACACCGCAACCAGCATGCCGACCACCGCCGCAGCCCAGATCACGCCCGCAGCCGAACCCGTCTCGCCGTTCGGCGCACGCCGCTACAACGCCTGGAACGACGAGGTGCGCCGCCGTTACGGCGGACGCGTGCAGAAGGTCTCGGTCGCCGCCGGCTTTACCTGCCCGAACCGCGACGGCCTGCTCGGCACCGGCGGCTGCACCTTCTGCAACAACGCCGGCTTCACCCCCGGCTACCTCGACCGCCGCCAGTCGATCACCGCGCAGATCGACACCGGCCTGGGCTTCCTGCACCGGCGCTACCCCGGCACCGTGCGCCACATCGCCTACTTCCAGAGCTACAGCAACACCTACGGCGAATTCGAGCGCCTGCGCGCCTGCTACGAGGAGGCGCTGGCCCACCCGCAGATCAGCGGCCTGGCGATCGGCACCCGGCCCGACTGCCTGCCCGAGGTGGTGCTCGACTACCTCGCCGGGCTCGCGCGCGAGCACATCGTCGAGCTCGAGATCGGCGTCGAATCCTGCGACGACGCCGCGCTCGCCCGCGTCAACCGCGGCCACGACTTCGCCTGCAGCGAGGACGCCATCCGCCGCGCCGCGGCGCGCGGGCTGGAGGTGACCGCCCACCTGATCCTCGGCCTGCCGGGCGAGTCGCGCGCGAGCATGCTCGAGGGCGCACGGCGGCTGTCGGCGCTGCCGCTGCGCGCGCTCAAGCTGCACCAGCTGCAGCTGGTGCGCGGCACCGCGCTGGCGCGCGACTGGCAGCGCGACCCCGCCACCGTGCCGCTGCTCGACGAGGCGGGCTACCTCGAACTGCTCGCCGACTTCGTCGAACGCCTGTCGCCGACGATCCTGCTCCAGCGCCTGGGCAGCGA
>JANJTU010000117.1 GCA_024710965.1 Thauera sp. | reverse complement strand
GGCGTCACCGGCACGATGCTGTCGGCGGCGCTGCAGAACGTGTGGGTGCTGTCGGCCTTCGCGCTGCTGTTCGTGCTGCTGTCGCTGTCGATGTTCGGCTTCTACGAGCTGCAGCTGCCCTCCGCGCTGCAGAGCCGGCTCGCCGACACCGCGGCCCACCGCAAGGGCGGCAGCCTGGGCGGGGTGACCGCGATGGGCGTGCTGTCGGCGCTGATCGTCGGCCCCTGCGTGGCGGCGCCGCTCGCCGGCGCGCTGCTCTACATCGCCCAGACCGGCGACGCCGTGCTCGGCGGCTGGGCGCTGTTCGCCATGGGCCTGGGCATGGGCGCGCCGCTGCTGGCGGTGGGCATGGCCTCGCGCTCGCTGCTGCCCAAGGTCGGGCCGTGGATGGAGGCGGTGAAGAAGGCCTTCGGCGTGCTGCTGCTGGCGGTGGCGCTGTGGATGCTGACGCCGGTGATCCCGCCGCTGGCGGTGATGCTCGGATGGACCGCGCTGCTGCTGTTCTCCGGCATCTTCCTGCACGCGATCGACCCGCTGCCGCCGCAGGCGAAGGGCTGGCAGCGCTTCTGGAAAGGCATCGGCGTGGTGCTGCTGATCAGCGGCGCGGCGATGCTGGTCGGCGCCCTCGCCGGCTCGCGCGACCCGCTGCAGCCGCTCGCCGTGCTGCGCGCCCAGGCCGCGGCGCAGGCCGCCCTGCCCACGTTCGAGAAGGTGGGCTCGATCGCCGAGCTCGACACGCGGCTGGCGAGTACGACACGCCCGGTGATGCTCGACTTCTACGCCGACTGGTGCGTGTCGTGCAAGGAGATGGAGCGCTTCACCTTCAGCGACCCGCAGGTCGCCGAGCGCATGGGCCGCATGCTGCTGCTGAAGGCCGACGTCACCGCCAACAACGACGAGCACAAGGCGCTGCTCAAGCGCTTCGGCCTGTTCGGCCCGCCCGGCATCATCTTCTTCGACGCGCAGGGCCAGGAGCGCCAGGGCCTGCGCGTGGTCGGCTTCATGAAGGCGGAGGCGTTCTCCGCGGTGCTGGAGCGGGCGCTCTGAACCGGGGGGTGCGCCGAGGCGCGCGTGCCGCTAGACTTGCGACAGGATTGACGCCGACCGAGGGAAAACGATGAACGCCCGGACCAAGGAACTCGCCGCGCTCGCGACCCGGCTGAAACCGGACGAGCGCTTCGCGTTGGTGGAAGAGATCCTGCATAGCCTCGACCGCCCCGACCCCGAGATCGACCGCCTCTGGCAGGAAGAAGCCGAGCGCCGGCTCGCCGCCTACCGCGCCGGCAAGGTCAAGGCCGTCGCGGCCGAGGATCTCCTCGGGCCGCTCTGATGCGGGTACTGTTCTCGCCCGAGGCACGCCTCGAGTTCGAGGACGCGGAAGCCTACTACGAGGAGCAGCAGCCGGGCCTGGGCAAACGCTTGCGCGCGGACGTGCGCCAGGCCTTGGCCCGGATCCGGCGCTGGCCGCTATGCTGCGCGCTGGAGACGAACGGCATCCGGCGCTTGCTGTTGAGCCGCTTTCCCTACAAGCTGCTGTATGCGGTCGAGGCCGACCACCTGTACGTCATCGCCTTTGCGCACCTGCATCGCGAACCCGGCTACTGGAGCAAACGCGAAGGCTGAGCCCCCTTGCCGGAGCGACGGCGAAGCACGGCGTTTTCCCCTACAATCCCCGCTTTCCGCTTCCAGCCCGCTCCCAGCATGTTCTCCGGCATCGTCGCGGCCGTCGGCCGCATTGAACACATCGAACCCCTCGCCGATGGCGTGCGCCTGACCGTCGACACCGCCGGGCTGGACCTCGCCGACGTCGTCCTCGGCGACAGCATCGCCAACAGCGGCGTCTGCCTGACCGTGATCGCGATCGACGGCACGCGCGTCAAGTTCGACGTCTCGCGCGAGACGCTCAACTGCACCGTCGGCCTCGACGTCGCCGGCGGCGCGGTGAACCTGGAGAAGGCGCTGCGCCTCGCCGACCGCCTCGGCGGCCACCTCGTCACCGGCCATGTGGACGGCGTCGGCGAAGTGCTCCGCTTCGCCCCCGTCGGCGAGAGCCACGAACTGGTGATCCGCGCGCCGGCGGCGATCGCGGGCTACATTGCGAAGAAGGGCTCGATCACGGTCAACGGCGTCAGCCTGACGGTGAACCGCGTCGACGGCCGCGACTTCTCGATCAACCTGATCCCGCACACGGTGGCGATGACCAACCTGAAGGCGCTCGCCGCCGGCAGCCGGGTGAACCTGGAAATCGACCTCATCGCACGCTACGTCGAGCGCATGCTCGCCTGGCGCAGCGAACAGGACGCGGAACACGCCGCGCCGCAGGCATGAGCCGGCACGCCCACCGAACGCCCCGCAAAGGACACAGCATGAGCGCACTCGCGCCGATCACCGACATCATCGCCGACATCAAGGCCGGCCGCATGGTCATCCTCGTCGACGAGGAAGACCGCGAGAACGAGGGCGACCTCGTCATGGCGGCCGAGTTCGTCACCCCCGAGGCGATCAACTTCATGGCCAAGCACGGCCGCGGCCTGATCTGCCTGACCCTGACCGACGAGCGCTGCCGCCAGCTCGGCCTGCAGCAGATGGTGCGCGACAACCGCACCCCGCACGGCACCGCGTTCACGGTCTCGATCGAGGCCGCCACCGGCGTCACCACCGGCATCTCGGCGCACGACCGCGCGCGCACCGTGCAGGTCGCCGTCGCCCGCCACGCCAAGGCCGACGACATCGTGATGCCCGGCCACATCTTCCCGCTCACCGCACAGAAGGGCGGCGTGCTGATCCGCGCCGGCCACACCGAAGCCGGCTGCGACCTCGCCCAGCTCGCCGGGCTGGAGCCGGCCTCGGTGATCTGCGAGATCCTCAAGGACGACGGCACCATGGCCCGCCTGCCCGATCTCGTCGAGTTCGGCCAGGAGCACGGCCTCAAGATCGGCGCCATCCGCGACCTGATCGAATACCGCGCCGCCACCGAGCACCTGGTGGAAAAGGTGATGGAGAAGGAAGTCGGCACCGCCCACGGCCACTTCCGCCTCACCGCCTTCGAGGAAAAAACCTCGGGCGACGTGCATTTCGCCCTGTCGCGCGGCGACATCACTCCCGAGCGCGAAACCCTGGTGCGGGTCCACGAGCCGATCTCGGTGCTCGACTTCCTCGACTCCGGCAGCGGCAAGCACAGCTTTCCCGTCAACCAGGCGCTCGCCGCCCTCGCCGCCGCGGAAACCGGCGTGATCGTGCTCCTCTATCGCCCGATGTCGGGCCGCGAGCTGCTCGCCGGCCTCGACGACAACCGCGAACGCCCGATCCCGCGCTGGGACGCGCGCCTGTTCGGCGTCGGCGCCCAGATCCTGCGCGCGCTCAACGTCGGCAAGATGCGCCTGCTCGCCAACCCGCTGAAGATTCCGAGCATGACCGGCTTCGGCCTCGAGATCACCGGTTTCGTCGAAAAGAACTGAACCCCTCGCGAAGATAAAAACATGCAACGCACCCAACCCGAAACTCCCCGCAAGCAGTCGCGCTACGACGGCATCGCCGAAATCGACCCCGACTTCGACGGCACCGGCCTGCGCGTCGGCGTGGTCATGGCCCGCTTCAACCTCGACATCTGCGAAGGCCTGTTGTCGGCCTGCACCGACGAGCTGTTGC
This sequence comes from Thauera sp., assembly GCA_024710965.1. Taxonomy (GTDB): domain Bacteria; phylum Pseudomonadota; class Gammaproteobacteria; order Burkholderiales; family Rhodocyclaceae; genus Thauera. Next base: position 1,766 of record JANJTU010000117.1, on the reverse strand, counting down.
GCCTGGGCGTGGCGCGCGCCGACATCCGCATCGCCACCGTGCCCGGCGCACTGGAAATTCCCCTGGTGCTGCAGACCATGGCCAACAGCGGCCGCTTCGATGCGCTGGTCGCGCTCGGCGCGGTGATCCGCGGCGAGACCTACCACTTCGAACTGGTGTCGAATGAGATGGGCGCCGGCGTCACCCGCGTCGGCCTCGACACCGGCCTGCCGATCGCCAACGGTGTGCTCACCACCGAAGACGAGGACCAGGCGCTGGTCCGCATGAGCGAAAAGGGCGCCGACTGTGCCCGTGCCGCGGTCGAAATGGCCCGCCTGCTGAAGGTGCTGCGATGACCGATCCGACCCCGCCGAACCCGGCCCCCGAAGGCGCCGCCAGCCCCAATCCGACGAGCAAGATGGCCCGCCGCCGTGCCCGTGAGCTGGCCCTGCAGGGCGTCTACCAATGGCTGCTGTCGGGCAACACGATGGCCACCGTGCAGCGCCACCTGGAATCGGAAATCGAGCGCCTCGACCGCATCGACCGCGAGCTGTTCGTCAGCCTGCTGCGCGGCGCGATCGGTAGCGCGGACGAGTTGCGCGCGGTGTTCACGCCTCTGCTGAGCCGCCCGGTGAGCGAGCTGTCGCCGATCGAACACGCCATCCTGCTGCTCGGCACCCACGAGCTGCGCCACAACCTCGACACCCCCTACCGGGTGGTGATCAACGAGGCGATCGAGCTCGCCAAGGGCTACGGCGGCACCGACGGCCACAAGTTCGTCAACGGCGTCCTCGACAAACTCGCCGCCCGCCTGCGCCCGCAAGAGGTCGACGCCGCGCGCGCGGCGAAGGGCTGACGCCCAGCAACGGCGGCGGCCACGACGCCACCGGCCGGAGCGGCGCATGCATGAACTGTCCCTCGCCGAAGGGGTCCGGGAAATCATCGACGAGGCCGCGGCGGCGCAGCGCTTCCGCCACGTGCGCACGATCGTCCTCGAAATCGGCGAACTGGCCGCGGTCGAGACCGAGTCCCTGCAGTTCTGCCTCGAGATCGTGCTGCGCGGCACGATCGCCGAAGGCGCGGCGATCCAGGTGGAAACGCTTGCCGGCGCCGGGCGCTGCCCCGGCTGCGGGCGGACGGTGGCGATCCGCGAACGCTACGCCCCCTGCCCGGAATGCGGCGGCTTCGGCATCGCCCCCTGCGCCGGCACCGGAATGCGGGTGCGGGCGCTCGAAGTCGTGTGAGCAGGACGGACGCGGGAGGACAGGATGTGCACGACATGCGGATGCGGTGGCGGGGAAGCGAGGATCGGTGCCGTCTTCGGCGGCCGCAAAGAGGCGCGCGCGGCGCATGAACGGCCTCCAGCCGAGCGCCCCCACCGCTGGCGCGCATTGAGCGCCGACACGCCTGCGCCCGGAAACGCCCGCCCCCTCCCCACCGCCGACACGCACGGCCACCCGCCCGCTCATCGACCACCGGCCGCCGACCCCGCGCATGTCGCCGCGCCGACGCCCACGCGGATGCTGGAGATCGAGCGCGACCTCCTCGCCAAGAACGACGCCCTCGCCGCCGCCAACCGTGCCGCCTTCGCCGCGCGCGGCATCTTCGCCCTGAACCTGGTCTCGAGCCCCGGCTCGGGCAAGACCTCGCTCCTCGTGCGCATGCTCCAGGCGCTCGCCGGCCGCATCCCGGCGGCGGTGATCGAAGGCGACCAGCAGACCGAATTCGACGCCGAGCGCATCCGTGCCACCGGCGTCCCGGCGCTGCAGATCAACACCGGCAAGGGC
>JANJTU010000107.1 GCA_024710965.1 Thauera sp. | reverse complement strand
TCAGCGTGGCGATCGGCCCGCCGAAGGACGGGCGGCCGCCGTAGCTGGCGAACATGGGGGCGACGACGGCGAGCTTGTCTTCGTGGGTGTCGCAGAGGTCGGCGGTCTGGATGTTCATGCTGGCTCCTCGAAAAAGGGGGGCTGTGCGCCGGGTGGTCGGCGCGGGAGCGGGCATGATAAACGACCGCGTCGCGGGCACGGCAGCGCTGGAGCCGGCGCGCGCAGCCGCAAATAAAAACGGCATGCCCGATCGCGCGGGCATGCCGTCTCGTCTGTGCGCCGGAAGCGTTCCGGCGAAGCGCGCTCAGGCCGTGACCGTTTCCGTCTCCTCGAACACCAGCTTGACCTTGTCGTCCTCGTCGAGGTCGATGGTCACCTTGCCGCCATTGACCAGGCGGCCGAACAGCAGCTCGTCGGCGAGCGCCGAGCGGATCGTGTCCTGGATCAGGCGCGCCATCGGGCGCGCGCCCATCAGCGGATCGAAGCCCTTCTCGGCCAGCCAGGCCTTGAGCTCGTCGCTGAAGTGGGCCTCGACCTTCTTCTCGTGCAGTTGCGCCTCGAGCTGCATGAGGAACTTGTCGACCACGCGCAGGATGACCTCGTTGTCGAGCGCCTTGAAGGAGATCATCGCATCCAGCCGGTTACGGAACTCCGGCGTGAACAGGCGCTTGATGTCGCCCATCTCGTCGCCCGGCTCGCGCTTGGCCGAGAAGCCGATCACCGACTTCTGCATCGCCTCGGCACCCGCGTTGGTGGTCATGATGATGATCACGTTGCGGAAATCCGCCTGCCGGCCGTTGTTGTCGGTCAGCGTGCCGTGGTCCATGACCTGCAGCAGGATGTTGTAGATGTCCGGATGCGCCTTCTCGATCTCGTCGAGCAGCAGCACACTGTGCGGCTTCTTGGTGATCTGCTCGGTGAGCAGGCCGCCCTGGTCGAAGCCGACGTAGCCCGGGGGCGCGCCGATCAGGCGGCTGACCGCGTGCCGCTCCATGTACTCGGACATGTCGAAGCGCACGAGCTCGATGCCCAGCGTGTAGGCGAGCTGGCGGGCAACCTCGGTCTTGCCGACGCCGGTGGGGCCGGAGAACAGGAAGGAGCCGATCGGTTTCTGCGGATTCCCGAGGCCCGAGCGCGACATCTTGATCGCCTTGGCGAGCGCCTCGATGGCCGCGTTCTGGCCGAAGACGACATTCTTGAGGTCGCGTTCCAGCGTCTTCAGTGCGGCCTTGTCGTCGTTCGATACGGTGCGCGGCGGGATGCGGGCGATCTTGGCGACGATCTCCTCGATCTCGTTCTTGCCGATGGTCTTCTTCTGCTTCGGCTTCGGCAGGATACGCTGCGCTGCACCGGCTTCGTCGATGACGTCGATCGCCTTGTCGGGCAAGTGGCGGTCGTTGATGTACTTGGCTGACAACTCGGCCGCGCTCGACAGCGCCGAACTCGAATACTTGATGCCGTGGTGTTCCTCGAAGCGGCTCTTCAGCCCCTTCAGGATCTCCACCGTCTCCGCCACCGAGGGCTCGACCACGTCGATCTTCTGGAAGCGACGCGACAGCGCGTGGTCCTTCTCGAAGATCTGGCGGAACTCGTTGTAGGTCGTCGCGCCGATGCACTTCAGCTGGCCGGAGGAGAGTGCCGGCTTGAGCAGGTTGGAAGCATCGAGCGTACCGCCCGAGGCTGCGCCGGCACCGATCAGGGTGTGGATCTCGTCGATGAACAGGATCGCGTTCGGGTTCTCGGTGAGCTGCTTCAGCACGGCCTTCAGGCGCTGCTCGAAATCGCCACGGTACTTGGTGCCGGCGAGCAGGGCGCCCATGTCGAGTGCATAGACCTGGGCGTCTTCGAGAATCTCGGGCACGCGCCCCTCGACGATGCGGTGGGCGAGGCCTTCGGCGATCGCGGTCTTGCCCACGCCGGCCTCGCCGACCAGTAGCGGATTGTTCTTGCGCCGGCGGCACAGCGTCTGGATGACGCGCTCGACTTCCTTCTCGCGCCCGATCAGCGGGTCGATCTTGCCCACCAGCGCCTGCTGGTTCAGGTTCTGCGTGTAGTTGTCGAGCGCGCCGCCGGCTTGCTTCTCTTCCTGCTCGCCCTCGCTCTGCTCGGGCTCGCTGCGCCCCTGCGGGCTGGCGCCCTGCGGCGGCGCCTTGGCGATGCCATGCGAGATGAAATTGACGACGTCCAGGCGCGAGATGTTCTGGCGCTGGAGGAAATACACCGCGTGCGAATCCTTCTCGCCGAAGATCGCCACCAGCACATTGGCGCCGGTGACTTCCTTCTTTCCGGAAGACTGCACGTGCAGGATCGCGCGCTGGATCACGCGCTGAAAGCCGAGCGTCGGCTGTGTGTCGATCTCGTCGCTCCCCTCGATGCGCGGAGTATGCTCGTTGATGAAGGTGGTCAGCTCGCGCCGCAGTTCATCGATGTTGGCGGCGCAGGCACGCAACACCTCGGCCGCCGACGGGTTGTCGAGCAAGGCAAGCAGCAGATGCTCCACGGTGATGAACTCGTGGCGTTTCTGCCGTGCCTCGACGAAGGCCATGTGCAGGCTGACTTCAAGCTCTTGCGCGATCATTCAGTTTTCCTCCATCACGCATGCCAGCGGATGTTGATGCTGACGAGCAAACGAGGCGACCTGCTCCACCTTGGTCGAGGCGATGTCCCGTGGAAAGACACCACAAACCCCCATGCCCTCTCTGTGAACTTGGAGCATGACCCGCGTGGCACGTTCGCGGTCCATGCTGAAATATTTCTGCAGCACGACGATCACGAAATCCATCGGCGTGTAGTCGTCGTTGAGCAGAAGCACCTTGTATAAGGGCGGCGGTCTGGTGCGAGTCCGCTTCACCTCAAGTACGAATTCATCTTGTTTCCGGGTACCCATGAAATCCATTCTAATGGAGTCGAAGCAGAGTGCAACAGAGTCCTGTGTCACATTGCCGCGGCGAACCCGGCCGGATTTCCGTCTGTTCAGGATATGGGGGCAGGGGCTGGAAATGCAACGCCGTTCTTGCGCTGCATCAATGTTCGCAAGTGCATGTGCGGATTCGAGAGTGGGTGGAAAGCGGCGCCGCGTGCGGGGCGGGCATGGTGCGGTGCGACATGGATGCGCTTGAACAAACCGTTGACGCTGTAAGTCCAAGTGCGTAAAAACACTAGCTGTGTGCGGGCTGCAGCTTGAGTCGGGGCCTTTCCCGATTGTCAGGTGTCGCCGGCGCCGATGCACCGACCGGGGCATCCGGTCGTATCAAGCAACCTTGAAGGATTAATGCAATATGGCAACTGGCACCGTGAAGTGGTTCAACGATTCCAAGGGTTTCGGTTTCATCACTCCCGACGATGGTAGCGAAGACCTGTTCGCGCACTTTTCTGCCATCAACATGAGTGGCTTCAAGAGCCTGAAAGAGGGTGAAAAGGTTTCCTTCGAGGTGACCCAGGGGCCCAAGGGCAAGCAGGCCTCGAACATCCAGCGGGCCTGACGAGACCGCCGCTGTCGTTCGTGCCGGATTGACGCCGGTACGCGACAGCAAAGACAAAAGCAGAAAGGCCACCGCGCGGGTGGCCTTTCTGCTTTCTGGAGCCGGTATGCTTTCGAGCCCTGCCTGCTCGAACTGCGGCGCATGGCTTGCGTCGCCGGCGGGGCCTGCGGGCGGCGCCCGCAGTCAGCATTACTTGAGCTTGATTTCCTTGTACGCGACGTGCTTGCGCACGACCGGGTCGTACTTCATGAACTCAAGCTTTCCCGGGGTGGTGCGCTTGTTCTTGGACGTGGTGTAGAAGTGACCCGTACCGGCGGTCGATTCCAGCTTGATCTTCTCGCGGATGCCCTTGGCCATGGCGTTCTCCGTTCAGTTCGGGGGCTTAGAGCTTCTCGCCGCGGGCGCGAAGCTCGGCAACGACGCTGTCGATGCCTTTCTTGTCGATGGTGCGCAGACCGGCGTTGGATACGCGCAGGCGGATCCAGCGGTTCTCGCTCTCGCTCCAGAACCGGCGGTTTTGCAGGTTGGGGAGGAAGCGGCGCTTTGTTTTGTTGTTTGCGTGGGAAACGTTATTTCCCACCATCGGTGCTTTACCGGTCACTTGGCAGACGCGAGCCATACGATGCTCCAGGGAATTCTGATTGCGGAAAACGCGTGAGGATAATGCAGAGGACGGGCCAAAGGCAAGGGCTGAAGCAGATTTTCGCATTCGATGCACGACCGTGCGCCAAGGGCCGCGCGGCCAATGCCTGCGCTCCCGCTCCTCACAGCAGGCCGCGTTCGGCGAAGGAGACCGGTGTGCCGTGGGACGGGACGACGAAATGATCCAGCACGCGGACATCGACGAGGCCGAGCGCGTCCTTCAGCGTGCGCGTCAGCAGCTCGTCGGCGGCGCTGGGTTCGGCCGCGCCCGAGGGGTGATTGTGCGCGAAGATGACGGCAGCGGCGTTGTGGGCGAGGGCGAGCTTGACCACCTCGCGCGGATAGACGCTGGTCTGGGTCAGCGTGCCGCGGAACAGGTCGACGGCGTCGATCAGGGCATGGCGTGCGTCGAGCAGCATCACGCAGAAGGTTTCGTGCGGCAGATGGCCGAGGCGCAGCCGCAGCCAGTCGCGCACGACCTGGGGCGAATCGAACACGGTGCGCTCGAGCAGGGTCTCGCCGAGGGCGCGCCGCGCCAGTTCCATGACCGCCTGCAGTTGGGCATACTTCGCCAGCCCCATGCCGGGAACGGCGGCGAAGTCGTCGGCGCGGGCGCTGCAGAGCCGGGTCAGGCTGCCGAAGCGCTCGATCAGGCTGCGCGCGAGGTCGACCGCGCTGTGGCCGCGGACGCCCACGCGCAGGAAGATCGCGAGCAGTTCCGCGTCGGACAGGGCGGGGGCGCCGCGCGCCAGCAGCTTCTCGCGCGGTCGTTCGTCTGCGGGCCAGTCCGTGATTGCCATTGTCGGCTCCTCTCGGCGATATCGGGTAGTGGGCGTGAAAGCCCCTTGTGATCAACGATTCCATGTTGAACGGTTTATTTTAATGTCATGAGTACGGTGCGGGGCAGGAAGATCGTCGTAGGCGTCACCGGCGGCGTCGCCGCCTACAAGGCGGCTGAGCTGGTACGCCTGCTCGGCAAGGCCGGTGCCGAGGTGCACGTGGTGCTGAGCGAGGGCGGCGCGCGCTTCGTCACCGCGGTCACCTTCCAGGCACTGTCGGGCAACCCGGTGTGGACCGACCTGTGGGATGCGCGCATGCCCAACAACATGGCGCACATCAACCTCGGTCGGGACGCGGACGCGATCCTCGTCGCGCCGGCGACGGCCGACTTCATCGCCCGGCTGGCGCACGGCATGGCCGACGACCTGCTGAGCACGCTGTGCCTGGCGCGCGACGTACCGCTGATCGTCGCACCGGCGATGAACCGGCAGATGTGGGAGGCGCCGCCGACGCGGCGCAACGTCGAGGCCATCCGTGCCGACGGCGTCACCGTCTTCGGTCCGGCGGCTGGCGAGCAGGCCTGCGGCGAGGTCGGCATGGGCCGCATGCTGGAGGCGGAGGAGCTTCTCGAGCAGCTGGAGGGTTTCTTCGTGCCCAAGCGCCTGGCGGGGCGCAAGGTGGTGATGACGGCGGGGCCGACCTTCGAGGCGATCGATCCGGTGCGCGGCATCACCAACATCAGTTCGGGCAAGATGGGTTATGCGCTCGCACGCGCCTGCGCCCAGGCCGGCGCGGAGGTCGTGCTGGTGAGCGGCGCGGTGGCGCTGCCGGTGCCGGCGGGCGTGCAGCGGGTGTTGGCGACGAGTGCGCTGCAGATGCGGACCGCGGTGCTCGAGGCCCTGCCCGGCGCGGACGTGTTCATTGGCGTCGCGGCGGTGGCCGACTACCGGCCGCTCGAGACCGCCGAACACAAGCTGAAAAAATCCGGCGATACCCTGACGCTGACCCTGACGCCGAATCCCGACATCCTTGCCGAGGTCGCTGCGCGGCCCGACGCGCCGTTCTGCGTCGGTTTCGCGGCCGAGAGTCGTGATCTCGATGCCTATGCCGAAGGCAAGCGGCGGAACAAGCGCCTGCCGATGCTGGTCGGCAACCTGGTCAGCGACGGCATGGGCGGCGACGACAACACGGTGATCGTCTACGACGACGCCGGCCGGCATCCGCTGCCGCGGGCGGCGAAGGCCGAGGTGGCGCAGGGCATCGTCGAGCATCTGGCGGGGCTGCTCGCCGCAGCGGGGCGCTGACACAAACGAACGGCCCCGCCGCGTCGGTCCGCCGACGATTGCCGATCATCTCATCTTCCCGCCGCCAGACGCTGCGGGGCAGGAACAAGAGGGCGAACATGCATCGAATCGACGTAAAAATACTGGACGAGCGCCTCAAGGCGCATCCGCCGGAGTACGCCACGGCGGGTGCGGCGGGGCTCGACCTGCGGGCCTGCCTGCCGGGGCCGATCACGCTGCACCCGGGCGAGACCTCGCTCGTGCCGAGTGGCCTGGCGATCCATCTCGCCGATCCCGGGCTGGCGGCGATGGTGCTGCCGCGGTCCGGGCTGGGACACAAGCATGGCATCGTGCTCGGTAATCTAGTCGGCCTGATCGACTCCGACTATCAGGGGCAGATCTTCGTCTCGGTATGGAACCGCGGGCGTGGCAGCTTCACCATCCAGCCGATGGAGCGGATTGCGCAGCTCGTCGTCGTGCCGGTCCTGCAGGTCGGCTTCAACGTCGTCGGCGATTTCGACGAGAGCGCCCGCGGCAGTGGCGGGTTCGGCAGCACCGGCAAGCATTGATCGCGCAGGCACCACGCCTGGGGATTCCCACGGGCGTGCACATCGTGTGCGAGCGCAACGGGCAGATCCTGCTCATGCGGCGCGCCGGCACGGGGTTCTTCGACGGGCTCTACAGCCTGCCGGGCGGGCATGTCGAACCGGGCGAGTCGGCGCTCGCGGCGGCGCGGCGGGAGTTGCGCGAGGAGACCGGGCTGTCGGTCGACGGGCCCGATCTGGTCTGGCTCGGCGTGGTGCACCGGCTGTCCGACACGAACCGCATCGACTTCTTCCTCCGCGCCCGGCGCTGGCGCGGCGAGCCGGCGATCCTCGAGCCGGACAAGTGTGACCGCCTCGAATGGTGCGCAGCCGATGCGCTGCCCGCGGCGACGGTCGACTACGTCCGGGCGGCGCTGCACGCCGGCGCCGGGCCGTGGGTGCTGGAGTTGGGCTGGCCATCGCCGCCGTGATGCGCGCCCTGCGGCGCGCTTGATCGCAGGTTGTTGGATGCGCGCCATTCAGTGCATTAACGCCTTCTGATAATCTCCTGTCACGACGTGGCGCCGCCGTCCGGCTGCCGAGACAGTGCAAGGAGATGTGGAATGGGTTCCTGGAGCAAGCTTGCCGCGGTCGCGGCCCTGGGCATTGGCGCGCCGCTCGCGGCGATCGCTGCCGACCCGCCCGCGGTCGATCTGACGCGGGCCGCAGAGATCAGCGCGGGGCGCTGCTCGCTGTGCCACGGGCCCGACGGCGAGAGCGCATCCGCCCTGTACCCGCGGCTGGCCGGCCAGCATCACCAGTACATCGCCAAGCAGCTGGCCGACTTCCAGTCCGGGCGGCGCAAGAGCGACACGATGGCGAGCATGGCGGCCGATCTGACAGCGGAGGAAATGCTCGCGCTGGGCGTGTTCTTCGAGAAGAAGCCGACCAAGCCGCGCACCGCACGGGACGAAGGGCTCGCCGCCGTGGGGCGCTTCATCTTCCACCGTGGCAACGAGTTCTCGGGCGTCGCCGCCTGTGCGACCTGCCACGGCGAGAACGGCCGCGGCACCGAACAACTGCCGCGCCTGGCCGGCCAGGTGCCGAAATACATCGAGAGCCAGCTGAAGTCCTTCAACCAGCGCGAGCGCACCAACGATAACGCCATCATGCATTCGATCGCATCGAAGCTGAGCGAACTCGAAGTGAAGGCCGTCGCGCTTTACATCAGCACGCTCGACTGACCGGCAGCGAGCCCGGGATTGGAGTCCAGGCCGGAGCCTCAGCGGGGCTCCGGCCTGGCGGGCAGCGGCGCCGGCGCAGCGTGAATCCCGGTGCCCGGCTGGCGTCGCCGCCAGGGCGTCCGCCGCGGGGCGATGGCTGCGGGCTCAGCCCAGCATGTCGGCCCAGATGTTCTGCGCCCAGGCCAGCGCCGCCTTGCCTTCGATCTCGTTTGCCGCGGCCGATACGCCGCCTGCGCCCTGTACCGGCATCGGCTGCTTCTTCTCGGCGTCGTACTGGTGCACCGAGGCGACGTGGATGACGTTCCTGGCATCGACGAAGCTGTAGCAGGTGTTCATCACCACCGGCGCCGGATTGGGCGGCAGGCCTTCGAGCAGGTTCAGGATCGCCGCCGCCGCCACCTTGCCGTGCTGGTTCGCCATGTGGCCGGATTTCGGCATCGTCGGGGCGGGAAACAGCGCGTCGCCCAGCACGTGGATGCCCGGCACGCCCTTGGCTTCCATCGTCAGCCAGTCGACGTCGACCCAGCGCTCGTTGATCAGGGGCAGGCCCGCCCTGACCGCGATCTGGCCAGCGCGCATCGGCGGGATGACGTTCAGCACGTCGGCACGGACCTTGTCGAACTCGAGTTCGGCCGTGCGCGTGGCGGCGTCGACGCTGCGCAGTTCGCTGTTCGGTACGTACTCGATCAGGCCCTTGTAGCTGTCGAAGGCCTTGGTGAACAGCGCCTTCTTCGACTGGATCTCGCCGTTGGCGTCGAGCACCAGCACCTTGGATTTCGGTTTCGCCTGGCGCAGGTAGTTGGCGACGACGCAGGCGCGCTCGTAGGGGCCTGGCGGGCAGCGATAGGGCGCCTTCGGGATGTGGATCGCGACCACGCCGCCGTCGGCCATGGCCTGCAGCTGGCTGCGCAGCAGCACGGTCTGCGGCCCGGCCTTCCAGGCGTGCGGCAGCTTGTCCTCGTTGCCGTCGAGGCCGGCGACCGCGTTCGGGATGAAGTCGATGCCGGGTGACAGCACCAGGCGGTCGTAGCCGAGCGCGCCGTTGGCGGCCGTCGTCACCGTCCGCTTCGCGGCGTCGATCGCGATGACCTCGTCGGTGATGACCCTGACGCCCCATTTCGACTTCAGGTTGTCATAGCCGACGGTGATGTCTTCCATCTGCTTGACGCCGCCGATGACCAGATTGGAGATGGGGCAGGAGATGAAGACCGGGTTGCGTTCGATCAGGGTGACGTCGACGCCGCCCTGGCTCCACATGCGCAGATACTTGGCTGCGGTCGCGCCGCCGTAGCCGCCGCCGATCACGACCACATGGCCGCGTCCGCCGCCGCCCATGCCCGTCGCACAGCCGCCGGGGCCGGCAAGCGCGACGCCGCCGGCCGCCGCGGCGCCAAGGGACTTCAGGAAATCGCGTCTGGTGAACATGGTCTCGGTCTCCCCTTATTTCTGCGCGGCGAACCAGGCGGTGATCAGCGCGAGCTGCTCGTCCGTATAGCCCTTGACGATCTGGTGCATGATCGTCGCCGGCTTGTCCCCCGACCTGAAGTCGGCCAGCTTCTGCAGCAGCTTTTCCTGCGGCTGGCCGGCCAGCGTTTCCATGCCGCCGGCGCTGTGGCCATTGGTGCCGTGGCAGTTCGCACAGGTGGCGGCGAGGTTGCGGGCGAGGTGAGGGTCTTGTGCGAGGCCACTTCCGGAGGCGCCGAGCAGGCACAGGGCGGCGAGTGCGAGTTTGAGCTTCACGGCGATCTCCTCTGCGGCATCGTGGGTTCGGTCTGTCGAGAGCAGGGGCGGCAGTGCTCCTCGTCGGCCGTCCTGTCTCGCTCGAGTATAGCCGACCGAGAGCCACTGCCTGCGCCGTGCTTTCCCGTGCTGGTGCGGGTTTCAGCGGGTTTCGCGGCTGATGACGGGCTGCTGCGGCGCACAAATATTAGAAGTTGACTATATGAGCGTATGGTTATACTGTTCTATTCAAATCCGCTTGAGGCAGGACGGACATGGACGAACTGAACAAGGTTTTCGAAAGCGTGGCCGAGTACTTCGGCCTGCTGTCGGAGCCCTCCCGGCTGAAGATCATGCACTGCCTCTGCAATGGCGAGCGCGCCGTGAACGAGGTCGTCGAGGCGGCGGGGTTGACGCAGGCGAATGCGTCGCGCCACCTCAACCTGCTGTACCGCGCCGGCGTGGTGGGGCGGCGGCGGGAGGGCAGCCAGGTGCTGTACCGCCTGGTCGATCCGAACTTTACCGATCTGTGCCGCACCGTATGCGTCAGCATCGCCGCGCGCGAGGACGGCAACGCGCCCCGGCGCGAGAGCCTGCGCAGGCTCGAGAACGACCTCAGCAGCGGGCGCTGAATTTTCCTGCAGCAACATCCAACAGAAGAAGAGGGGGACAGTAGGCATGGCAATCATGGATGCCCGACCTGGCCGGGTGCGGCCTGCGCCGGAGAATTTCCTGACCGACGAGCAGATCGCCGCGGTCAAGGATGGCCGGCGCGATTTCCTGCGCAAGGCTTTTCTGACCGCCAGTGCGGTAATGGCCGGACCCACGGTGGCGCGCGCCGCCGCGGCGGGCGATCCGGCCATCCTCGAACTGCCGCCGTGGTCGACCTCGCTCGGCCAGTCGGTCGCGGCCAACCCCTACGGCATGCCGTCGAAGTTCGAGCGCGCGCTGGCGCGACGTGAAAGCCCGGGCCTGACGCGGGTCGGCGGCTCGTCCGTGGCCTTCACGCCGCTACAGGGCCTGTTCGGCATCATCACCCCGTCCGGTCTGCACTTCGAGCGTCACCACCAAGGCTGGCATGACGTCGATCCGTCGCAGCACCGTCTGATGGTCAACGGCCTGGTCAAGACCAATGCCGTGTTCACCATGGACGACATCATGCGTCTGCCCTCGGTGTCGCGCATCCACTTCATCGAGTGCGGCGCCAACACCGGCATGGAATGGGGCAACGTCGCCGTGCCCACCGTGCAGTATTCTCATGGCATGCTGTCGTGCTCCGAGTTCACCGGCGTGGCGCTGAAGGAGCTGCTCGACATGTGCGGCGCCGACTACAGGAAGGGGCGCTTCGTGCTGGCCGAGGGCGCGGACGGTTCGTCGATGACGCGCACGATCCCGATGGAGCTGATCGAGTCGGGCGAAGTGCTGGTCGCCTACGGCATGAACGGCGAGATGCTGCGTCCGGAGAACGGCTACCCGCTGCGCCTGGTGGTGCCGGGTGTGCAGGGCGTGAGCTGGGTGAAGTGGCTGCGCCGCATCGAGGTCGGCGACAAGCCCTGGGCGAGCAAGGACGAGGCGGTGCATTACATCGACCTGATGCCCGACGGCCAGCACCGCCAGTACACCTCCTTGCAGGAGTGCAAGTCGGTGATCACCACCCCCTCCGGCGGCCAGTTGCTGCTCGACAAGGGCTTCTACAACGTCTCCGGCATGGCCTGGTCGGGCCGCGGCAAGGTCACCCGCGTGGACGTGTCCACCGACGGCGGCATCAACTGGCGCCAGGCGCGGCTGGAAACGCCGGTGCTCTCGAAGGCGGTCACGCGCTTCAACATCGACTGGGTGTGGGACGGCAAGCCTGCGATCCTGCAGTCGCGCGCGGTGGATGAAACCGGCTACGTGCAACCGAGCTACGGCCAGCTGCGCAAGGTGCGCGGCACCAAGTCCATCTATCACAACAACGCCATCCAGTCGTGGAAGGTGGCCGAATCCGGGGAGGTGAGCAATGTCCAGGTTCTGTAAGACGCTGATCGGCGTGCTGATCGCCGGCGCCGCCACCGCCGCGGTCGCCTTCGATCGTCACCCGGGCATCGGTCGCGCCGCCACTGCGGCCGAAGTGAGCGCCTGGGACATCGACGTGCGTCCCGACTTCGCCGGCCTGCCCAAGGGCGCGGGCACGGTCGATCAGGGCATGGCGCTGTGGGAGACGCACTGCGCGAGTTGCCACGGCGTGTTCGGCGAGTCGAACGAGGTGTTCACCCCGATCGTCGGCGGCACGACGGCGAAGGATATCGAGACCGGCCGCGTCGCGGCGCTCGTCACCGGATCCTCGCCGCAGCGCACGACGCTGATGAAGGTCGCGACGGTGTCGACCCTGTTCGACTACATCCAGCGTGCGATGCCGTGGACGGCGCCGAAGTCGCTGAAGCCGGACGAGGTGTACGCGATCCTCGCCTACCTGCTCAACCTCGGCGAGATCGTGCCCGCCGACTTCGAGCTCAACGAGCGCAACATCGCCGAAGTGCAGCAGCGCATGCCCAACCGCAACGGCATGAGCACCGACCACGGCCTGTGGCCCGGCGCGGCAGCGGCCAAGGGCGGCATCGGCAACGGTGGCGCGGCCGATGTCAGCAGCGTCGCCTGCATGAACGACTGCAAGAAGACGGTCGAGATCGCCTCCACGCTGCCCGACTACGCGCAAGACGCGCACGGCAATCTCGCCGAGCAGAACCGGCCGGTCGGGCAGACCCGCGGCAAGCCCACCGGGGCGCCGCCCGCCGCACCCGACGCCGCAGCGCAGCCGGCGGCGGAGCTGGCGCTGGCAAACGAGAAGGGCTGCATGGCCTGCCACGGTCTGACGAACCGGATTGTGGGCCCCGGCTACAATGAAATAGCGGCAAAATATCGAAATCAGACCGATGTCACGGCGAAATTGATCGAAAAGGTCAGGAACGGCGGGCAGGGCAACTGGGGGGCGGTGCCGATGCCGCCGCAAGGCCACGCCAAGGACGACGAGATCCGGCTGCTCGTGCAGTGGATTCTGGAAGGCGCGAAAGCGCAGTGATACTCAAGAGGAGAGACGGGATGGACCAACAACGCAGGGATACCCTCAAGGCGGGGGGCGGGCTGAGCGTGTTCGGCCTGCTGGTCGCCGCCGGCATGATCCGGCCGGCGCTGGCGCAGGCGGCGTGGAACAAGGAGGCCTTCGACGCCAAGAGCCTGGACGTGGCCTTCGGTGCGATTGGCGCGGGCAAGCCGGCCGAGAGCGCGGAGATCGCGATCACCGCACCGGACATCGCCGAGAACGGCGCCGTGGTGCCGGTAGGCGTGGTCAGCAACCTGCCCGGGACGGAACAGATCGCGATCATGATCGAGAAGAACCCGAACATGCTCGCCGCCAGCTTCACCATCCCCGCCGGCACGATGGCCGAAGTGCAGACGCGCGTGAAGATGGGCCAGACCTCCGACGTCTATGCGGTGGTCAAGGCCGACGGCAAGTTCTACATGGCGAAGAAGGAAGTCAAGGTCACGCTCGGCGGCTGCGGCGGCTGACCCTGGCGATACAGATCAAGGAGAGATGGATATGGCAAGCCCGATGCGTATTCGTGCCGCCGCCAAGGATGGCGTCACTGAAGTCCGTGTGCTGATGTCGCACGTCATGGAAACCGGCCAGCGCAAGGATTCGTCCGGCGCCGCGATTCCGGCCCACTTCATCACCGAACTGAGCGCCAGGCACAACGACAAGGTCGTGCTCAGCGCCGAATTCGGCCCCTCGGTGTCCACCAACCCCTACCTCGCGTTCAAGTTCAAGGGCGGGGCGAAGGGTGACAAGGTCAGCGTGAGCTGGGTGGACAACAAGGGCGACAGCCGCACCGACGAAGTGCAGATTGCCTGAGGCCTGTCGGCCCGGGCCGCCCGCACCGGGCCACGGCCTGGGGGTCGGGTGCCGCGTGGTCGGCAGGCGCCAGCACAGAGGAGGCAACGAGGCACTCAACCTCGGAGGAGAGACCATGAAGAAACGACTCAAGATGGTGGCGCTGAGCGTAGGGGTGGCGCTCGCGGCCCCCGCATTCGCCCAGGAAGACCTGAATTTCGACGCCTACCGCGAGATGCTCGCCGACGGCAACCCCGCCGAACTCTACGAGATGGAGGGCGAGGAGCTGTGGCGCACGGCCCGAGGGCCGAGGAACGCCACGCTCGAGCAATGCGACCTCGGCCTGGGGCCCGGCGTCGTTGACGGGGCCGCAGCGCAGCTGCCGCGTTTCTTCAAGGACAGCGGCAAGGTGCAGGACCTCGAGTCGCGCCTGATGTACTGCATGGAAACGCTGCAGGGCATCCCGTCCGAGGAGATCGTCAGGGGCAAGTTCCTGCAGGGTGAGCGCGGCAAGGTCGCGGCCCTGGTCGCCTACGTCGTGACCCATTCGAAGGGCGAGAAGATCGCGGTCGACCTGTCGCATCCGAAGATGAAGGAGATGTACGCGCTCGGCGAGAAGGCCTTCTACTACCGCACCGGGGCGATGGATTTCTCGTGCGCCTCGTGCCACAGCCAGGACGACAAGCGCATCCGCGCCACGCAGCTGCCCAACATCACCAAGCCGGAAGGTGCGGCGGCGGGCTGGGGCTCGTGGCCGGCCTACCGCGTGTCGAACTCGCAGTTCTGGACCATGCAGCACCGCCTGTGGGACTGCTTCCGGCAGCAGCGCACCGCCGAGCCGATCTTCGCCTCGGACGTGACGATCGCGCTGTCGGTGTTCATGGCAGGCAAGGGCAATGGCGCCGAGGCCGTGTGGCCGGGCGTGAAGCGCTGAGGGAGCGGACGACATGAAGAAGCTGTTCATTGCGGCGCCGCTGGCGCTGTGTGCCTCGATCGCGATGGCCGACGACCTGCAGGCCAGGGCCGAGGCGATGATGCTGAAGTCCTTCCAGGCCAACGGCATCGCCAGCCTCGACCGCCAGAAGCAGGACGAGATCCAGAAGGCCTGTTCCAGCCCGACGCGGCCCGATGCCGCGACGATGAAGCGGCTCGAGGCGGCCGAGCTGGCGAAGATCCAGTGGCCGGGTGGCAACAATTACACCGGCGGCGACTGGAAGGAGGGGCAGAAGATCGCGATGAGCGGTCGCGGCCTGACCTGGACCGACAAGACGCCGGACAACAACGGCGGCGGCTGCTACAACTGCCACGCGATGGATCCGAAGGAGGTGTCCGAGGGCACCATCGGCCCCAGCCTCGAGGGCTACGCGAAACTGCGCGGCAACTCGGAAGAGGTCGTGAAGTACACCTGGGGCAAGCTGTGGAACTCCAAGGCCTACAACGCGTGCAGCGACATGCCGCGCAACGGCTACGGCGGCATCCTCACCGAAGCCCAGATCCGCCACGTGATGGCCTACCTGTTCGATCCGGCCTCGCCGGTCAACCAGTAAGCGCCATCGCCGGGCAGTCCGGAGCAGGGCCCGCGGCCTCGGCCCCGGGCCCTTCCCATACCCCGAGCAAGCTGCGCGGCAGGCGTTGTGCGGCTGGCTCACGCCACTCCAGAAGGCTTATCCATGTCGATGAATCGTCGTGAATTCATGCAGATGCTGGCGGTCGCCGCGGCCGGCGGCATGAGCTTGCAGTCGAACTTCGCGCGCGCCGAGAACGCTGCGGCCGCCCTCTACGACATGCCGAAGTTCGGCAATGTCAGCCTGCTGCACATGACCGACTGCCACGCGCAGTTGCTGCCGATCTACTTCCGCGAACCCAACGTCAACCTCGGCGTCGGCGCCATGGCGGGCAATGCCCCGCACGTCGTCGGCGAGCGCTTCCTCAAGCACTTCGGGCTCCGGCCGGGCAGCATCGAGGCGCATGCCTTCACCTATCTCGACTTCACCGAGGCGGCGCAGACCTACGGCAAGGTTGGCGGCTTCGCCCACCTCGCCACCCTGGTCAAGAAGCTGAAGGCGAGCCGCCCCGGCGCGCTGCTGCTCGACGGCGGTGACACCTGGCAGGGCTCGGGCACCGCGCTGTGGACCAATGCCCAGGACATGGTCGATGCGTGCAAGCTGCTCGGCGTCGACGTCATGACGCTGCACTGGGAATCGACCTACGGCGCCGACCGGGTGAAGGAGATCGAGGAGAAGGATTTCGCCGGGCGGATCGACATCGTCGCCCAGAACGTGAAGACCACCGACTTCGAGGATCCGGTCTTCAAGCCCTATGTGATCCGGACCATCAACGGCGTGCCGGTGGCCATCGTCGGCCAGGCTTTCCCCTACACGCCGATCGCCAACCCGCGCTGGCAGACGCCGGACTGGAGCTTCGGCATCCAGGAACAGGGCATGCAGGAAGCCGTTGACGCCGCGCGTGCCGAGGGCGCCCAGGTGGTGGTCGTGCTGTCGCACAACGGCATGGATGTCGACCTCAAGATGGCGAGCCGCGTCACCGGCATCGACGCCATCTTCGGCGGCCACACCCATGACGGCATGCCGGCGCCCACCGTGGTGCAGAACCCCGGCGGCAAGACCCTGGTGACCAACGCCGGTTCCAACAGCAAGTTCCTCGGCGTGATGGACTTCGAGGTGCGCGACGGCAAGGTGGCCGACTTCCGCTACAAGCTGCTGCCGGTATTCGCCAACCTGCTGCCGGCCGACCAGGAAATGGCGGCCTTCATCGACAAGGTGCGTGCACCCTACATCGAGAAGCTGTCGGAGAAGCTCGCCGTCACCGAAGGCATGCTTTACCGCCGCGGCAACTTCAACGGCTCGTGGGATCAGCTCATCGTGGACGCGCTGATTGCCGAGAAGGACGCCGAGATCGCCTTTTCGCCCGGCTTCCGCTGGGGCACCTCGCTGCTGCCGGGCGACACGATCACGATGGAGCACCTGCTCGACCAGACCGCGATCACCTATCCGTGGACGACGCTGACCGAGATGAGCGGCGAGACGATCAAGACCATCCTCGAGGACGTCGCCGACAACCTCTTCAACCCCGACCCCTACTACCAGCAGGGCGGCGACATGGTGCGCGTGGGCGGCCTGCAATACACCTGCGACCCCGCCGCCGCGATGGGCAAGCGTATCGACAACATGCTGCTGAAGGGCAGGCGCATCGAGCCGAACAAGACCTACAAGGTCGCCGGCTGGGCGCCGGTGTCGGAAGAGGCGAAGAACGCCGGTCCGGCGGTGTGGGACGTGGTGGCGAACTACCTGCGCGCGCAGAAGGTGGTCGCGCAGCGACCGCTTAACCAGCCCACGCTGAAGGGCATGGACGGCAACCCGGGCGTCGTCGCCGTCTGAGCGGACGGCTGCCGCCGGTAGCGCGGGGACGAGCGCGCCTGCGGGCGCCCTCGTCGCGTGCAGGCGCCCGGCCCCGTGCGGGCCGGGGCAGTCTTGCTCAGGCCGCCTGCGGTGCGCTCGCCGGCGGGGCGGCGGCGTCTGGCGCGGTGAACATGTTGCAGAAGCGGAACTCGAGCGGATAGGGGTAGAAGTCCTCGACGTGGCCGTCGCGGATGCGCTGCTGCGCGCGCTGCCAGAACTCGGGCGAGAGCAGGTCGCGGTGGTACTTGAGGAAGGCCTTGCGCACGCGTGGCACGCCGAGCAGGAAGGTGGCGAACTCCTCCGGGAAGACGTCCATCGGCCCGGCCGAATACCAGGGCTCGCCCGCCAGTTCCATCTCCTCGTAGGGCGCCGGCGGGATCCTGCGGAAGTTCATGTCGGTCATGTACTCGATCTCGTCGTAGTCGTAGAACACGACGCGGCCGTAGCGGGTGACGCCGAAGTTCTTCCACAGCATGTCGCCGGGGAAGATGTTGGCGATCGCCAGTTCGCGGATCGCGTTGCCGTACTCGTACACCGCCTGCTCGGTCTCGGCCTCGTCCGCCTGCTCGAGGTGGATGTTGAGCGGCGTCATGCGGCGCTCGATGTAGAGGTGCTTGATGATCACCTTGTCGCCGTCGATCTCGAAGGCGGACGGCGCCAGCGTGCGCAACTCGTCCAGCAGCTCGGGGTGGAAGCGCGACAGTGGCAGCGCGGCATAGGAGAACTCGAGCGTGTCCGCCATCCGGCCGACGCGGTCGACGTGCTTCACCATCAGATACTTGCGCTTGACCGTGGCGCGGTCGACGTTCTTCGAGGCGCCGAACACGTCCTTGATGATCTTGAACACGTAGGGGTAGGACGGCAGCGTGAACACCAGCATCACCATGCCGCGGATGCCGGGGGCGACGATGAACTGGTCGTTGGAGTGGCGCAGGTGGGCGACGAGGTCGCGGAAGAACATGGTCTTGCCCTGCTTGCCCAGGCCGAGCATGGTGTAGAGCTCCGAGCGCGGCTTGTTCGGCATGATCGAGCGCAGGAACTGCACGTAGCCCGAGGGCACCTCCATGTCCACCATGAAGTAGGCGCGCGACAGCGAGAACAGCACCGAGATGCGCCACGGGTCGAGCAGGATGGTGTCGATGTAGAGCCGGCCGCTGTCGCCGTGGCGCACCGCGATGGCGAAGGGGTATTCCTGGTAGCCGTTGACCGCCTTGCCGATGATGTAAGCGGTCTTGTTGCGGTAGAAGGCCGAGTACAGCACCTGCAGCTGGCAGTTGACCTCCATCTTCGGCCACTCGCCCAGATGCGCGCGCACCGCGCGCAGGATGTAGCCGACGTCGCGGTCAAGGTCTTCGAACGGGCGCTGCCAGTCGAAGTCCTCGACGATGCGCCCGATCGTGGCGCGCAGACCGTGGTCCTGCGGGTAGTAGCTCGAATAGACCGGCGGATAGGACTCGACGTACTCGGTGGCGATGGCGGGGCGGGCGAAGATGTAGTCGTTGTTGAAGTAGCTGCGGTGCAGGATCTTCGTCGTCACCGAGTTGAAGAAGGTCTCCGCCAGCTCGGGCTGCTTGTGGTTGATCAGCATGCCGATGAACTGGAGCTTGACCTGCTGCCAGGTGCTGTTGTCGAGCGAGTCGGCATCGAATTCGCCATGCAGCCGCGCCACGCACTCGTCGACGCGGTCGTCGTAGAACTGCACGCGCTCACGCACCGCGTCGAGCTGAGCCTGCCACTCGCCCGCCTCGAACAATTCCTTCGAGCGCCGCGAGGTCTCGCGGAAGATGCGGTAGTGCTTGTTGAAACCCTCGACGAGGGCCTGCGCGATCGCCTGGGCGACCGGGGTGTCTCCGGGCAGTGCGTCCATTTCGCTTTCCTTCCAGGCTGTTCCCGTGGCCGGCGACGGCGGGGGGAGGGCGCCGGCCAGCCCGCGCGCTAGTTTCGCACCGTGCGCCCCGGATGTACCAGCGGCCACCGCTGCGGGCATCGCCGGAAGGCTTCGCCGGGCGTCGGCCGGCGCTCTCCTGCGGTGCCGGGCGCTGCGCTTCCTTCGCGCGTGCGGCGGGTCTTCTATCTTTTATCTTTTGTCTTTTTTCATATGGTGAAAGGTGGTTTTACATCTGGCCTTGCGGGGTGGTGGCGGGGCTATAATGGCGCGCTTGAAAAGTCGGTTGGGAGTCGCGAGGCGTCGCGGAGCAGCAGGGCCGCGGGCGTGCCGCTAGTGGCTGCGTCAAAGGCCGGGATGGTGCGCGGGAGAGCGTGCACTCCAGGCCCTGGCTCCGCGTTTCCAAGGCCTTTCAACGAGCCCGGTGCGCCCATGCCGGTCAGCGCCGTGGTTGTCCGCGCATCGTTCGACCAGTGCCACCAAGACAATGAGGGAGAAAAAGTAATGCCTTCGCAACAGCCGACCATCATCTACACGATCACCGACGAAGCGCCCATGCTGGCGACTGCCGCCTTCCTGCCGGTCGTCCGCGCCTTTACCGGCCCGGCCGGCATCAAGGTGGACGAAGCCGACATCTCGCTGGCGGCCCGTATCCTGGCCGAGTTCCCGGAGCGCCTGAGCGAGGAGCAGAAGGTGCCCGACGCGCTGGGCGAACTTGGCCGCCTGACCCAGGATCCGGACACCAACATCATCAAGCTGCCGAACATCAGCGCGTCGGTCGCGCAGTTGAAGGCCGCGATCAAGGAGCTGCAGGGCAAGGGCTACGGCATCCCTGACTTCCCCGAAGATCCGAAGACCGACGACGAGAAGGCGATCAGGGCGCGCTACTCGAAGTGCCTGGGCTCGGCGGTGAACCCGGTGCTGCGCGAAGGCAACTCCGACCGCCGCGCGCCGGCGGCGGTCAAGAACTACGCCAGGAAGCACCCCCACTCGATGGGCGAGTGGAAGCAGTGGTCGCAGACCCACGTCTCGCACATGGAGCACGGCGACTTCTACCACGGCGAGAAGTCGCTGACGCTGGACAAGGCGCGCGACGTCAAGATGGAGCTGATCACCAAGTCGGGCAAGGCCATCGTGCTCAAGCCCAAGGTCGCGCTGCTCGACGGCGAGATCATCGACTCGATGTTCATGAGCAAGAAGGCGCTGCTCGAGTTCTACGAGAAGCAGCTCGACGACTGCCGGGAAGCGGGCATCCTGTTCTCGCTGCACGTGAAGGCGACGATGATGAAGGTCTCGCACCCGATCGTCTTCGGCCACTGCGTCAAGATCTACTACAGGGAAGCCTTCGAGAAGCACGGCAAGCTGTTCGACGAGCTCGGCATCAACGTCAACAACGGCATGGTCGACCTGTACGACAAGATCAAGACCCTGCCCGAGTCCCTGCGCGACGAGATCATCCGCGACCTGCACGCCTGCCAGGAGCACCGGCCGCCGCTGGCGATGGTCGATTCGGCCAAGGGCATCACCAACTTCCACTCGCCCAACGACGTCATCGTCGACGCCTCGATGCCGGCGATGATCCGCTCCGGCGGCAAGATGTGGGGCGCCGACGGCAAGCAGTACGACTGCAAGGCCGTGATGCCGGAATCGACCTTCGCCCGCATCTACCAGGAGATGATCAACTTCTGCAAGTGGCACGGCAACTTCGATCCGCGCACGATGGGCACGGTGCCGAACGTCGGCCTGATGGCGCAGAAGGCCGAGGAATACGGTTCGCACGACAAGACCTTCGAGATCCCGGAAGACGGCGTCGCCAACATCACCGATCTGGCGACGGGTGAAGTGCTGCTGGCGCAGGACGTCGAAGCCGGCGACATCTGGCGCATGTGCCAGGTCAAGGATGAGCCGATCCGCGACTGGGTCAAGCTCGCCGTCACCCGCGCGCGCAACTCCGGCATGCCGGCGGTGTTCTGGCTCGACCCCTACCGTCCGCATGAGAACGAGCTGATCAAGAAGGTGCAGACCTCCCTGAAGGATCACGACACCACCGGGCTGGACCTCCTGATCATGTCCCAGGTACGCGCGATGCGTTTCACGCTCGAGCGCGTCGTCCGTGGCCTCGACACCATCTCGGTGACCGGCAACATCCTGCGCGACTACCTCACCGACCTGTTCCCGATCATGGAACTGGGCACTTCCGCGAAGATGCTCTCGATCGTGCCGCTGATGGCCGGTGGCGGCATGTACGAGACCGGCGCCGGCGGTTCGGCGCCCAAGCACGTGCAGCAGCTGGTGGAGGAAAACCACCTGCGCTGGGATTCGCTCGGCGAGTTCCTCGCCCTGGCGGTGTCGCTGGAAGAGCTGGGCATCAAGTCGGGTAACGACCAGGCCAAGATCCTTGCCCGGACGCTGGACGAAGCCACCGGCAAGCTGCTCGACAACGACAAGTCGCCCTCGCGCCGCACCGGCGAGCTCGACAACCGCGGCAGCCAGTTCTACCTCGCCCTGTACTGGGCGCAGGCGCTGGCCGGGCAGACCGAGGACAAGGCGCTGCAGGCCCACTTCGCGCCGCTCGCCAAGGCGCTGGCCGACAACGAGCAGACGATCGTCAGCGAGCTGAAAGCCGTCCAGGGACAGAAGGCCGACATCGGCGGCTACTACCGCGTCGATGCCGCGAAGTGCGAAGCGGTGATGCGCCCGAGCGCCACCCTGAACGCCACACTGGCCGCCGCGAGCGCCTGAGCCGCGCTGCAGCGGGAACCGGCGCCGGGGCAGTGAGCCGGCCCGTTCCCTGCCCCCTCGAGAACGCCAGGGTTCGCCCTGGCGTTTTCTTTGTTGCGCCGCGGCTGATGGGGCCCGTGCGCCGGCCAGGCGCGGCCGCCGATATGCCTGCGTTTTGGTGGATAATCGAACCGCGGTCGCGGTGCGGCCCGCGCTGGCGCCGGCACATCGTGCTGCCGCGCGGAAGGCTTGGAGCTGCCGACTGCCGCCGACTGCCGCCGACCGAGTGAAGATTGTTTGTCCGACACCAGTTCACCAGGAGGGAGCAGGAATGAGCGCATCGCACATCAAGGTTCCGGCAGGTGGTCAGAAGATCGTTCCGGGCCAGGCCATCCCGGATAACCCGATCATTCCCTACATCGAGGGCGACGGCATCGGCCTGGACATCACGCCGGTGATGATCAAGGTGATCGATGCGGCGGGCGCCAAGGCTTACGGCGGCAAGAAGAAGATCCACTGTATGGAGGTGTTCGCCGGCGAGAAGTCCACCCGGCTCTACGGTCCGGACGAGTGGCTGCCGAAGGAGACCTTCGATGCGCTCAAGGAATACTCGGTGTCGATCAAGGGGCCGATGACGACGCCGGTCGGCGGCGGCATCCGCTCGCTCAACGTTGCCCTGCGTCAGGAGCTCGACCTCTACCAGTGCGTGCGCCCGGTGCGCTACTTCACCGGCGTGCCCTCGCCGCTGAAGGACCCGAGCAAGGTCGACATGGTGATCTTCCGCGAGAACACCGAGGACATCTACGCCGGCATCGAGTGGCAGGCCGAGACCGAAGGCGCGAAGAAGGTCATCAAGTTCCTGCAGGAGGAAATGGGGGTCAAGAAGATCCGCTTCCCGAACACCTCGGGCATCGGCATCAAGCCCATCTCGCGCGAAGGCACGTCGCGCCTGGTGCGCGCCGCGATCAAGTACGCGATCGACAACGATCGCCGCAACCTCACCATCGTGCACAAGGGCAACATCATGAAGTTCACGGAAGGCGCCTTCCGTGACTGGGCCTACGAGGTCGCGCAGCAGGAGTTCGGCGCGCAGCCGATCGACGGCGGCCCGTGGTGCAGCTTCAAGAACCCGAAGACCGGGCGCGAGCTCATCGTCAAGGACGCCATCGCCGACGCCTTCCTGCAGCAGATCCTGCTCCGCCCGGCCGAATACGACGTCATCGCCTGCTGCAACCTCAACGGCGACTACATCTCGGATGCGCTGGCGGCGCAGGTCGGTGGCATCGGCATCGCGCCGGGCGCCAACATCTCCGACCAGTACGCCTGCTTCGAGGCGACCCACGGCACGGCGCCGAAGTACGCCGGCCTCGACAAGGTCAATCCGGGCTCGATCATCCTGTCGGCGGAGATGATGCTGCGTCACATGGGCTGGGTCGAGGCCGCCGACCTGGTGATCAGGTCGATGGAAGCGGCCATCGGTGACAAGGTCGTGACCTACGACTTTGCCCGCCTGATGGACGGCGCGCAGGAGGTGAGCTGCTCGGCCTTCGGCGACGCGATGATCGCGCGCATGTAAGCTGGCCCGCGACCCGGGCGCGCCGTCGCGGCCGCCCATGGATCAATAAAGCCTGCCATCTCGTTGAGATCGCGGGCTTTTTCAATGGCCATCGGAGACCTGCCTTTTTCAGATAACAGTAAGGCTTTGTAAGCTATAAGTAAGCTCGATGGGTCCATAATTATCTCGCAGTCTTGTCGGCCGGGGCTGGTTCGGCCCGGCCGGGTTGCAGGATTCGCATCACTCATGGAGGAGACGTTATGGAAAACAACAGCACAGCCTACTGGAAGGCGACACTCGGGCTGCTGACCAAGATCCTGATCATCTGGTTCCTGGTCTCGTTCGGCGCGGGCATCCTCTTTGCCCCGGCGCTCAACAACATCCACCTCGGTGGCTATCCCCTGGGCTTCTGGTTCGCCCAGCAGGGGTCGATCTACGTGTTCGTCGTTCTCATCTTCTACTACGCGAAGAAGATGGGGCAGCTCGACGAGCAATTCGACGTTCACGAAGAGTGAGAGGCTGACACATGGATCTGCAAACCATTACCTATCTGGTGGTCGGCGCGAGCTTCGCGCTGTACATCGGCATCGCCATCTGGGCGCGTGCCGGCAGCACCAGCGAGTTCTACGTCGCCGGCGGCGGCGTGCATCCGGTGACCAACGGCATGGCGACGGCGGCCGACTGGATGTCCGCCGCCTCCTTCATCTCGATGGCCGGCCTGATCTCCAACATGGGCTACGGCGGTGGCCTGTTCCTGATGGGCTGGACGGGCGGTTACGTGCTGCTGGCGATGCTGCTGGCGCCCTACCTGCGCAAGTTCGGCAAGTTCACCGTGCCCCAGTTCATCGGCGACCGCTTCTACTCCAAGTCCGCCAGCACCGTGGCCGTGATCTGCCTGCTGACCGCCTCGATCACCTACGTCATCGGCCAGATGACCGGCGTCGGCGTGGCGTTCTCGCGCTTCCTCGGCGTGACCAACGACATGGGCATCTACATCGGCATGGCGATCGTGTTCATGTACGCCGTGTTCGGCGGCATGAAGGGCATCACCTACACCCAGGTCGCCCAGTACGTCGTGCTGATTCTCGCCTACACCATCCCGGCGATCTTCATCGCCCTGCAACTGACCGGCAACCCGTTCCCGCAGCTGGGCCTGGGCAGCAGTCTGGTCGGCCAGGACGTCAGCCTGCTGGCGCGCCTCGACCAGGTCGTGACCGATCTCGGCTTCGGCGAGTACACCACCTCGGTGCCGGGCAGCACGCTCAACATGTTCGTCTACACCGTGTCGCTGATGATCGGTACCGCCGGCCTGCCGCACGTGATCGTGCGCTTCTTCACCGTGCCGAAGGTCAAGGATGCGCGCACCTCCGCCGGCTGGGCGCTGGTCTTCATCGCGATCCTGTACACCACCGCGCCGGCCGTTGCGGCGATGGCCAAGTACAACCTGCACGCCACGGTGAACAGCGCCGTGGCCACCGGCGGCGACCTGTACGCGACCGAAGCGAGCCTGAAGGCCGATGAGCGTCCGGAATGGATGAAGCGCTGGGAGAAGACCGGTCTGCTGAAGTTCGAGGACAAGAACGGTGACGGCCGCATCCAGTACTACAACGACGCGACCAAGAACGCCGACGCCAAGGCCAAGGCCGAAACCGCCGGCTGGAAGGGCAATGAGCTGTCGGTCAACGCCGACATCATCGTGCTCGCCAACCCGGAGATCGCGCTGCTGCCGAACTGGGTGATCGCGCTGATCGCCGCCGGTGGTCTGGCTGCCGCGCTGTCGACCGCTGCCGGCCTGCTGATGGCGATCTCGTCGGCGGTGTCGCACGACCTGGTGAAGAACGTGTTCGCGCCGGACATCTCGGACAAGAACGAGCTGCTCGTCGGCAAGATCGCGATGGCCTTCGCGATCGTGCTCGCCGGCTACCTCGGCCTCAACCCGCCGGGCTTCGCCGCCGGCACCGTGGCGCTGGCCTTCGGTATCGCGGCCAGCTCGCTGTTCCCGGCGATCATGATGGGCATCTTCTCGAAGAAGATGAACAAGGAGGGCGCCATCGCCGGCATGCTGGCGGGCCTCTTCGTGACCCTGCTGTACGTGTTCGCCCACAAGGGCCTGTTCTTCATCAAGGGCACCGAGTTCACCGACCTCATTGGCGGTCCGAACAGCTTCTTCGGCATCACGCCGGAAGCCTTCGGCGCGATCGGCGCGCTGGTGAACTTCACCGTCGCCTTCGTGGTGGATAAGGTCACCAAGGAGCCGCCGGAGCACATCCAGGCCCTGGTCGAAAGCGTTCGTATCCCGCGCGGCGCGAAGGCGGTCGACGGCGCCCACTAGGCGCGCAATGCAGTGAGGGTGGCGCCGTTCGCCGGGTTCTGGCCGATCGGCGCCGCCGGAACCCCGCCGGTCTGAATGGCGGGGTTTTTTCTTTTGTGGCACCTTGCGGCGTGGCGAGTCCTTCGTTCCGCCCGCATCTGGAGTAGCGCATGGTTTTCGACGTGAGCGTGGCCCTGACCTGGATCCTGTTCCTTGCCCTGTTTCCGATCGGCTTCTTCTGGCTGCGGCGGGCCTGGCGCATCCTCGTGAAGCGCGACTTTTCCGAGGTCGGCCTGAAGCGCGGCGAGCCGCCGCCGAACCCGGCGAAGTTTGCCCCCTACGCGGCGGCGATCAATCTCGTGGCCGGTATCGTGATCGTGTTCGTGATCCTCGGCGTCGTCGCCGGCCGGCTGGATTACGAAACCTGGAGCGCCACGGCCGGCATCACGCTGTGGTTCAAGTTCTTCGCCGATTTCATCCTCAGCCGCCATGCACACCCGATGGTGTTCGGGCGCAAGAAGGGCGGGGGCTCGGCGCCGACACCGAACAAGTGACGGGCGGCCGGCGCGGCCGCCGCGCGCCGTTCGCTGAACGCCATTCGCTCAGCGTCGTTCGTTAACGCCGTAGCGGCGGTCGAGCCGGTTCATCACGAAGACGTAGATGGCGATGATCGCCAGATAGACGATCAGCGAGCCCTGGGCGAAGACGTAGAAGCCGAGCGGAAAACCCAGAAAGCTCACGGCATTGAGTTCGTCGGCGAAGTAGCCGGCGACGAAGGTGATCGTGAACCACACCCCCAGCAGCGAGAAGGTCAGGACGAGGTTCCAGCGCCAGTAGGCGCGGTGGCGCTCGGTGAGCTTCACGGCGCGGCCCAGGCCTGCCGCCGGCGCTGGGCGATGGGCCGGCGGCGGGGCGGATGGTGCCGTTCAGTGCGCGCCATTGCCATTGGCCGGCGCGCTGAAGGCGCGTGCGAGTTGCGACTGTACCTCGGCCGGTGCGGGCTCGTAGCCGCCGGCTTCGAGGACGAACTCGCTCTCGCCGGCGCAGATCGCCTTCAGCCGGCTCTCGAAGCCGTCCAGGCCCGCCATCGGCACGCGCGCCGAGATCAGCGTCCAGCCGGCGGAGGGGCTGTCGGTGCTCGTCAGCCGGCCGCGGCGCCCGGCGAGCTCGGCGCTGACCTCGCCGAAGAGGTGGTCGGCCACCTTCACCTGCACGTCCAGCAGCGGCTCGAGCACGATCGGCCTGGCTGCCAGCACCGCTTCCTGCAGCGCATGGCGTGCGGCGGTGACGAAGGACACCTCGTTCGAATCGACCGCGTGGTGCTTGCCGTCGGTCACGACCACGCGCAGGTCGTGGATCGGGAAGCCGGCGAAGGCGCCTTCGGCCAGGGCCTGGCGCACGCCTTTCTCGACGGCGGGCATGAAGTTGGTCGGGATCGCGCCGCCTTTCACCTCGTCCGCGAGCTCGATGCCGGCGCCGCGCTCGAGCGGCTCCACGCGCAGCGCCACTTCGCCGAACTGGCCCGCGCCGCCGCTCTGCTTCTTGTGGCGGTAGCGCGCCTCGGCGGCGGTCGAGATCGTCTCGCGGTAGGGAATGCTCGGCGCCGCGGTGTCGAGCTGCAGGTTCCAGCGCGTGGCGAGCTCGTCGAGGACGATCTTCAGGTGCTGTTCGCCGAGGCCGCGCACCACGGTGCGCCGGTGGCGGTGGTCGAAGCTGACCTCGAGGCAGGGGTCCTCGTCGATCAGGCGCGCAAGCGCCTCGGACAGCTTCTGCTCGTCGGCCGGCTTGCGGGTCATCAGCGCGAGGCCGAACACCGGCTGCGGGTAGGGCGTGGGTGCGAGGTGGAAGTAGTCCTCGTCGTGCGAGTCGTGCAGCACGGCGTCGCGCTCGATGTCGTCCACGCGTGCCACTGCACACAGGTCGCCGGGCACGCCGAGCGGTGTCTCGACCGCGTTCCGGCCTTGCATGCGCAGCAGGTGGGCGACCTTGAAGGTCTTGCGACCGTCGCCGATGTAGAGCTGGGAGTTGGGCGTGACGCTGCCCTGGTGGATGCGGAACAGCCCCAGCTTGCCACGATAGGGGTCGTTGGCGATCTGGAAGACGTGAGCGACGACATGGCGCTCGGCCTCCAGGCTCACGTCGGCCGGCTTCGCTGCTGCGCCTTCGCCCTTCAGGAAGACGGGCGGGTTGGCCTCGGTGGGGTCGGGGGCGAGGCGGCCGAGGATGTCGAGCAGTTCGCGCACGCCGGCGCCGCTGCGCGCGGAGACGAAGCACACCGGCACCAGGTGGCCTTCGCGCAGGGCCTGCTCGAAGGGCGCATGCAACTGCTCGGGGTCGAGCGCCTCGCCCTGTTCGAGGTACTTCGACATCAGCGCCTCGTCGAGTTCGACGATCT
>JANJTU010000094.1 GCA_024710965.1 Thauera sp. | reverse complement strand
CGCCGAGGGCGGAGGCCACCGCCACGCTCATGTCGGAGTTCGGATTCTTCAGCGCGTCGATGAAGGTGCCGATGCTGTCGAAGATGTTCCGGGAAGGGATCGTGATGTCGAAGCGGTCGCCGTCGCCCGCCGCCGCGCCACCCGGCACCTTCACTTCGAGCCCGTCGAACTCGATGGTGTGCGGGCCGTTGCCAGAGGTAGCGTAGCTGATGCTCGTCCGGTCGTCGGACAGGGTGTAATTGGCCGGCACGGCGAAGCCCGTCGCCGAGGCCGGGGCCGGCCACATGCGCTCAAGATCGGCATCGGTCCAGGCGGCTGGGCTGCCGTCCAGCGCCGTGCGCGTCACCGTGTAGATGTCGCTCGTGTGACTGATCTGGTAGTGCGTCGCCGGGCGCACCAGCGTCGCGTCACCGGCCGCGACCTCGAGCACCTTCGTGCCGGTGTTGCCGGCATCTTTTACCAGGCTGATGGCGCTGGCATCGAGCGGGCCGCGGTGCTCGAACACTTCCGAGCCCGGCAAGCTCACCGGCATGAAGCGCGAATCGGACACCTGCATCGTGCGCGTGCCCTGGTCGCCCTCGTAGCTGACCCCGCCCAGGCCGCCGGCAAACGGCCGCGTCTGCGACTTGTAGCCGGCAAAGAGGAAGTCGCCATTCAGGTCCTGCGTGTTGGCAAGGCCGAGCAGGCCCTCGAACTGGGCCCCGAGGTCGGTCGCAATGGAGGCGAGATCCTCCCGGCTGAGGCCTGCGTTGCCGGCCTGCACCACCCGCTCGCGCACGTAGTGGAGGATGTCGCCGACGCCGCCGAGCTTGCTGTCGAGCATGCTCAGGCTGTCGGTTGCGTAGCCCTGGTTGGTGCCGTACTGGGTGTTGATGCTGCGCTGCTGGTTGAGTTCGACCGCGCGCGCCGCGGCGATCGGGTCGTCGGCCGGCGTGAGCACGCGGCGGCCGCTGGAGATCTGCTGGAAGGTCTGCATCAGGCTGGCCGACTGTTGCTGCATCGCGCCGATGCCGCGCTCGTACATCATGTTGGTGGAGACGCGCATGATCTTCCCCCTTAGCGGCCGATGGTGAGGACTTCGTCGAACAGGCGCTGGGCGATCGACATCACCTTCGCGGATGCCTGGTAGGCCTGCTGGTAGCGCACGAGGTTCGCCGCCTCCTCGTCGAGATTCACGCCCGAGAGGCCGTCGCGCATGCTGCTGGCCTGGTCGAACTGCGCCTGCTGCGCCTTCTCGTTCACCTGCATCTCGCGCGTCTTGTTGCCGATGCTGCTCACCATCTGCGCATAGGCGCCGCCGATGCTGGCGGTGGGCGCGCCGTCGGCGGCCGAGCCGGCGTTGAACAGGAGCTTGCCGCTCTGCAGGGCGCCGAGCAGGCTGGCGTTGCGGTTGTCGGCGACGCCAGCCTTGGTCGGACTGAAGACGAAGCGATCGCCGCTTGCCGGCACGCCCGCGAGCTTGAACTCGAAGCTGAAGGTGGCCCCGGGCTGGGCCGGATCGGGGGCGATCGTGAACGTAAAGGTCTTCCCGCCTGCCTCAGACGTGTCGTAGATCGCGGGGGAGGGGATAAAGCTTACCGGCGGCGATCCGAAGCTGGCGGTGAGGGTCAGCGGGGCTGTCTCGCTGAAAGCCAAGGTGACGTCGTCGAAAGCAGGAACACCGGACGCGCTCTGCGGCATATCCGACACGTCCTTGACGACGATCCCGGACACCGTGGCCGTACCAGCGTTGGTCGAGAGTGCTGCCACCGAGACCGGATTGCCGGCGGCGATCTGGCGCGTGTCGGTGAGCGCCAGCGCGATGCCCTGCGCCGCGTTGCGCGTCGGCTGGATCAGCGCCGAATCGCCTGCCGCCAAGCCACCCGCGGTGATGTTCAATCCATCGACGCTCGGCGGCAGCACATCATTGTCGACCAGCTTCGCCCCGTCGGACAGGCGCACCAGCGTGAAGTTGGTGCCGTCATGATTGATGAGGCGGTAATCGCTGTCGGTAAGCTGGCCGATCGCATCCGGATCGAAGCCGACCTCGACCGCCCCGCTCGGCTGGACGTCGATCGCGCCGAGCTTGAAGAAGGCCTGGCCGAGTTCGCCGTTGAGATCCACCCCGAGTTCGTGCTGCCGGTTGAACGCGGTCGCCAGCGAAACCGCCACCAGGCCGAGCCGGCTCTGCGCTGGATCGAGCGACTCGCTGCGAAAGCCCAGCAGCCCGGCGAGCTTGCCGCCCGTCAGCAGGCGCTCGGGCAGCGCGGTCGTGCTGCCGCCCGCGCCTTCCTGGGCAATCGTGGCGCGCAGCGGATCGGTGGCCGACGGCGCCACTGCGAGCCGATTGATCTTGTCGCCCACGACCAGGCTCTGGCCCGAGCCGATGAAGATTGACATCGAACCGTCCTTTTCCTCGAGGGCATTCACCTTGATCAGCTGGTTCAGCTCCGTGACCATCTGGTTGCGCTGGTCGCGCAGATCGTTCGCCTGCACGTTCTTGCCGGCCGACTCGGCGACCACGATGAAGCGGTTCATCTCGGCGATCTGCTGGGCGAAGCCGTTGATGCCCTCCACCGTGTCGGCAATCTCGCTTTCGACCCCTTGGCGGATCTCGGACAGACGCGTGCTCATGGACTGGAAGCGCGTGACGAGCGTCTGCGCGTTCGACAGCATGGTCTGCCGCGCGGGGATGCTGGTCGGGTTGGCGGCGACTTCCTGCACGCCGGCGAAGAAGCCGTCCAGGGCGGGCATCAGGCCATAGTTGGCGTCGGCGAAGAGGTTGTTGATCTGGCCGATCTGCTGGCCGTAGGCGGCATACTCGGCGCGACGATTGTCGGCCTGCATGACCTGCGTTTCGAGGAACTGGCTGTACGAGCGCGCCACCGACACCACCTGGGTGCCCTGGCCGATGAAGCCGCCACCGGTGAACTGCGCCGGCAGCGAGTTCTGCATCACCGTCTGGCGGTGATAGCCCGCCACGCCCGCATTCGTGATGTTGTGACTGGCCGTCGACAACTGCGTCTGCGCGGCATTCAGGCCGGTGAGTCCGATGTTGAGCAAGCCCGCCATGATGATTCCTCTGATTCGCTTCGTTCCGCCCTAACCTAGCAACAAGCTTGCCAGCCAACCGCCGGCAAGATCAGCCGGCCGACGCCAGCGCGTTGCGCAAGGTGCTGCCGCCGATGATGCGGGCGAGCTTGTCGGCGTACATCGGGTCGGTGGCATAGCCGGCGTCCTGCAGCCCGCGTGCAAAACCGGCCGCGTCGGTCTGGCCGAGCACGGCGCTGTAGCGCGGATTGCGCGTCATCAGGTTGGCGTAGTCGCGGAACGACTCCGCATACGATTCATAGACGCGAAAGCGCGAGGGCTCGCTGTGGGCACGGCCGCCCGCATACTCGACGGCATTGAGCGCGACCGTCTTGCCCGTCCACGCCGAACCGGCCTTGATGTTGAACAGGTTGTAGCTCGGGCTGCCGTCGGCCTGGCGCAGCTGCTTCTTCCCCCAGCCGGTCTCGAGCGCGGCCTGGGCGACGATGAACTGCGCCGGGATGCCGGTCTGGCGGCTGGCCTCCTCCGCGTGCGGCCAGACCTCGGCGACGAAGTCGCTCGCCTCGCGCGACACCGCGCCGCCCGCCGCGCGCGCGCTGCGCACGGCCTCGGTGAACTTGGCTTCGAGCATCGCGTTCTCGACGATCGAGCCGGCATCGAAACGCCCGGGCGCGACGGCGGCCTCGGGGCCAGGCAGGCCCGCGGGCTCGCTGTCGGCAGCGTCCTTCGCCTCGCGGTTGCGCACGGCAGGAATTGCCGCACGCCGAACGACGTTGGCGAGGTCGAAGCCCTCGCCGGGGCCGCGATTGCCGGTATCGAACGCGTCCAGGTCGCCCTTGCCGTCGGGCGTGCCGCCGAGCTGGCGATAGATGACGTCGGCCAGCCCGGCGCCCCTCGAGTTGGCGAGATTGAGCGTGAGCTGCTGGTCGAGCAGGCCCTGGTAGAGCTTGGTCTGTTCGTTGTCCATCAGGCCGCTGGCCGGCGTGGCCTCGCGCATGGACTTCATCACCATCTGCATGAACAGCGCCTCGAACTGCTTTGCCGCCGCGCGCAGGGTGTCGTTCGACTGGCCGTCGGTGCGCGCGAGGCGCTTGAGATCGCCGAGCGAATTCGGGTCGAAGGCGTTGAGCTGAAAGCCGGCGTTCATCGCTGTGTCCTCAGATGATCTCCAGCTCGGCGCGCAGCGCGCCGGCCGCCTTCATGGCCTGCAGGATGCTGACGAGGTCCATCGGCGTGGCGCCGAGCGTATTGAGCGCCTTCACCACCTCGGCGAGGTTGGTGCCGCCCTCGACGTTGAACAGCGCACCACCTTCCTGCTCGATGCTGACCCGGCCCGCCTGCGTGACCACCGTCTGCCCTCCCGACAGCGGCGGCGGCTGGCTGACCTGGGTTTCGACGTCGACGGTGACGGTCAGGTTGCCGTGGGCGACGGCGACGTTCTGCAGCGTCACGCGCTGGTTCATGACCACCGAGCCGGTGCGCGAATTGACGATGACCTTGGCCGCCTGCTGCACCGGCGTGACCTCGAGGTTCTCGATGCGACCGAGGAAGGCGACGCGGTCGCTCGAATCGAGCGGCGCGCGCACCTGCACGCTGCGGCCGTCTAGCGCCTGGGCCGCCCCCGGATAGGCGAGGTTGATCGCATCGACCACGCGCCGGGCGGTGCCGAAGTCGGTGTCGTTGAGCTCGAACATCACGAAGTCGCCCTGCCCGAGCATCGCCGGCACGGCACGCTCGACCGTCGCCCCGGCCGGGATCCGGCCCGCGGAGAGGTGGTTGATGACCTGCGAGGCGCCGCCGCCCGCGGCGCCGGCGCCGCCCACGACCATATTGCCCTGGGCCATGGCGTAGATCTGGCCGTCGGCGCCCTTCAGCGGCGTCATCACCAGGGTGCCGCCGCGCAGGCTCTTGGCATTGCCGATCGACGATACGGTGACGTCGATCGCCTGCCCGGGACGGGCGAACGGCGGC
>JANJTU010000076.1 GCA_024710965.1 Thauera sp. | reverse complement strand
ATCGGCGATGCAGTCGTCGTCCGCATCGACGCGGCGGCGGTGACGCTGAAGGACGACCAGGCCGAGCGCGTGCTGCGCTTCGACGCCGCCGGGGTCTCGAAGCGGCCCGCCGCCAGCAAGGGCAGGCAGCCATGACGCCGTCGCGCTCACGCCCCGCCCTCGCCGCGCTCGCGCTGCTGCTGGCCGCCTGCGCCGGCACTGCCCCGGCGCCCGGCCGCGACTCGCCCTCCGCCGGCCTGCGCACCGACCTCGCCGCGCACGAGGCGGCCGCAAGGGCCGAGCTCGCGGCCGGTCAGCCGCCCGAGCTGCCGCCGGACGTGGCAGCCTCGCTGCTGCCGCCACTGGCGCTGGAGCTGCCGAAGGCGCCCGAGCGCCGCTTCGACATCGACGTGCGCGAGGTCGACGCACGCACCTTCTTCATGTCGCTGCTGCATGACAGCGCCGAGAACATCGTCGTCCACCCTGCGGTCGCCGGCACCCTCACGCTCAGCCTGCGCAACGTCACCGTCGCCGACGTGCTCGCCAGCGTGCGCGACGTATATGGCTACGACGTGCGCCGCGGCGCGGCCGGCTGGCAGGTGTTTCCGGCGGCGCTGCAGTCGCGCATGTTCAACGTGAACTACATCAACCTCAACCGCGACGGCCGCACCGAAACCCGCGTCAGCTCCGGCCAGCTGCGCGGCGGCAACGGCGCCACCGGCAGCAGCGGCGGCACGGGCGGTGGCGGCAGCCAGGACGCGGCCAACCCCGCCAGCAGCCAGATCGAGACCACCAGCAGCAGCAAGTTCTGGACCGAGCTCGAGCAGTCGCTGCGCCTCATCGTCGGCTTCGGCGCGGGCGGCGGCGGTGTCGCCGGCAACAGTGCTGCGGCAGCCGGCCTCGCCGACAGCGCGCGCATCGCGGCTGCCCCCGGCGTCGCCGCCCTGTCCGGCCCCAGCACCGGCAGCGCCGTCGCGTCCGGCGAAGGCAGCGCCGGTCGCGCCGTGGTCGTCAATCCGCACACCGGGCTCGTCCTCGTGCGCGGCATGCCGGCGGAGCTGCGCGAGGTCGAATCCTTCCTCCAGTCGCTGCAGAACAGCGTCACCCGTCAGGTGCTGCTCGAGGCGAAGATCCTCGAGGTGGAGCTGTCCGACGGCTTCCAGACCGGCATCAACTGGGCCGCGCTGGGCAAGCCGGGCAGCGGCAAGAGCATCGTCGGCGGCATGACCGGCGGCGGGCAGTTCTTCAGCCAGGGCAGCTCCGAGATCCGCGGCCAGACCGGCGTCCTCAACCCGGCCGCGCTGCAGCAGATCAACAACACGCTCACCTCGGCCTTCGGCGGCGTGTTCTCGGTGGCGCTGAACCTCAACGACTTCACCGCCTTCATCGAGCTGCTCAAGACCCAGGGCGAGGTGCAGGTGCTCTCCAGCCCGCGCATCTCGACGATGAACAACCAGAAGGCGGTGATCAAGGTCGGCTCGGACGAGTTCTTCGTCACCCGCGTCTCGAGCAACAACACCACCACCGGCACGACCACGACGACCACGCCCGAGATCGAGCTCACGCCCTTCTTCTCCGGCATCGCGCTCGACGTCACGCCGCAGATCGACGCCGCCGGCGAAGTCATCCTGCACGTGCGCCCGGCGGTCAGCGAGGTGGTCGACCAGACCAAGACGCTCACCGTCTTCGGCCAGGAGCAGCGCCTGCCGCTCGCCTTCAGCAGCATGCGCGAGTCCGACAGCATCGTGCGCGCGAAGAACGGTCAGATCATCGTCATCGGCGGGCTGATGCAGGACGTGCAGCGCGACGACCAGGCCGGCCTGCCCGTGCTCGGCGACCTGCCCGGCATCGGCCACCTCTTCCGCCACACGCAGAAGAGCCGGCGCAAGAGCGAACTGGTGATCCTGCTCAAGCCCGTCGTCGTCGACGGCGCGCTCGCCTGGCAGGACGACATGCGCGGCGCCACCGACCGCATCGACGGCTTCTTCGCCCCCCGCCCCGCGCGCCGCTGACGACGATGTACGAGCAGCACTTCGGCCTGCGCGAAGCGCCCTTCCTGCTCACGCCCGACACCGGCTACTTCTACGCCTGGCGGGCGCACCAGGAGGCGCTCAACGTGCTGCGCGTCGCGCTGGCGGCGGGCGAAGGCTTCATCAAGATCACCGGCGAAGTGGGCACCGGCAAGACCCTGCTGTGCCGCAAGCTGCTCGCCGGCACGGGCGAGGACGTCGTCACCGCCTGGCTGCCGAACTCGCTGCTCGAGCCCGAGGCGCTGCGCGAGGCGCTCGCCGAAGAGCTCGGCCTCGAGGCGCCGCCCGAGCTCGGCCAGCACCGCCAGCTGCGGCTGATCTACGAGCGCCTGTTCGCGCTCGCCGAGGACGGCCGCCGCGTCGTCGTCTGCCTCGACGAGGCGCAGGCGATGCCCGACCACACGCTCGAGGCGCTGCGCCTGCTGAGCAACCTCGAGACCGAGAAGCGCAAGCTGCTGACCGTGATCCTGTTCGGCCAACCCGAGCTGGATCAGCGCCTGGCGAGCGAGGAACTGCGCCAGTTGCGCAGCCGCATCGGTTTTTCCTACCGTCTGCAGCCGCTGGACCTGGATGGGGTGCGCAACTACGTGGCGCACCGCCTGCACGTTGCCGGCAGTCCGCACGCCGCAACCTTGTTCGGACCGGGCGCGCTGTGCTGCCTGCATCGCGCCAGCCGCGGCATCGCGCGCCTGGTGAACATCCTCGCGCACAAGGCCCTGCTCGCCGCCTTCGGCGAAGGCGCGCACAAGGTCGCTACCTGCCACCTGCTGCGCGCAGTCGCCGACACGGAGGACGCCACCCCCTTGGCACGTTTCGGCCGGGCCCGCCTGTCGGCCGCGCTGGCCGGCTTCAGCGCGGCCCTGCTTACCGCACCGAGGCTGAAATGAGCCTGATCAACGACGTCCTGCGCTACATCGACCGACGTAGCCCCCCGTCCGCTCGCCATGCTTCCCCCATCCTCGACGATACGGTCACCGTTCCGCTCTTGCACGCCCGGCGCGGACCGCCAAGCTGGTGGATGATCGCCGCTGCCGCACTGGTGCTCGGCTCGCTCGCCGTCTACCTGCGCTACGGCGCGGAGGGTGTTGAGCGACTCCTGCCCGAACCCGCCGAACCGGCCCCGCCCCGTGCTTCGGCAGTGCGGGATCCGGCGCCCCCTGCCGCCGAACCGCCCGCAGCGAACGATGCCATGCCAAGCACCCGCATCGATGCAACGGCAAGCGTCCCGCTCGAGCCGCCGTCCCAAGCCCTCGAGGAGCGCCAGGCAGTCGCCGAACCGAGCAGCGCTGCGGCCGCTCCCGCACATGACCGCACGCGTGACGCTGAACTGAC
>JANJTU010000070.1 GCA_024710965.1 Thauera sp. | reverse complement strand
ACCGGGATTCAGGAGAAAAAAATGAGTCTAGGCCTTGTTGGACGCAAGGTCGGCATGACTCGCATCTTCGCTGAGGATGGCAGGACCATCCCGGTGACGGTGCTTGACGTGTCGGACAATCGTGTGTCCCAGATCAAGACGCCGGAAACCGACGGCTATGCCGCGGTCCAGGTTGCTTTCGGCAAGCGTCGTGCGAGCCGGATCACCAAGCCGGTTGCAGGTCATCTCGCCAAGGCGGGCGTTGAGCCCTGCCGCGGCATCAAGGAATTCCGCATTGACGCTGAGCAGGTCGCCGGTTTCAATGCCGGTGATGCAATTGGCGCGGACCTCTTTCAGGTCGGGCAGAAGGTCGATGTGACCGGTGTCACGATTGGTAAGGGTTTTTCCGGCCCGATCAAGCGTCACAACTTCTCGTCCAACCGTGCCTCGCATGGTAACTCCATCTCGCACAACTCGCCCGGCTCGATCGGCATGGCGCAGGACCCGGGTCGCGTGTTCCCCGGCAAGCGCATGGCCGGTCAGTACGGCAATGTGCAGCGCACCACGCTCGGTCTCGAAGTGGTTCGCGTGGATGTCGAGCGTCAGCTCCTTCTCGTGAAGGGGGCTGTGCCGGGTGCCAAGGGGGGCGACGTCGTCGTTCGCCCGGCCGTGAAGGCGTAAGGAGCGCGGAATGGAACTGAAACTCTTGAATGATCAGGGTCAGGCCGCGTCGACGCTGCAGGCGTCGGATGTGCTGTTTGGTCGTGACTACAACGAAGCGCTGATCCATCAGGTGGTGACCGCCTATCTCGCGAATGCCCGTTCGGGTAACCGCAAGCAGAAGGGTCGCTCCGAGATCGCGAAGTCGACGCGCAAGCCCTTCCGTCAGAAAGGGACTGGCAATGCCCGTGCCGGTATGGCGTCGAGCCCGCTGTGGCGCGGGGGCGGCAAGATCTTCCCGAATACGCCCGACGAGAACTTCAGCCAGAAGGTCAATCGCAAGATGTACCGGGCTGGCGTGGCTGCGATCCTGTCGCAGCTGGCGCGCGAAGATCGTCTCGCGATCGTGGATAGCTTCAGCGTCGAGGCGCCGAAGACCCGTCTGCTGTCGCAGAAGCTCAAGGGCATGGGTCTGGATTCCGTCCTCGTCATCACCGACGAGCTGGACGAAAACCTGTTCCTGTCCTCGCGCAACCTGCACCAGGTCCTGGTGCTCGAGGTGAACGAGGCGGATCCGGTGTCGCTGGTCCGCTTCCCGAAGGTGCTGGTCACCAAGGGTGCGCTGGCGAAGATGGAGGAAGCGTGGCAATGAGCGCGATCAGTCAGGAACGTCTGCTGCAGGTGCTGCTCGCCCCGCAGATCTCCGAAAAGGCGACTTTCATCGCCGACAAGAATGAGCAGGTGGTGTTCAAGGTTGCGTCCGACGCCACCAAGCCTGAAGTGAAGGCGGCCGTCGAGCAGCTGTTCAAGGTTCAGGTCGAGTCCGTCCAGGTTGCGAACGTCAAGGGTAAGGCCAAGCGTTTCGGCAAGATGATGGGCCGTCGCAAGGACTGGAAGAAGGCTTTCGTTTGCCTGAAGCCCGGCCAGGAAATCAACTTTGCGGCTGGGGAGTGATAAGTCATGGCACTGGTAAAACTCAAGCCTACCTCTGCGGGCCGTCGTGCGCAGGTCAAGGTCGTCAATCCGGATCTCTACAAGGGCCGTCCGGTCGCCTCCCTGCTCGAGAAGCAGTCGAAGAACGCCGGCCGTAACAACAACGGCCGTATCACCGTCCGCCACCAGGGCGGTGGCCACAAGCAGCACTACCGGCTGGTCGATTTCCGTCGCAACAAGGACGGCATCCCGGCCAAGGTCGAGCGTATCGAGTACGACCCGAACCGCTCGGCTCATATCGCCCTGCTGTGCTACGCCGATGGCGAGCGCCGTTACATCATCGCGCCGCGCGGCGTCGCCGTCGGCCAGCAGCTGATGAGCGGCGTCGAGGCGCCGATCCGGCCGGGTAATGCCCTGCCGATCCGCAATATTCCGGTCGGTTCGACGATTCACTGCATCGAGATGACGCCGGGCAAGGGTGCGCAGATTGCGCGCGCAGCGGGCACGTCGGTCCAGTTGCTGGCGCGCGAAGGTTCCTACGCGCAGCTGCGTCTGCGTTCGGGCGAGATCCGTCGCGTGCACGTCGAGTGCCGTGCCACGATCGGCGAAGTCGGCAACGAAGAGCATGGCCTGCGCAAGATCGGCAAGGCCGGTGCGAATCGCTGGCGCGGGATTCGTCCGACCGTGCGCGGTGTGGCGATGAACCCGGTCGATCACCCGCATGGTGGTGGTGAAGGTCGTACGGGCGAGGCGCGTGAGCCGGTGAGCCCGTGGGGGACGCCGGCCAAGGGTTATCGCACCCGCAGCAACAAGCGCACCGACAACATGATCGTGCAGCGTCGTCACAAGCGTTAAGGGGTAAGAGATGGCACGTTCTATCAAGAAAGGCCCGTTCATCGACGCGCACCTGCTGAAGAAGGTCGACGCGGCACGGACGAGCAATGACAAGCGCCCGATCAAGACGTGGTCGCGTCGCTCCACCGTCCTGCCGGACTTCATCGGACTGACGATTGCCGTGCATAACGGCAAGCAGCACATTCCGGTTTTCGTGACTGAGAACATGGTCGGTCACAAGCTCGGCGAGTTCGCGCTGAC
Source organism: Thauera sp. (assembly GCA_024710965.1). Lineage (GTDB taxonomy): Bacteria > Pseudomonadota > Gammaproteobacteria > Burkholderiales > Rhodocyclaceae > Thauera. The sequence continues at coordinate 4,818 of JANJTU010000070.1, read as the reverse complement.
GCGTACCTTCAAGGGTCACGCTGCCAGCAAGAAGGCCAAGCGATAAGAGGACGCGACATGGAAACCAAAGCAATTCTCCGTGGTGTTCGTCTGTCGGCGCAGAAGGGCCGCCTGGTCGCTGACCTGGTTCGTGGCAAGTCCGTCGAGCAGGCGCTGAGCATCCTGGCGTTCTCGCCGAAGAAGGGCGCGAAGATCATCCGCAAGGTGGTCGAGTCCGCGATCGCCAATGCCGAGCACAACGACGGGGCCGATATCGATACGCTGAAGGTCAAGACCATTCACGTTGAAGAGGGCATGTCGCTGAAGCGCTTTACTGCGCGCGCGAAAGGGCGGGGTAACCGCATCCTCAAGCCCACCTGCCACGTCTACGTGACCGTCGGCGAGTAAGGAGTAAACATGGGTCAGAAAATCCATCCCACTGGCTTCCGCCTCGCCGTCACGCGTGACTGGGGATCCCGCTGGTTCGCTTCCAGCCGCGACTTCTCCGGCATGCTGCACGAAGACCTGAAAGTCCGTGAGTACCTGAAGAAGCGCTTGGCGCACGCCTCGGTTGGCCGCGTCATCATCGAGCGTCCGGCCAAGAATGCCCGCATCACGCTGTTCAGCGCCCGGCCGGGCGTGGTGATCGGCAAGAAGGGCGAGGATATCGAGGCGCTCAAGCGCGACCTGCAGAAGATCGTCGGCGTTCCGGTGCACGTGAACATCGAGGAAGTGCGCAAGCCCGAGATCGATGCCAAGCTGATCGCCGACTCGATCGCGCAGCAGCTCGAGAAGCGCATCATGTTCCGTCGTGCGATGAAGCGTGCGATGCAGAACGCGATGCGTCTCGGTGCCCAGGGCATCAAGATCATGAGCTCCGGTCGTCTGAACGGCGCCGAAATCGCCCGCACCGAGTGGTACCGCGAAGGCCGCGTGCCGCTGCACACCCTGCGTGCCAACATCGACTACGGCGTGTCGGAAGCGCAGACCACCTACGGCATCATCGGCATCAAGGTGTGGGTGTTCAAGGGTGAGATGCTGGGTCGTAACGAGCAACCGGTCGCCGCCGAACCCGAAGCCGACAACCGTCGCGGTCGTCGTGGCGCGCCGCGTAACGATGGCGAAGGTCGTCCGGGCCGTCGTCCCGCCCGTCGCGGCGACGCTCAGGGCCGGCAAGAAGAAAGCAGGAGTGAATAATGCTGCAGCCGACTAGAAGGAAGTATCGTAAGGAGCAGAAGGGCCGCAACACCGGCGTCGCGACGCGTGGTGCCAAGGTCAGCTTCGGCGAGTACGGTCTGAAGGCGGTCGGGCGCGGCCGTCTGACCGCGCGTCAGATCGAATCCGCTCGTCGCGCCATGACCCGTCACATCAAGCGGGGTGGGCGCATCTGGATTCGCATTTTCCCGGACAAGCCGATCTCGAAGAAGCCGGCCGAAGTCCGCATGGGTAACGGCAAGGGCAACCCGGAATACTGGGTTGCCGAGATCCAGCCCGGGAAGGTGCTCTACGAAATGGATGGCGTGGATGAAGCCCTCGCTCGCGAAGCTTTCCGGCTTGCCGCCGCCAAGCTGCCGCTCGAGACGGTGTTCGTGACCCGCCAGATTGGGGGTTGAACATGAAAGCGAGTGATCTTCGCGCCAAGAGCGCAAGTGAGTTGAACCAGGAATTGCTCGATCTGCTGAAGGCGCAGTTCTCGCTGCGCATGCAGCATGCAACGCAGCAGCTGGGCAACACGAGTCAGATCGGGAAGGTTCGTCGCGACATCGCGCGTGTGCGTACCATCCTGCGCGAGAAGGCGGGGCAGCAATGAGCGAACAAGTGCAAAAGGTTCGTCGCGCGCTGGTTGGGCGTGTGGTGAGCGACAAGATGCAGAAGACGGTGACGGTGCTTGTCGAGAGCCGGGTGAAGCACCCGCTGTATGGCAAGATCATCACGCGGTCCGCGAAGTACCATGCCCACGTCGAAGAGGGTGTGGCGGCGGCCGGCGATCTCGTGGAAATCGAGGAGTGCCGTCCGATCTCGCGCACCAAGACCTGGCGTGTGGCCAAGGTGCTCGAGAAGGCACGAATCATCTGAGTGGCGAGTAGTAGCAGGTAAAAAAACAGCTTGGCGCACCCTGTGCCAGGCTGTTATACTTTTGCCTCTTTGCTCCGGGGCTCGCTCGGGGCATCCTACCCTGACGGGTTCCAAGACTGTCCGCGCATGCGGGATAAGTTGGAGATATTTTCATGATTCAAATGCAGTCCAGACTGGACGTGGCCGACAACACCGGTGCACGCTCGGTGATGTGCATCAAGGTCCTGGGTGGTTCGAAGCGGCGTTATGCCGGCATCGGCGACATCATCAAGGTAACCGTGAAGGATGCCGCGCCGCGTGGTCGTGTGAAGAAGGGTGACGTCTACAATGCCGTGGTGGTGCGTACCGCCAAGGGTGTGCGTCGTCCCGACGGCTCGCTGGTCAAGTTCGACAACAATGCAGCCGTTCTCCTGAACAACAAGCTTGAGCCGATCGGAACCCGTATCTTCGGGCCGGTGACGCGCGAGCTGCGCTCCGAGCGGTTCATGAAGATCGTCTCGCTGGCGCCCGAAGTGCTCTGAGGAGTCGCTAGATGAACAAGATCCGCAAGGGTGACGAAGTTGTGGTGCTGACGGGCAAGGATCGTGGTCGTCGTGGCACCGTGCTGCGCCGCGTCGATGATGAGCGCGTCGTGGTCGAGGGTGTGAATCGGGTCAAGAAGCACGTGCGCCCGAATCCGCTGAAGGGTGAGGTGGGTGGCATCGTCGAGAAGGAGATGCCGATCCATGTTTCGAACGTCGCGCTGTTCAATCCCGCCACCCAGAAGGGTGATCGCATCGGGATCAAGACGCTTGAAGACGGCCGCAAGGTGCGTTTCTTCAAGTCGAACGGCGAGCTGGTGAACGCCTAAGGAGTAACGATGGCTCGCTTGCAACAGGTTTACAAGGACGAGGTGGCTCCGGCGCTGCAGCAGCAGTTCGGCTACAAGTCCGTGATGGAAGTGCCGCGCATCACCAAGATCACGCTGAACATGGGTGTCGGCGAGGCGGTGGGCGACAAGAAGGTGCTCGAGAACGCGCTCGGTGACATGACCAAGATTGCTGGTCAGAAGCCGGTGACGACCAAGGCGCGCAAGTCGATCGCCGGCTTCAAGATTCGCGAAGGCTATCCGATCGGCTGCATGGTGACGCTGCGCGGTCCGCGCATGTTCGAGTTTCTCGATCGCCTGGTGACGATTGCGCTGCCGCGTGTGCGCGACTTCCGCGGGATCGGGTCGAAAGGTTTCGATGGTCGGGGTAACTACAACCTCGGCGTCAAGGAACAGATCATCTTCCCGGAAATCGAGTACGACAAGATCGATGCGCTGCGCGGGATGAACATCAGCATCACGACGACGGCGAAGACCGACGAGGAAGCGCGTGCGCTCCTCGGCGCGTTCAAGTTCCCGTTCAAGAATTGAGGGTGATATGGCGAAACTGGCTCTGATCAATCGCGAACAGAAGCGGGCCAAGCTGGTGGAGAAGTTTGCCGCCAAGCGTGCCGCGCTCGTCGCCCAGGTCAAGGATAGCAAGCTGTCGGAAGAGGAGCGCATGGCCGCTCGTCTGGCTCTGCAGCAACTGCCGCGCAATGCCAATCCGACGCGTCAACGCAATCGTTGCGCCCTGACCGGGCGTCCGCGTGGCGTGTTCCGCAAATTCGGTCTGTGCCGCAACAAGCTGCGCGAGATCGCATTCCGTGGCGAAGTCCCCGGTATGACCAAGGCGAGCTGGTAAGGAGAATTCGAAGATGAGTATGTCCGATCCTATCGCCGACATGCTGACGCGCATCCGCAATGGGCAACAGGCTCAGAAGGCGAGCGTCACCATGCCTTCGTCCAAGCTCAAGGTGGCTATCGCCAAGGTGCTGCAGGACGAAGGTTACATTGATGGTTTCTCGGTGCGCGAAGAGGCTGGCAAGGCCGCTCTCGACGTCGTGCTGAAGTATTACGCCGGTCGTCCGGTCATCGAGCGCATCGAGCGCGTGAGCCGTCCCGGCCTGCGCATCTACAAGGGCAGCGATGACCTGCCGCGCGTGATGAACGGCCTCGGCGTCGCCATCGTCTCCACTCCTCGCGGCGTGATGACGGATCGTTCGGCGCGTGCGAATCGCGTCGGCGGCGAAGTCATTTGCCTGGTTGCGTAAGGGGGAGTCATGTCTCGTGTAGCCAAGAATCCGGTGGCGATTCCGCAGGGTGTCGAGGTTGTGATCTCTGACGCCGAAATCGCAGTCAAGGGGCCGCTCGGCACGCTGCGCCAGCCGCTGACCGCTGCCGTCAGCGTTGCGCGCGAGGGCGACGCCGTGGTGTGCAAGGCCCGCGACGGCATTGCCAATGCACGTGCGATGTCGGGCACCGTGCGCGCCCTGGTCAACAACATGGTGACCGGCGTGAGCAAGGGTTTCGAGCGCAAGCTGACCCTGGTGGGCGTGGGCTACCGTGCCCAGGCCCAGGGTGACAAGCTGAATCTTTCGCTGGGTTTCTCCCATCCGGTCGTGCATCAGATGCCTGCCGGGGTAAAGGTTGAGACGCCCACCCAGACCGAGATCGTGATCAAGGGTATCGACAAGCAGCAGGTCGGTCAGGTTGCGGCCGAGGTGCGGGCCTACCGCTCTCCCGAGCCCTACAAGGGCAAGGGCGTCCGTTATTCGGACGAGGTGGTGGTGCTCAAGGAAACCAAGAAGAAGTAAGGCGGTTCGTCATGAACAAGAAAGAAACTCGTCTTCGCCGTGCGCGCAAAACTCGCGCCAAGCTCGCGGAGCTCAAGGCGGTTCGCCTCGCGGTGTTCC
>JANJTU010000060.1 GCA_024710965.1 Thauera sp. | reverse complement strand
GCGCGGCACCGCGCTGGCGCGCGACTGGCAGCGCGACCCCGCCACCGTGCCGCTGCTCGACGAGGCGGGCTACCTCGAACTGCTCGCCGACTTCGTCGAACGCCTGTCGCCGACGATCCTGCTCCAGCGCCTGGGCAGCGAAGTGCCGCCGGCGCTGAAGCTCGCGCCGCACTGGAACCTGCGCCTGTCGGAGCTGGCGCCGCGGCAGTCGGCCGAGCTGGCGCGGCGCGGGACGTGGCAGGGCTGGCGCTGTCGGTCCGACGCGGCGTGAGGCGAAAGCGACGGCCGGAGCACGTCGCACCGGCTGCGGTGCCGGGCACCTGGCCCGCGGGCGCCGGCATGGCGTCGCGCGCTGGCGGCCCGGCGGCGGCGGGAGACTGGCCCGGTGGCGGTGGTTGGCGACGGTGATCGGCGCCGGTTGATGGGCACCGGTGATGGGCACCGCGGCTGGCCTGCATCGCTGCGCTCGGGTAGCATCGCCGGCCTCCCTTCGCGCAGATCCGACCCCATGCACCAGCCCGCCCGCGCCTGCGGCATCGACTTCGGCACTTCCAATTCCACCGTCGGCTGGCTGCGGCCGGGCGAGTCGACGCTGCTCGCGCTCGAGGAGGGCAAGCCGACCCTGCCCTCGGCGGTGTTCTTCAACGCCGACGAGGACTCCACCGCCTTCGGCCGCGCCGCGCTGGCGGAGTATCTCGACGGCTACGAGGGCCGCCTGATGCGCGCGCTGAAGAGCCTGCTCGGCAGCAGCCTGATCGACGGCTATACCGAGGTGCAGGGCCGCGCGCTGGGCTTTCGCGACCTGCTCGCCGGTTTCATCGCCGAGCTCAAGCAGCGCGCCGAGGCGCAGGCCGGGCGCCGCTTCGAGCAGGCGGTGTTCGGCCGCCCGGTGCATTTCGTCGACGACGACGAGGCCGCCGACCGCAAGGCGCAGGACACGCTGGAGGCGATCGCGCGCCAGGTCGGCTTTCGCGAGGTCAGCTTCCAGTTCGAGCCGATCGGCGCCGCGCTGCACTACGAGCGCTCGCTGGCGGCCGAGGAGCTGGTGCTGATCGCCGACATCGGCGGCGGCACGGCCGACTTCTCGCTGGTGCGGCTGTCGCCCGAGCGCGCCCGCAGCGCCGAGCGCCGCGAGGACCTGCTCGGCAATGCCGGCATCCACATCGGCGGCACCGACTTCGACCGCGCCCTGAGCCTGGAGTGCGTGATGCCGCTGCTCGGCTACCGCGGCCGCATGAAGAACGGCGCCGAGATCCCGTCGAGCATCTTCTTCCAGCTCGCCACCTGGCACACGATCAACTTCGCCTACAGCCGCCAGGCCTGGGCCGACCTGCAGCACATCTACCGCGACGCGGTGGCGCGCGCCGAGCTCGATCGCCTGTCGCGCCTGGTCAGCGGACGCGAAGGCCACTGGCTGGCGCTGCAGGTGGAGCAGGCGAAGATCGACCTTTCCGCCGCGCCGCAGGCGACGCTGGCGCTCGAGCGCCTCGAGGCCGGCCTCGACCACACGATCACGCAGCAGGACTTCGCCCAGGCCACGCGCAGCCTCGTCGAGCGTGTCGGCGCCTGCGTCGGCGCGCTGCTCGACGAGGCCGGCCTGCGCCGCGACCAGGTCGACACGATCTACTTCACCGGCGGCGCCAGCGGCGTGCCGCAGCTGCGCGCGCGCATCGCCGCCGAGCTGCCCGCGGCGCGCAGCGTGGAAGGCGACCTCTACGGCAGCATCGGTGCCGGGCTCGCGGTGGAAGCGGCACGTCGCTACGGCTAGGCGGGGCGCCTCGCCCTGCAGGACGCGGCGTGGGGGAGCGTGCGGCGGCACGCCTGTCGCACAGGAACGTGGCGGCTTCGGAGCGTGGCGAACGTAGCGGCTTCGGAGCGTGGCGGCCTGGTTCGGCCTGAGCATGCCGGCGGCAGCCCCGCCGAACCAAGCCGCTGTCTCAGGCCGCCGCCACTTCGCGCACGCTGCACTTCGCCACGCCGAACGCCGTGCGCACCAGCAGCGGGTAGCGCTCGCCGCCGAAGCGGCCGAAGTCGCCGATGTTGTAGCCGACGACGTAGCCATCCACGCGGCCGATGCGCACCCGCTGGCCGACGCGAAAGCCGGCGCGGATGGCGCGGTTGACCGCCTGTTCGATGGGAGTGTGCTGCGGGTGCGGGGTGTCGTCCGAGCGATGGCCCTGCACGAGGACGAGGCGCCGGGTGCTCATGATCGTCTCTGATGCGTCTGCAAGGGGGCTGCGGATGGTCGTGACGGCCACCATTTCCTGCAGTTGCCTTACTGTCGCGCCAACTGGCGGCGATGCACAGGAAGCGCGTCACGGCGGAGGCGATCCTGTCCGTCGATGCCGGCGCGGGGGTACACCGTTGGTGCAGCGGCGGGCGTGGCAGCAGCCGCGCGAGGCCGACCGGCCTAGGGCGTGCTGCGGCAGCGCGCTGCGCGGGCGAGCAGCAGGGCGCGCTCGCGCGCGTTGCGGGTGAGGGCGGCAGCGCGTTCGAACTCGGCGCGGGCTTCGTCGAGGCGCTCGAGCCGGGTCAGCAGGTCGCCGCGCACGCTCGGCAGCAGGTGGTAGTGGCGCAGGCTGGGTTCGTCCGCCAGGGCGTCGACGATCTCGAGCCCGGCGGCGGGGCTGAAAGCCATGGACACCGCCACCGCCCGGTTGAGGCTCACCACCGGCGAGGGCGCGACCTGCGCGAGCGCGTCGTAGAGGGCGGCGATGCGGGCCCAGTCGGTGAGTTCGCGTGTGGGCGCGCGGGCGTGGCAGGCGGCGATGGCCGCCTGCAGCGCGTAGGGGCCGAGCGCGCCGGGCAGGGCCTCGGCGCGCGCCAGCGCGTCGAGCCCGCGGCGGATCAGCAGCCGGTCCCAGCGCGCGCGTTCCTGGTCGAGCAGCAGCACCGGTGCGCCGTCGGCGCCGATGCGCGCCTTCAGGCGCGAGGCCTGGATCTCCATCAGCGCGAGCAGGCCGAGGACCTCGCTTTCGTCCGGCATCAGGCCGGCGAGCACGCGGCCGAGGCGCATCGCCTCCTCGCACAGCGCAGGGCGGGTCCAGTCCTCGCCCGCGGTGGCGGCATAGCCTTCGTTGAAGATCAGGTAGATCACCTCCAGCACCGGGGCGAGGCGGCTCTTGAGCTCGGCGGCGGGCGGCAGCTCGAAGGGCACGCGCGCTGCGGCGAGCGTGCGCTTGGCGCGGACGATGCGCTGGGCGATGGTGGGCTCGGGCTTGAGGTAGGCGCGGGCGATCTCGGCTGTGGTGAGGCCGCCCATCACGCGCAGCGTCAGCGCGCAGCGCGCCTCGGGCGACAGCACCGGGTGGCAGGCGGTGAAGATCAGGCGCAGGCTGTCGTCGCCGATGCGGTCGTCGAGCTCGGCGTCGACCTGTTCGGCAAGGGCCTCGCTCGCCAGCTCGTGCTGGAAGTCGAGCTCGCGGCCGATCGCAGCGGCCCGGTCGGCGGCGAGCCGGTGGTGGCGCAGGTGGTCGAGGGCGCGGCGCTTGGCGGCGGTCATCAGCCAGGCGGCGGGATTGGCGGGCACGCCCGCGGCGGGCCAGTGCTCCAGCGCGGCGACGAGCGCGTCCTGGGCGCATTCCTCGGCGAGGCCGACGTCGCGCACGATGCGCGCCACGCGGCCGATGACGCGGGCCGCTTCGAGGTGCCAGATCGCCTCGATGCTGCGGCGCACTGCGGCGTGGGCGTCGGGCGTCATCGCTGCTGCGCCGGGTGCGCGCCGCGCGCTGCGGGGCGGCGCGCAGCGGGAGCGACGCCGGTGCGCGGGCCGGCACGCCGCCGCCCGCCCGCCGCGGCCGCAGGGTTCATGCCTTGCCTTCCTCCGCCGGCACGAGGTGGATCAGCTCCCAGATATGGCCGTCGGGGTCGGCGAAGCCGTGGCCGTACATGAAGCCGTGGTCCTGCGGCTCGTTGTAGGTGCTGCCCCCGGCGGCGACGGCCTGCTTCACCATGGCGTCGACCGCCGCCCGGCTGTCCAGGGCGAGGCACAGCAGCACCTCGGTGGTCGCGGTTGCGTCGGCCACCGGCTTCGGCGTGAAGCCCTGGAAGCGCGCGCGCGTCAGCAGCATGACGAAGATGTTGTCGCCGACCACCATGCAGGTGGCGGAATCGTCCGTCCATTGGGCGTTGAAGCTGAAGCCCAGCGCGGAGAAGAAGGCGATCGCGCGCTCGAGGTCGGCGACCGGCAGGTTGACGAAGATCTGTCTGGCCATGGCGGGCTCCCGTGCGCGGTTCACAGCGTGACCAGGGTGCGGAAGCCGCCGTAGGCCATGCGCTTGCAGTCGAAGGGCGGGGCTTCGGCGCTCATCATCGGCTGCATGCGCGGATCGGCCATCACCGCGGCGTTGATGCGATCGCGCTCTTCGCGCGACGCGTAGACGATCCAGGCGAAGATCACCGTCTCGCCGGGCGCCGCCGCGGCGGCCTGCTCGAACGACACCGTGCCCTCGACCTCGAGCGCGTCACCGATGCACTCGTAGTACTCGAGGGCGCCGTGCTCCTTCCACACCGTGCCGGCCAGTGTGGCCATCTCGCGGTACTGCTCGAGCTTGTCCGCGGGCAGCGGGATCAGGAAGCCGTCAACGTATTTTTCCATCTCTCTCTCCGTTCTCTCGGGTTGGGGGCGGCCGCCGCGCGGCGCCGGACCGCTGTGGTCAGCGCACGTGGCAGGGCGCGCACTCGCGCACTTCGACCGTGGCCCAGCGCGCGGCCGGGCAGCGGCTGGCGATCGCGACCGCTTCCTCGCGGCTGGCGACGTCGATGAGGAAGAAGCCGCCGATCATCTCCTTCGCTTCGGTGAACGGGCCGTCGCGCAGCTGGGGCGCGCCGGCGTGGGCGCTGATGCGCACGGCCTCGTCGTCGGTGCGCAGCGACTGCACGGCGAGCAGCTGGCCGTGCGCCTGCAGGTCCGCGCCGAAGGCCTCCATCGCGGCGTACAGCGCGCGGCCCTCGGCCTCGCTGCGGGTGGCGCGCTGGCCGCGCGGCTCGACGATCAGCAACAGGTAAGCCATGTCGGGTTCTCCGGTGCGGGGGCGGGGGCCTACTTGCAGTCCGCGGCCATGGCGGCGGCGCCGGCGGCGATCTCTTCCGGGCTGAGGTCGCGGAGGTGGGTGGCGACCGACCAGCGGTGGCCGAAGGGGTCTTCGAGCTGGCCGTAGCGGTCGCCCCAGAACATGTCGGCGACCGGCATCGTGACCCGGGCGCCGGCCTCCACCGCGCGGCCGACGGTGGCGTCGACGTCCTCGACGTAGAGGTGGATCGTCACCGGCGAGCCCTTCAGCGCGAGCGGGTCGAGCGAGCCCATTTCCGGAAAGGCATCGACCAGCATCAGCGGCGCCCCGCCGATGGTGATCTGGGCGTGCCACAGGCGGCCGTCGGGGCCGGGCAGGCGCCCAGTCTCGACCGCACCGAAGGCGCGGGTGTAGAAGTCGATGGCGCGGGCGGCGCCGGCGCAGACGAGGTGGGGCGTCACCGCGGTCATGCCGGCGGGAATGGGCCGGACGGCGGGCTGGACTGTGCTCATGCGAGTCTCCTGTCGGGGTGGGAAAAGTGCGGGGTGGTCGCTTCATTGTGGTCGACGTCCGGCGCGGGTCCGGTTCGACATGCAAGCGGATTTTTCCGCGTCATTGTTGCAGGCCGATCGCGCGGCAGCGCTCGAGCGCATCGGAAGGCGGGAAGTCGTCGAGCGCGTAGAGCGGGCGCACCTCGATCTCGGCTGCCAGGCCTTCGCCGCGCGGGTTGGGGAAGCGCCGCGTCCATTCGAGCGCTTCCTCGCGCGAGCGCGCCTGGATCAGGGTATAGCCGGCCATCAGGTTGGCGTCGAGGGCGAAGGGGCCGGCCGTGACGTGACGGCCGTCGGCGTCGTAGCGGATGCGCCAGCCCTGCGCGCTGGGCATCAGCCCCGAGCCGTCGAGCAGCGCGCCGGCGCGCGCCAGCTCTTCGTGGAAGCTGGCCATCTGCGCGATCAGGGCTTCCTCGGGCATGGTGCCGGCTTCCGATTCGGGCGTGGCCTTGATGATGATCAGGAATCGCATGCTGTCCTCCGTGAGCTTCGCGGACCGCGCGGATGCGCGGTCTCTGATCACACGACGTGCGGCGCGGCGCCGGATCGACCGCGGCGACGAAAAAAATGTGGCAGGCCCGCCGCCTGCCGCGCTACGGTGTGGCCATGGAACCGACCGCGCCGCCGTCCTTCGCCCCGAGCACCGGCCTGCCGGGCCTCGATGCCGTGCTCAGCGGCGTCGAGCGCGGCGACAACATCGTCTGGCAGATCCAGGCGCTCGCCGACTACCAGGCCCTGGTCGCCCCCTATGCCGCGGCGGCGCGCGCGCAGCGGCGGCGGCTGATCTACTTCCGCTTTGCCGCGCACCCGCCGCTGCTCGGCGACGAGGCCGGCGCCGAGATCCAGCGGCCGCGCCCGGCCGACGGCTTCGACGCCTTCGTCGACCAGGTGCATTCGGTGATCGAGGCCGCCGGGCCGGAGACGATGTACGTCTTCGACTGCCTGTCCGAGCTGGCCGAGGCCTGGCACTCCGACCGCATGATGGGCAACTTCTTCCGCCTGACCTGCCCGCGCCTGTTCGACCTCGACACCGTGACCTATTTCGGCGTGCTGCGGAACACGCACGCGCGCACCGGCATGGACACGATCACCGACACGACGCAGTTCCTGCTCGATGTCTTTCGCTGCCACGGGCGGCTGTACATCCGCCCGATCAAGGTGCAGCACCGCTCGGCGGCGGCGATGAACCTGATCCACGCCTGGGAGGCGGGCGACGCCTTCCGCGCCGTGCGCGACAGCGGCACGGTGGCGGAGATCCTCGCCGGT
>JANJTU010000054.1 GCA_024710965.1 Thauera sp. | reverse complement strand
CTTCGCGCTCGTCGAGGTTGGAGAACAGCACGGCGTAATCCGGCGCGCGGTTCCACAGCATCCCGCCGACCACGAGCGCGACGGCGAGCGCCACCGCCGCGGCGGCGGCGAGCTTCTGCCGCGGGCCGAGGGCGTTGATGTTCTGCAATGCCTGCTGCAGACGGGTTCCTGCAGTGGCACCCGGCGGCAGTTCGGCGGTGTTTTCGGCGCTGGCCATGGTGGCGGTCCTGTTGCATCCACTTTGACGGATGGCGGCATTGTCCGCTGCGGCGCGAAACTTCGAAGGCGCGAATAGCGGCAGTTTTTGCCGCCTCTTTGCCGGCTGCCGAAGCGCGGTCGACGATTAGAGTGCAGGGCGTGAAAACGGAATCCGCCCCGAATCCTGCCGCGCCGCCGGCCGCCGCACCCGCTGCGGCTGCTGCGGCGCGCCTCGACGCCGCCCAGCTTGCGGAAGCCTTCGAGCTCTTCAGCCGGGCGTCGGAGGAGCTGTCCACTGCCTACAACGCGCTGCAGGGGCAGGTCGGCCAGCTCACCGAGCGCCTGGCCGTGCTGATGAGGGCGTTGCCCGCCGGTGTGATCGTCGTCGATCGGGGTGGTGTCGTCGTGCAGGCGAACCGCGCCGCCGAAGGCCTGTTCGGCCACGGCCTGGCCGGCCGCTCGTGGGCGGCGGCGGCGGCGCGCCTGCAGGCGACCGAGACGCCGGGCGAAGTGGTGCTCGGCGCCACGGCGGGCGAAGGAGCGGCCGTTCTCGAGCGCCGCCGGCGGTCGCTTTCCGAGGCGGCGCTGGAGTCAGGCGACGAGCGCATCGTGCTGCTGCACGACATCACCGACACGCACCGCATGCGGCTCACCGCCGAGCGCAGCGAGCGCCTGGCGGCGATGGGCGAGATGGTGGCCGGCCTCGCGCACCAGCTGCGCACGCCGCTGGCGGCCGCGCTGCTCTACACCGGCAACCTGCGCCAGCCCGAGCTCGGGCCGGCGGAGCGCGCGATGGTGGCCGACCGTGCCCTCGAACGCCTGCGCCACCTCGAGCGGCTGATCCGCGACATGCTGCTCTTCGCCCGCGGCGACAGCCTCGGCCGCCAGCGCTTCGGCGTCTGCGAACTGGCGGCCGAGCTCACGCACACGCTCGAGCCGCTGGCGCGCGCGCGCCAGATCGCCTTCACCGCCGCGTGCGACTGCGGCGACACCGAGCTCGTGGGCGACCGCAAGGCGCTGGGCGGGGCGCTCACCAACCTGCTCGAGAACGCCATCCAGGCCACCGCAGCAGGCGGCAGCGTCGCCTGCCGCGTGCAACTCGCCGATGCCGCCGACAGCGGCCTGGGGGGGGCGGCGGTGCGCTTCACCGTGCGCGACAGCGGCCGCGGCATTCCGCCCGAGTTGCAGCAGCGCCTGTTCGAACCCTTCTTCACCACGCGTGCGGACGGTACCGGCCTCGGCCTGGCGATCGCGCGCGGCGTGGCCCGCGCCCATGGCGGCGACATCACGCTGCGCTCCGTCGAGGGCGAGGGCTCGACCTTCGTCCTGAGCCTGCCGCTGTCGCTGCCCTCGGCTGGTGCCGAACGCGCGGCGCCGGCCGCGCCTGGCCCTGCCCCTGGCAGCCCGGCGACCAACGGCGCCACCCCTGACCCGGATCGACCCGCATGATCGAGACTCTCAACATTCTCGTCGTCGAAGACGACGCTGCGCTGCGCGACGCGGTCTGCTTCACGCTGGAACTGGCGCGTCACGCCGTCACCGGCGTCGATGGCGGGCCGGCGGCGCTGGCCGCGCTCGGCCAGCGCAGCTTCAACCTCGTCGTCACCGACCTGCGCATGCAGCCGATGGACGGCCTGCAGCTGCTGCACGAGATCCGCGCCCGCCAGCCGCAGCTGCCGGTGCTGCTGATGACCGCCTACGGCGACGTCGACAAGGCGGTGGCGGCGATGCGCGGCGGCGCCTGCGACTTCCTGATGAAGCCCTTCGAGCCCGAAGTGCTGCTCGACGCCGTGCGCCGCTACGCCGCGCTGCCGCCGGGCACCGACGACACCGTCGCCGAAGACCCGCACATCCGCAACCTGCTTGCGCTCGCCGCGCGCGTGGCCGAGACCGATGCCACCGTGCTGCTGAGCGGCGAATCGGGCACCGGCAAGGAAGTCTTCGCGCGCTACCTCCACGGCCATTCGCCACGCGCGAAGGCGGCCTTCGTCGCGATCAACTGCGCCGCGATCCCCGAGAACCTGCTCGAAGCCACCCTGTTCGGCTACGAGAAGGGGGCCTTCACCGGCGCGCAGAGCGCCCAGCCGGGCAAGTTCGAGCAGGCCCAGGGCGGCACCATCCTGCTCGACGAGATCTCCGAGATGCCGCTCGGGCTGCAGGCCAAGCTGCTGCGCGTGCTGCAGGAGCGCGAAGTCGAGCGCGTCGGCGGCAAGAAGCCGGTGGCGCTCGACATCCGCGTGCTCGCCACCAGCAACCGCGACATGCTCAAGGAAGTCGCCGCCGGCCGCTTCCGCGAGGATCTCTACTACCGGCTCAACGTCTTCCCGCTCGCGATTCCTGCGCTGCGCGAGCGCCCGGCCGACATCCTGCCGCTCGCGCACCACTTCCTCGGCCGCCACGCCGCGCGCCAGAACCGGCGGGTGCGCTTTGCGCCCGAGGCCGAAGCGCTGCTGGCGCGCTACGGCTGGCCCGGCAACGTGCGCGAGCTGGAAAACACCATGCACCGCGTGCTGATCCTGACCCAGGGCGAGGAGGTGAGCGCCGAGACTCTCCGCCTGTGCCTGCCGCAGTGGACGCCCGAGGCGGCAACGGCTGCCGCCGCGCCGGCAGGATTTGCCGCTTCCGGCCTCCATTGCGGCAGGCACAGGCGGATGGTCTCGGCGGCGACCTC
>JANJTU010000001.1 GCA_024710965.1 Thauera sp. | reverse complement strand
CGGCCTGCCGGTGATCAACGTCGCCGGCTGCCCGACCCACCCCGGCTGGGTGGTCGAGACCCTGCTCGGGCTCGCCGCCGGCGCCTTCACCGCGGCCGAGCTCGACGCGCTCGGCCGCCCGCGCTTCTACGCCGACAAGCTCGTCCACCACGGCTGCAGCCGCAACGAGTTCTACGAGTTCAAGGCGAGCGCGGCCGAGCTCTCCCAGCTCGGCTGCCTGATGGAGAACCTCGGCTGCAAGGGCACCCAGGCCCACGCCGACTGCAACACCCGGCTGTGGAACGGCGCTGGCTCCTGCCCCGAGGGCGGCTTCGCCTGCATCGCGTGCACCGCGCCTGGCTTCGAGGAGCCCGGCCACCCCTTCCACCAGACCCCCAAGCTCGCCGGCATCCCGATCGGACTGCCGGCGGACATGCCCAAGGCCTGGTTCGTCGCGCTCGCCGCGCTGTCCAAGTCGGCCACGCCGCGGCGCGTGCGTGAGAACGCCCACGCCGACCATCCGGTGGTGCCGCCGGCGGTGCCACGCAGTGGCGGCGGGCACTGAGGCGCGCGCATGAGCCGGCTGGTCCTGGGCCCCTTCAACCGCGTCGAGGGCGACCTCGAGGTGAGCCTCGAGGTCGAGGCCGGCCGCGTGCGCGCGGCGCAGGTGACCGCGCCGCTGTACCGCGGCTTCGAGGGCGTGCTGGTGGGCAAGACGCCGCTCGACGCGCTCGTCTTCGTGCCGCGCATCTGCGGCATCTGCTCGGTGTCGCAGTCGGCCGCGGCGGCGGCGGCGCTGCGCGCGGCGATGGGCCTGGTGCCGGCGCCCAACGGCGAGCGCGCGGCGGCGCTGGTGCTGGCGGCGGAGAACCTCGCCGACCACCTCACCCACTTCTACCTCTTCTTCATGCCCGACTTCGCGCGCGCGGCCTATCGCGGCCACGCCTGGCACGCCGCCGCGTGCGCGCGCTTCAAGGCGGTCGAGGGCAGCGCCACCGCCGAGGTGCTGCCGGCGCGCGCGGCCTTCCTGGAGCTCACCGGCACGCTCGCCGGCAAGTGGCCGCATACGCTGGCGCTGCAGCCCGGCGGCAGCACGCGCGCGGTGGCGATGAACGACAAGCTGCGCCTGCTCGCGCTGCTGCGCCGCTTCCGCGCCTTCCTCGAGACCCGGCTGTTCGCCGACACGCTCGAGGCGGTGGCGGCGCTCGACGCCGAAGCCGCGTTGTGGCGCTGGTGCGACGCGCGCGCGCCGCACGAGGGCGACTTCCGCCACTTCCTGAGCATCGCCCGCGCGCTCGAGCTCGCCAGCCTCGGCCGCGGCCACGACCGCTTCCTGTCCTATGGGGCCTACCGGCTCGACGATCGGCCGCTGTTCGGCCCCGGCCTGTGGCGCGACGCCGCGGCCGGGATCGCCACCTTCGATCCCGACGCGATCGCCGAGGACGGCCGCCACGCCTGGCTGCCCGACGGCCCCGCGCTGCACCCCTTCGACGGCCGCACCGAACCGCTCGCGGACAAGGACGGCGCGTATTCGTGGTGCAAGGCGCCGCGGCTCGCCGGGGAGGCCTTCGAGTGCGGCGCACTTGCCCGCCAGGTGGTCGACGGCCATCCGCTCGTGCGCGACCTGGTCGCACGCGGCGGTGGCAACGTGCTCTCGCGGGTGGTCGCGCGCGCCCTCGAGTTCGCCCGCGTGCTGCCCGCGATGGAGGAATGGGTGAAGGCCCTCGTGCCCGGCGAGCCCTTCTGCGTGCATGGCGCGATGCCGGCGGAAGCGCAGGGCGTCGGCCTGATCGAGGCCGCGCGCGGCGCGCTCGGCCACTGGCTGGTGGTGCGCAGGGGCGTGATCGCCAACTACCAGATCATCGCCCCGACGACCTGGAACTTCTCCCCGCGTGACGCCAGCGGCGGGCCCGGCGCGCTCGAACAGGCGCTCGTCGGCACGCCGGCAGGCGAGGACGAGCGCGTGCCGCTGGCGGTGCAGCACGTGGTGCGCTCCTTCGACCCCTGCATGGCGTGCACCGTGCATTGACCCCGGCGGATCCGCGCATGAGCCCGCAAGACGACGCGTTGCGCCACACGGCCCACCCCGGCGAGATCGTTGGCGTGAGCGAGGATGTGTGGATGGAGGTCATCGACAAGATGGACCAGGTCTATTCCGACCTGCTCCAGTACGAGGTCGCGCTCGAGCAGAAGAACGCCAAGCTCGAGGAGTCGCAGCAGTTCATCCTGTCGGTGCTGACCTCGATGTCCGACGTCATGCTGGTGTGCGACCGCAACGGCACCATCCAGGATGCCAATCGCTCGCTCGAGGATTTCTGCGGGCGCAGCGCCGACGAATTGCGCGGCCGCAGCATCTTCGACCTGTTCGCCGATCCGCTCGCGGCGCAGGAGGCGCGCCGGCAGTTCTTCGGCCAGGGACCGAAGGAAGTGCACGACTGCGAGTTGCCGCTGCGCGCCCGCGACGGCAGCGCGGTGCCCGTGTCGCTGAACTGCACGCCGCGCTTCAGCGCCGTCGGCAAGTCGCTCGGCATGGTGGTGACCGGACGCCCGGTGGGCGAGTTGCGCCGCGCCTACCAGGCCCTGCACGAGGCGCACGAGGATCTGAAGCGCACCCAGCAGCAGCTGCTCCACACCGAAAAGATGGCCTCGCTCGGCCGCCTGGTCGCGGGGGTCGCGCACGAACTCAACAACCCGATCAGCTTCGTGCTCGGCAACGTGCATGCGCTGCAGCGCTACGCCGGACGGCTCGCCGGCTACCTGGAGACGATCCACCGCGGCGCCGGCGCGGAGGAGATCGACGCGGCGCGCCGCACCTTGCGCATCGACCGCATCCTCGCCGATCTGCCCTCGCTGATCGAAGGCACGATCGAGGGCGCCGAGCGCACGCGCGCGATCGTCGACGGGCTCAAGCGCTTTTCAGCGATGGACCGCGACGAGGTGGAGGACTTCGACCTGGTCGAAGTCATCGAGCGCACGGTGCGCTGGGTGTGCAAGACCGCGCGCGAGGGCTTCCGCATCGAACTCGCGCTACCGCCGCGGATTGCGCTGCGCGGCTCGCCGGGGCGGATCCAGCAGGTGGTCACCAACCTGATCGAGAATGCCTGGGACGCCGCCGCGCAGGGCGGCCGGCCCCCCACCTTGCGCATTTCCGCCACGCTCGAGGCGCAGCAGGTGAAAGTGTGTTTCCGCGATAACGGGCCGGGCATTCCGGCCGAAGTCATCGGCCGCATCTTCGACCCGTTCTTCACCACCAAGCCCGTCGGCAAGGGCACCGGGCTGGGCCTGTCGATCAGCTACGGCATCGTCGAGCGCCATGGCGGCACGCTCACGGCCGAGAATCCGCCCGCGGGCGGCGCACTGCTGGTGCTCACCCTGCCGCTGGGCGGGGGCGGGCCCGCGGCAGCGTGAGGCGTGAGCGAGCAGGGGGCGAGCAGGGGGGCGGTCAGGAGGGTTCCGTCCGCCGCGCCGGCCTGCAAACCATTCTTCCAACGCCCCCCTCCCGCACGCGCGCCGATTGGGCGATCCATGCACGCGGGCGGCACTGGCACGCAACTTGTTAGAGTCTCTGGCCATCATCGCTCACCGACCGACCGACCGACCGACCCATCGCATCCCCGCCGCTAAAGGAATCCCCTCCATGCAAGCGCTCTACCGCCCCTTCGCCCGGCCCGTGCTGGCCGTCGTCCTCGCCACCGCCGCCGTGCCGGCGCTCGCTCACCCGGGCCACGGCCTGGCCAGCCTGGCCAGCGGCCTGACTCATCCGCTGGGCGGACTCGATCATCTGCTCGCGATGCTCGCGGTCGGGCTGTTCGCCGCGCGTCAATGTGGCAGCGCGCGCTGGCTGCTGCCGGCGGGCTTCGTCGCCGCCATGCTCGTCGGCGCCGCTCTGTCCGCCGCCGGCGTGGCGCTGCCGGCGGTGGAAGCCGGCATCGCGGCGTCGGTGCTGGTGCTGGGCGTGCTGATCGCCACGCTCGCCCGCCTGCCGCTCGCCGCGGCGCTGCCGCTGGTGGCGGCGTTCGCGCTCTTGCACGGCCATGCGCACCATGCGGAGATCGGTGGCGGGGCGGTGTTCGCCTACACCTCCGGCTTTGCCCTGGCCACCGCAGCGCTGCATCTGGTCGGCTTTCTGTTCGCCCGCCTGCTGCCCGACAGTCCTGCCGGACGCTTCGTGCTGCGCCTGGGCGGCAGCGCCATCGCCGGCGCCGGCGCCGCCCTCATCGGCGCCTGAGCGCTGGCCTGATCAGGCTGGGCATGGTTACGGTATGATTCTTGCTCGACGATAAGCCGCGCACCTCGGCCATGGGCGCTCGCACGCGCGCGCCTTGCCCGCTCGCAAGCCGATGAATGTGCGCGCCCGCGGCCGCGACTCGCGGCTGGCAGAAGGACCCCAGAGCAGATGACCGACCCCAAGCCCGGCCCAAAGCCGACCCCCGAATTCGACGCCAAGGCCTTCCTGCGCACGGTGCCCGAGGAGCCGGGGGTCTATCGCATGATCGGCGAGGCCGAGCGGGTGCTCTACGTCGGAAAGGCGAAAAACCTCAAGCGGCGCGTCTCGAGCTACTTCCAGCGCACCCAGCCGAGTCCGCGCATCGCAATGATGGTGGCGCAGATCGTGCGCGTCGACGTCACGCCGACGCGCTCGGAGGCCGAGGCGCTGATCCTCGAGAACAACCTCATCAAGAGCCTCGCGCCGCGCTACAACATCCTGTTCCGCGACGACAAGTCCTACCCCTACATCGAGCTGTCGGGCGACGCCTACCCGCGCCTGGCCTATCATCGCGGCGCCTTCGCGAAGGGCGCGCGCTACTTCGGGCCGTTTCCGAACGCGTGGGCGGTGCGCGAGAGCATCCACCTGCTGCAGAAGACCTTCCGGCTGCGCACCTGCGAGAATTCGGTGTTCCAGAACCGTTCGCGGCCCTGTCTGTTGCATCAGATCAAGCGCTGCACAGCGCCCTGTGTCGGGCTGATCGACGCGCAGGCCTACGCCGAGGACGTGCGCCTGGCGGCGCGTTTTCTCGACGGGCGGGCGTCCGAGGTCATCGACGACCTGAGCGCGCGCATGCATGCGGCAGCCGAGCGGCTGGCCTTCGAGGAGGCCGCCGCGTGCCGCGACCAGGTGCGCGCACTGCAGGCGGTGCTGCAGCGCCAGTATGTCG
>JANJTU010000343.1 GCA_024710965.1 Thauera sp. | reverse complement strand
CTCGGCCTATGCGCCCGAGGTGGCGGCGGCCATCCCGCTGCAATGGGTGGCCGTGCGACGGGACCGGGTGCGAGGCAGCGCCGGCGCCGCCGGCCAGCCGGTCGCGGAAGCGCTGCTCGACCCCGCGCAGCACGATCGCCTTGCCACCACCGCCCATGCGCGCGGCGCCCATGGTGATGCCTGGTTGTGGATGCCGGTTCACCCCTGGCAGTGGGCGCACCTCGAACGCGGCGCGTCGGCCGCGCTCGCCGACTGCATCGCGCTTGGAACCGGGCCGGGGGCGGCGATTCCGACCGCCTCGCTGCGCTCGCTCGCCGTCATCGGCCGCCGGGGCGTGCACCTCAAGCTGGCGCTCTCGGTCAATGCCCTGGGCGCCGTCCGAACCTTGCCGCCGCGCTACCTGCACAACGCGACGCTCGCCAGCGCCTGCCTCGAGAAGCTGCGCGAGCGGGACGAGTGGCTGGCGTCGCATCTGCTGCTGTGCGACGAGAACCACTGGTGGGCGCTGCGCCAGCGCGACGCGCTCGAAGCCGAACCGGGTGAGCTCGCCTGCCTGGTTCGCCGCTACCCCTCGCTGCCCGACGCCCGGCTGGTTCCGATGGCGGCCCTGCCGGTGGTCACGGCCGATGGCGCGCTGCCTGCGTTCAACCGACTCCTCGGAGCCGCCGCCGCGGAAGACGAGGCCTGGACGCTGTTCGCCGAAGTGGCCGGCGCCTTGCTGGACTTGGGCCTGCGCTGCCTCGCGTGCGGCGTCATGCCCGAGCTGCACGGGCAGAACGTGCTGCTCGCCATCCGCGGCCGGGGCATCGCCGCGATCGTCCTGCGCGACCACGACACCCTGCGCATCTGCCCGCCGCTGATGAACGCGCAGGGGGTGGCGGTGCCGGACTACGTCATCGACCGCAGCACGCCCAACACGCTTGAACTGGCCACGCCCCGCGAGCTGCTCGCCTACCTGCAGACCCTCGCCATCGAGGTGAACCTCTACGCCATGATCGCCGCCCTGGCCGAACGCTACGGCCGGGACGAGGCGCACGGCTGGCGGATTCTCCGCA
Organism: Thauera sp.; assembly: GCA_024710965.1. Lineage (GTDB taxonomy): Bacteria > Pseudomonadota > Gammaproteobacteria > Burkholderiales > Rhodocyclaceae > Thauera. Next base: position 1,956 of record JANJTU010000343.1, on the reverse strand, counting down.
GCGTCCTGGAAGCCTGCCTGGTGCGCGTGCCCCTGCCGGAGCAGATCGCCGCATCGACCCGAAGCCTGTTGCTGGACGAACCGAGCTGGCCCTTCAAGCAGGTATTGGCGCCGCTGCTCGGCCGCGCCGGGTTCGGCACCGGCATGCCCAGCGCCATGGGGCGCCTGGACAACCCGCTGCTCCCCGGCCGCTGCTGAGCGATGAGTGCCGTGTCGCCGCCTTCGCGCAATCTCGCGCTGCTGCTGGCCTGCCAGGCGGTGACGACGCTCGGCTTGATGGTGCTGGTACCGATCATGCCACTGTACGTGGCGACGCTGAGCGGGGTCGATGCCGTTGGCGCGGCGCGCTGGAGCAGCCTGGCGCTGGCCGCACCGGCGGTGGGCACCTTGTGTTTCGCCCCGTCGGTCGGCAAGTGGTGCGACCGCTTCGGCTATCGCCGCATGCTGCTCGCCTCGCTGGCGGTGTTCATCGCCAGCATGCTGCTGATGGCCCTGAGCGCGAGCATTTACGGCTTCATGCTGGGCCGCCTGCTGCAAGGCTTCAGCACGATCGGCGTGGTCCTCACCGCCTTCATCGGTCACGCCAGCGCGGAAACCTCACGCGGCCGCGCGCTGGGGCTGCAGGAGAGCGCGATCGCCTGCGGCTGCCTGGCCGGGCCGGTGCTGGGCGGCGCAATGCTCGACTACTGGTCGCTAGAGCCGCTGCTGACCACCACGGCGCTCGCGACCGGCATCGCCGGCCTGTTGCTGTGGAGCCAGCTCGGCGAGCCCGCCAAAACCCCGCCTGCCGCCGACGCGCCGCCCTTCGCCGGCCTGCGCGGCGTGCTCGCCGACGCCGACCTGCGCAACTGGATGCTCGCCGCCTGCCTGGCTCAGGCCGCCGCCTTCGCGCTGGTCAACGTGTTCGCGCTCTACCTCGCCGCGCGCTTCCCCGCGACCGGGGCCATCGCCAGCAAGACCGGGCTGCTGCATGCGCTGGGCTGGCTCGCCGCCATGCTCGCGGCCCCGCTGTGGGGCCATTTGAACGACCGTGGCGAGCCTCGGCGCCACTTCATCCTGGCCGCCCTCGGCTGCGTGCTGTCCATCGGCCTGCTGGTGGTGGTCGATGAGATGTGGCTGGTCGCCCTGCTGCGCATCGTGCACGGCGCGTGCTACGCGGCCCTGGCGCAGTCGATGCTGCTGGCCTGCAGCCGGCAACTGCCGGCCTCGGCCTACGGCCACCTGACCGGACTGAGCAGGAGCTTCATGGTCCTCGGCCAATTGCTCGGCCCGCTCCTGGTCATGCTGCTGATGCCGATCCTCGCGCCGGCAAACCTGCTGTGGGCGGTGGCGGCCCTGTTCCTCGCCACCGGCCTCCTGGCCTGCGGCGGCCGCCATGCCGTCCTCGCCAGTCGTCTGCAAAGTTAAAGGAAGGATCCGAATGTCCTCATGCTTGCTGCAACTTCCCCCGGTGGAACGCCGCCTAGTGGAGCAGTACTTCAACACGTATTGCCGCGAGAGCGGCCGGGTCGACCCGCGTCTTGCGCCCGGCGAGGCGGACCCGGCCGACTTGCGTCTGCAGTTCGAGCAGTGGCGGGCCGCCGGGCTGATGCCGTTTCTGCTGCCGTTCGACCGCAGCGGGTACTGCCTGGCCGGCGCCCTGAGCTACTTCTCGCCCATCGGCTACCACCGCCTGGCCCCGATCGCCTTGATCGGCGGCGATGGCGAGTGGCAGCCGCTGGCCGAGGCGACCCCGCTCGCCGACCTGATCGCCGCCACCCTCGCCGCCGCAGGGCGCCATCCCGCGGACGTTGCGGAGCGCTGCCGCGCGCGTCTGCAGAGCTTGATGCGCAACAGCCTGGATCACGTGCGCCGCTTCCACCCGCCCGCGCCCGCGGCGCCGCGTCCACCCTTCGTCGCCGCGGAGCAGGCGCTGCGTTTCGGCCACATCTTCCACGTCACCTCCAAGGCGTCCGAG
>JANJTU010000324.1 GCA_024710965.1 Thauera sp. | reverse complement strand
GCCGCCGCCGAGCGCGCCGCGCAGGCGCGGGCGGCGGCGCGGTCCGACGCTGGCGCGGTGGCCGCGGCCCCATCGACGCCGGCCGCGGCGCGGCGCGCGGAGCCGGTGGTGGGCGAGGCCCGCCGCAGCGCCGGCCCCACGCCCACCGGCGTGCGCTTCGCCCAGTTGCGCGGCCAGCTGCGCTTTCCCGTGCGCGGCGAACTCGTGGGCCGCTTCGGTGCTCCAAGGGCGGAAGGCGGAACCACCTGGAAGGGCGTCTTCATCCGTGCCGGCTCGGGCGCCGACGTGCGCGCGGTGGCGGCCGGCGAGGTGGTGTATTCGGACTGGCTGCGCGGCTACGGCAACCTGATCATCATCGACCACGGCGGCGACTATCTTTCGGTCTATGGCAACAACGATGCCCTGCTGAAGGAAGTGGGCGACGCAGTGGGCGGCGGCGACGCGATTGCCAGCGTGGGCGCCAGCGGAGGGGGGGCGGAATCGGGTTTATACTTCGAAATCCGTCATCAGGGTCGGCCGCTCGACCCGATGCAATGGGTGCGACTCAACTAGACAATCCGGCGCGAACGGTCCGAGGGGGCCGCTTCACCGATGGAGTTCTCATGCGCAGCAAGCTGAAGCAGCTCGGCCTCGTCATGACCGGCGTGTTCGCCGGCGTGATGATCAGCCTCAATTTCTCCGCCAACGCCGACCGCACACCGCAGGTGCCGCTGCCGGTCGAGGAACTGCGGGCCTATGCCGACGTGTTCAACGCGATCAAGCAGGGCTACGTCGAGCCGGTCGAGGACAAGAAGCTGATCACCGACTCGATCAGCGGCATGCTGTCGGGGCTGGATCCGCACTCGGCCTATCTCGATGCGGAAGCGTTCAAGGACCTGCAGGTGGGCACGCAGGGCGAGTTCGGCGGCCTCGGCATCGAGGTCGGCATGGAGGACGGCTTCGTCAAGGTGATCTCGCCGATCGAGGACACGCCCGCGTTCCGCGCCGGCGTGCAGGCCGGCGATCTGATCGTCAAGCTCGACGACACGCCGGTGAAGGGCATGAGCCTGAACGACGCGGTCAAGCGCATGCGCGGCAAGCCGCGTACCGACATCACCCTCACCATCATGCGCAAGGGCGAGACGCGCCCGGTCGTGCTGACGCTGACGCGTGAAGTGATCAAGGTGCAGAGCGTCAAGTCGAAGGTCGTCGAGCCGGGCTACGGCTACCTGCGCATCGCCCAGTTCCAGGAGAACACGGCCGCTTCGGTCGTGCAGCACCTCGGCAGGCTCGGCGCCGAAGGTCAGCTGCAGGGTCTCGTGCTCGACCTGCGCAACGACCCGGGCGGGCTGCTGCACGGTGCGGTGGGCGTGGCGGCAGCCTTCCTGCCGGCCAACACGCTGGTCGTGTCCACCGACGGCCGCACCGAGGACGCCAAGCGCGAGTATCGTGCAACGCCGGAAGACTACCTGCGCGGCTCGCGCGACGACTTCCTGCGCAAGTTGCCGGAGGGCGCGAAGAATCTGCCGATGGTGGTGCTGGTCAATGGCGGCTCGGCCTCGGCGTCGGAGATCGTCGCCGGTGCGCTGCAGGACCACAAGCGCGCCGTGGTGATGGGCACACAGACTTTCGGCAAGGGCTCGGTGCAGACCATCCTGCCGCTGAACAACAGCACCGCGATCAAGCTCACTACGGCGCGCTACTACACCCCGAGCGGGCGCTCGATCCAGGCCAAGGGCATCGAGCCCGACATCGTCGTCGAGGAAAGCAGCAACGGCTCCAGCCGGCGCGTGCGCGAGGCCGACCTGCAGGGCCACCTGGGCAACGACAAGGATCCCGAGGCCGAGCGCAAGGCGGAGCAGGAGCGTCGCCAGCAGGGTGCCGGCGGTGAGGACGAGGCGGAACCGGCCCGCTTCGAGCTCGCCGGGAAGGACGACCACCAGCTCGCGCAGGCGGTCAACCTTCTCAAGGGATTGCAGATCGTCCAGAATAAAAAATAATCCATAAAGCCAGGAGGGACATGATGCGTCGGGAAACCGCCTACAAGCTGGCCGGCAGGCATCATGACCATCCCGCTCCCGGCACCGGCCTCTTCAAGGAGCGCGAACTGCGCTTCAAGGCGCTGCCGCCGGGGCAGGTCGAGCGCGCGTGGCAGGCGCTGCGCGTGCTCAAGGGCCTGCAGGTGGAGCGGGCGGGCAACCCGCTGAGCCTCACCGTGCGCTATTCGGTGCTCGACTACTCGCTTGAGACGCTCGAGGACGCGCTGCGTGATGCCGGCTTCGCGCTCGACAACGGTCTCTATGCCAAGCTGGTGCGCGCGCTGGTGTATTTCTGCGAGGAAACCCAGCGCCACAACCTGATCTCCCCCGAGCGCCTGCTCAAGCAGTCGAACGAGGTCTACATCCAGGCCTGGGACCACCATCCGCACGGCGACCACGATGAAACGCCGCCCGACCTGCGCGAATACAAGTAAGCCTTCATGAACGACGACCAACTCCTGCGCTACAGCCGCCATATTCTGCTGCCCGAAGTTGGCGTCGAGGGCCAGGAGGCGATCCTCGGTGCGCGCGTGCTGATCGTCGGCGCCGGCGGGCTCGGTTCGCCGGCGGCGATGTACCTCGCGGCGGCGGGCGTCGGCACGCTCGCGATCGCCGACAACGACACCGTGGACCTGACCAACCTGCAGCGCCAGATCATGCACTCGGCCGAGATGGTGGGGCAGTTGAAGGTGGAGTCGGCGCGGGCGACGCTGCACCGCCTCAACCCGCTGACGAAGGTCGAGCCGCTCGCGCTCCGGCTGGAAGGGGCGGCGCTCGACGCGCAGGTGGCGGCGGCCGATCTGGTGCTCGACTGCTGCGACAATTTCGTCACCCGCCACGCCGTCAATCGCGCCTGTGTCGCCCACCGCAAGCCGCTCGTGTCCGGTGCGGCGATCCGCTTCGACGGCCAGGTTTCGGTGTTCGACCTGCGCAAGCCCGACAGCGCCTGCTATCACTGCCTGTTCCCCGAGGGCGAGGATCTCGAGGAGGTGCGCTGCGCGGTGATGGGCGTGTTCGCGCCGATCGTCGGCCTGATCGGCAGTGCGCAGGCGGCCGAGGCGCTGAAGCTGATCGTCGGCTGCGGCACCTCGCTCGACGGCCGCCTGCTGCTGCTCGACGGCCTGGCGATGGAGTGGCGCAGCGTGACGCTCGGCCGCGATCCGGGCTGCGCCGTGTGCGGCAGCCATCACGCGGCGACGGTGGGCTGAGTCGAGCCACCCGAGAGTCCGTGGCCGGTCGGTGCCTTCGCGCCACGGCACAGCCTGTCGCCGGTGCGCGGGCGCTTCACGCCAGGAGCAGGTCTAGGATGACGATTGCGGGCGGACGGGACGTGCGATCAGGCGGAAGTCATCGCCGATCTTCCGCAGATCGCGGATGTCGAGCCGCAGCGCATCGTCGAGCCGGGTCAGCGCGGCGAGGTTGAAGAGGCCGTGCGCGCTGTCGCCGACCAGCATCGGCGCCAGGTAGAGCAGCAGTTCATCGACGCA
>JANJTU010000281.1 GCA_024710965.1 Thauera sp. | reverse complement strand
CATGCCTACTGCACGCTGCGCCCGGGGGATGGGCAGTGGAGGGCGGCGCAGTACGCCTGGCGCCGGCGCGCCGGCCGCGGCGGGGGCGACCCGGCGCACTCCTTCCCGGGCGCGCGCGCCGCGGCGGTGCCGACCTCCGGCGGCCTGATCCGCCGCCACGAGATCGACGACGGCGAGGCGCTCTACCGCCACGCGCTGGCGATGTCGCTGACCTACAACGCCCTGTCGCCGAAGCCGACCTACATCTTCCCGGCGACCTCGGCCGACCGCGACGCGGCGACGACCAACACCGGCAAGATCCCCGAAGGCGCGCTGCTGATGCTGCCGCCCGAGTTCGACGTGCAGCAGCTCGCCACGCCGGCGCTGCGCAAGGTGGCGGAGACGCTGAAGACCTATGGCGCCTACGTCGTCGATCGCAACAAGGGCACGCCCTTCGCCATCTACGTCGAGAACGGCGCGGGCTTCAACCTGCACCGCGGCGGCTGGAACACCGTCGTCGCCGCCGACCTCGAGCGCATCCGCCTCGGCCTGCGCCAGGTGGTGTCGACCGACGGCTGGGAGGACGGCGACGGCCGCCCGTTCGCGCCGCAGACCAACCTGAACCTGCTGTCGATGCGCGGCTACTGGCACCGCCAGAAAGGCACCGTCTCCGGCACATTCGACACCTGGCAGCAGGCGGTGGTGTTCCCGCCCACCGACACCCCCACGGTGATGATCAACAGCAGCGGCCGCAGCATGCACCCGGTGGCGTGGGCGCTGCCGGTCGCGGGCCAGCCCTACCGCGTGCGGGCCGAGGCCAGCGGCGGTGCGCGGCTGCGCTTCCAGCTGCGCGACAAGGTCAGCCGGGCGACGGTGTACGACAGCCAGGAACTCGCCGACGGCGAGACCGCCGACTTCGTCTGGCCCAGCGCCGGCGTGATCCCCGTCGTGATCGTCAGCAGCGGTGTCGGCGGCCCGTCGACGGTCCGCGGTGAACTGCTGCGGGCCGGGCAATGAGCCCCGCCGGCTGTGTGCAGAAACGAGAGGCTGCCGATGAGCGCTGATTCCGACTGGCGCGCCGACCTGCGCCGCTACGGCCTGCGCCGCCCCTTCCTGAAGGAGCAGTCGATCTGGGCGGTGGCCGTGTACCGCCTCGGCCGTCGCCTCGCCGCGCGCGCGCCGGGCCTGGCGACGCGGCTGCTCGGCGGCTGCTACTGGCTCGCCTTCCGCGTCGTCGAGACCGCGGTCGGCATCAGCCTGCCGCACACCGCGCGGATCGGCGGCGGGCTGCGCATCTGGCATTTCGGCGGCGTCTTCGTCCATCCCGCCGCCGTCATCGGCCGCAACTGCACGCTGCGCCAGGGGGTGACGATCGGCAACCGCCACGAGGGCGGGCCGGCGCCGGTGATCGGCGACGACGTCGAGTTCGGCGCCTATGCGCAGGTGCTCGGCGGCGTGCGCATCGGCAACGGCTGCCGCATCGGCGCGCTGTCGGTGGTGCTGTGCGACGTGCCCGACGGCGCCACCGCGGTCGGCAGCCCGGCACGCATCGTCGCCGCGCGGCGCGCGCCGCCGCGGCCTGCGGCACAAGGTTCGGAAGAAGGTTCGGAACAAGGGAAGGAAGTCGTGGACCACGCAGATTTCGTCACGGAGGGCGGACGGTGAAGATCGCCTACCTGATCAACCAGTACCCGAAGGTCAGCCACAGCTTCATCCGGCGCGAGATCCTCGCCCTCGAGCGGCAGGGCTTCGAGGTGCTGCGCCTCGCGGTGCGCGGCTGGGACGCCGAACTCGTCGACGCCGAGGACCGCAGCGAGCAGGCGCGCACGACCTACCTGCTGCAGGGCGGCATCGGCGCGCTGGCGCGGGCGGTGGCGCAGGTCGCGCTGCGCACGCCGGGGCGCTTGTACGCCGCGCTGCGCCTGGCGCTGCGCATGGGGCGGCGCGCCGACCGGCCCTGGCCCTACCACCTGATCTACCTCGCCGAGGCCTGCCGTGCCCTGCCGGCGCTGCGCGCCTTCGGTGCGCGTCACGTGCACGCGCACGTCGGCCCCAACCCGGCCGAGGTCGCGATGCTGGTCAATGCGCTCGCCGGCCTGCCGTACAGCTTCACCGTGCACGGGCCGGAGGAGTTCGACAAGCCGCAGTTCCTCGGCACCGCCGAGAAGCTGCGCCGCGCCGCCTTCGCCGTCGCGATCAGCTCCTTCGGCCGCAGCCAGCTCTTCCGCTGGGCCGAGCACCGGCTGTGGAAGCGGGTCAAGGTCGTCCACTGCGGGCTGGAGGCGGCCTTCCACGACGTGCCGCCGGCGCCGGCGCCGGCCGCGCCGCGGCTGGTGTGCGTCGGCCGCCTGTGCGAGCAGAAGGGCCAGCTGCTGCTGGTCGAGGCGCTTGCGCAGCTGGCGGCGAAGGGCATCGCCTTCGAGATGGTGCTCGCCGGCGACGGCGAGCTGCGCGGCGAGATCGAGCGCCTGGTGGCGCAGCACGGCCTGGCAGGCAAGGTGCGCATCACCGGCTGGATCAGCAGCGCGCAGGTGCGTGACGAGCTCCTCGCCGCGCGCGCGCTGGTGCTGCCGAGCTTCGCCGAGGGCCTGCCGGTGGTGATCATGGAAGCGCTCGCGCTGCGCCGCCCGGTCGCCACCACCTACGTCGCCGGCATCCCGGAGCTGGTGCGGCCGCAGGAGAACGGCTGGCTGTTCCCGGCCGGCTCGGTCGACACCCTGGCCGCGGTGCTGGAGACGGTGCTCGCCACCCCCGCCGCCGAGCTCGAGCGCATGGGCGAGGCCGGCCGCCGCCGCGTGCTCGAGCGCCACGACGTCGACCGCGAGGCGGCCAAGCTCGCCGGCCATTTCCGCGAGGTGTGCGCATGAGCGCCCCCGCCCGGCCGCCCGAAGGGGGCGCTCTTCCTCCCTCGGGGAGGGTGGAGCAGGGGTTTCGCGGAGCACTGCTCCGCGCCTGCGGAACGGGTCGGCTGTGCAAAGCCGACCCTGCGTCGCGTAGCGACAGGAGGGTAGTCCAGTGAACCTGCTCGCCTTCGTGCTGAGCGCGCTCGCCGCGCTGCTGCTGGTGCCGATCGCGGTGCTGCTGGTGCAGATCCTCGCCGCGCTGGCGCCGCGCTGCCGCCGCGCCGGGCCGGCGGTGCGCCGGCCGCGCCTGGCGGTGCTGGTGCCGGCGCACGACGAGGCGCTCGGCATCGGCGCCACCGTGCACGGCCTCCGCGCCCAGCTCGCCGCGGGCGACCGCCTCGTCGTCGTCGCCGACAACTGCAGCGACGACACCGCGGCGCTGGCGCGCGCGGCGGGCGCCGAAGTGGTCGAGCGCCACGATCCGCTGCGCCGCGGCAAGGGCTACGCGCTCGACTTCGGCGTGCGCGAGCTGGAGGCGGCGCCACCCGAGCTGGTGGTGATCGTCGACGCCGACTGCCGCCTCGGCAAGGGCGCGCTCGACCGCCTCGCGCGCCGCTGCGGCGCAAGCGGGCGGCCGGTGCAGGCGCTGTACCTGATGCGGGCGCCGGCCGGCGCCGGGCTCAAGCTGCGCATCGCCGAGTTCGCCTGGGCGGTGAAGAACTACCTGCGCCCGCTCGGCTACGCGCGCCTGGGCCTGCCCTGCCAGCTCATGGGCGCCGGCATGGCCTTCCCGTGGGCGACGCTGCGCGACGCCGAGCTGGCGAGCGGGCACATCGTCGAGGACCTCAAGCTCGGCCTCGACCTCGCCCGCGCCGGCCAGGCGCCGCTGTTCTGCGCCGACGCGCTGGTGACGAGCGTGTTTCCGTCCTCGGAGGAGGGCGCGCGCTCGCAGCGCACGCGTTGGGAGCACGGCCACCTCGGCATGATCGTCGGCGCGGGGCCGCGCCTGCTGCTGGCCGCGCTGCTGCGCCTGGACTGGCGCCTGGCCGCGCTCGTGCTCGACCTGTGCGTGCCGCCGCTGGCGCTGCTGACGCTGGCCGTGCTCGCGGCGCTGGCGCTGGCCGGCGCGCTGTTCGCCGCCGGCGGCGGGGCGCTGCCGCTGATGCTTGCCGCCGCCGCCTGCGCGCTGCTGGGTGCCGCGGTGCTGCTGGGCTGGGCCGGCTGCGGCCGCCACATCGTTTCGTTCGGGGACCTCGTCCGCGCACCGCTGTATGCGCTGGCCAAGGTTCCGCTTTATCTGCGCTTCGTCTGCCGCCGCCAGGTGGACTGGGTGCGCTCGCGGAGGGACGCGTCATGAACCAATCCACCCTGTTGCAGTCGCGCTGGACGCAGGTCCTGCGCCGCATCCGCACCGTCACCAGCGAGGCCGGGGCCGGCCAGCTCGTCGATGAGCTCGTCGGCGGCACGCAGCCGCGCATCGTCGCCTTCGTCAATGCGCACGCGATGAACTCGGTGATGGCCGACTTTGCCTTCTTCCGCGCCCTGTGCGACGCCGACGTGCTGCTGCGCGACGGTTCGGGCATGGCGATGCTGTATCGCATGCAGGACGTCGAGCCGGGGCTGAACATGAACGGCACCGACTTCATCCCGCAGCTGCTCGCCGCCCATCGCGGCCGGCGCGTGGCGCTGTGGGGCACCGCCGAACCCTACCTCGGCGCCGCCGCGGCGCGCTGCGAGGCCGAGTTCGGGGTGGAGGTGGTGTCGCGCGAGCACGGCTTCCACGACGCCGAGTTCTACTGCGAGCAGGCGCGCGCGCAGCGCCCGGAGCTGATCGTGCTCGGCATGGGCATGCCCAAGCAGGAGAGCGTCGCCCGCCTGATCCGGGCGACCGCGCCGGGCGCGCCGCTGGTCGTGTGCGGCGGGGCGATCATCGACTTCCTCGGCGGCAAGGTCGAGCGTGCGCCGCACTGGGTGCGCCGCCTCGGCGTCGAGTGGGCCTACCGCCTGCTGCGCGAGCCGCGCCGCCTGTTCCAGCGCTACGTCATCGGCAACCCGCTGTTCATGCTGCGGGCGTGGCGCTGTCGCGCGGCGGCGGCGCGATGAGCGGCGCGATGAACGGCACCATCGAGACCGGCGCGGGGCGGCGCATCGGCGCCATCGTGCTCGCCGCGGCGGCGATCTTCGTCGTGCTCGAGGCGGTGCTGCAGGTCCGCTCCCACCTGCGCTTCGGCCAGAGCGTGTTCAACGCCCTGCGCGGCGAGACACGCTACGTCGAGGACGAGCGCACCGGGCTCAAGCTGCTGCGGCCGAACCGCGTCTTCCCCGGCAAGGAAGTGGAGATCCGCACCAACAGCCTGGGGCTGCGCAGCCCGGAGGTGTCGCCCGCGCGCGCGCCGGGCAGCCTGCGCGTGGCCGTCGTCGGCGCCTCCACGGTGATGGGCGAGATGGCGCACAGCAACGAGGCGACCTTCGCCGCGCTGCTCGGCGAACGCCTGCGCCAGCGCTATCCCGGGCGCCAGGTCGAGGTCGTCAATGCCGGCATCTCGGGCTATCGGCTCGCCGACCAGGTGCGCATGCTGCGGCAGATCGTGCTGCCGCTGCGGCCCGACCTCGTCATCGCCTATCCCGGCTTCAACGACTTCGCCGACTACTGCCGCGACAACGCCTCGGTGCCGGCCGCGCAGCGCCAGGGCCTGCCCCTGCTGACGCTGCCGGGCTGGCTGCTGACGGTCGATGCGGTGCGGCGCAAGACGGTGTTCCTGCGTACCGCCTCGCCCGGCAGGAAGACGGTGCGCGACCCCGATGCGGTCGACCTCGCGCCCTACCGCGGCCGCCTCGAAAGCCTGGTGGCGGCGGCGCACGGCGCCGGCGTGCCGCTGCTGCTGGCGACCAACGCCCGCGCCTACCGCGCCGAGCAGCCGGTGGAGGAGCAGATGCGGCTGTCCGAGCAGGCGCGCTACTTCAATCCCTGCTTCGACCTGCCCGGGCTGAACGCGCTCTACGACCGCCACAACGCCGAGATCGTCGACGTCGGCCGCCGCCTCGGCGTGCCGGTGCTGCCGCTGCACGAGCGCATTCCGGGCGGCCGGCGCTACTTCGCCGACGCCAGCCACTTCGCCCCCGCCGGCGAGCGGCTGGCGGCAGACACGATCTTCGCCTTCCTCGTGAGCGGCGACCTCCTCGGTTCCTGACCCGCCATGTCCTTCCAGTCACTGCATTTCCTCCTCTTCGTCGGCGCCGTGTTCGCGCTGAACCGCGTCCTGCTGCACCGCTTCGATGCGCGCAAGAACCTGCTGCTCGTCGCCAGCTATTACTTCTACATGTGCTGGGACTGGCGCTACGCGGCGCTGCTGCTGCTGATGAGCGGGGTGAACTTCGTCGCCGGGCGCCGCATCGCCGACAGCCCCACGGCGCGCGGCAGGAAGCTGTGGCTGGCGTTTGCGCTCGCCGTCTCGCTCGGCGTGCTCGGCTACTTCAAGTACGCGGACTTCTTCATCGGCAGCGCGGCGCAGCTGCTCGCGTCCTTCGGCGTCGAGGCCGATCTGCCGCTGCTGCAGCTGCTGCTGCCGGTGGGGATCTCCTTCTTCACCTTCCAGAGCCTGTCCTACACGCTCGACATCTACCGCGGGCGCGAGCAGCCGACCGCGAGCTTCCGCGACTTCGCCCTCTTCGTCGCCTTCTTCCCCACCGTGCTGTCGGGGCCGATCACGCGCGCGCGCCAGTTCATCCCGCAGCTCGAGCAGCCGCCGGCCGACAGCCGCGCGCGCCTGGAGGAGGGGCTGGTGCTGATCGTGCGCGGCTTCGTCAAGAAGATGGCCTTCGCCGACGTGCTCGCGGTGCATCTGGTGAACCCTGCCTTCGGCGCGCCGGGCGAGTACTCGCCGCTGTTCCTGCTCGTCGCCGTCTATGCCTTCAGCTTCCAGCTCTACATGGACCTGTCCGGCTACACCGACATCGCGCGCGGCGTCGCCAAGCTGCTCGGCTTCGATCTGCCGACCAACTTCGACCGCCCCTACCAGGCGCTGAGCGTGTCGAACTTCTGGCAGCGCTGGCACACCTCGATGTCGGGCTTCTTCCGCGACTACCTGTACTTCGGCATCGGCGGCTCCAAGCACGGCAACGTGTACCTGAACCTGTACATCACCTTCGTCGCAATCGGCTTCTGGCACGGCGCGGGCTGGAATTTCATCGTCTACGGCCTGATCCACGGCAGCTTCGTCTGCTTCGAGCGCTGGCGCCGCGGCCGGCGCGAGGCGAGGGGGCTGCCGGCGCAGCCCGCGGGCCTCGGCGCGCAGCTGGTGGCGATCGTGCTGACCTTCCAGGTGGTCGCCTTCTCGCGCATCCTGTTCCGCGCGCCCGACCTCGACAGCGCCGCCGCCTACCTCGGCGCGATGCTGCGGCCGTTGAGCGATCACGCCCCCTTCACCGCGGTCGGCGTGCTCACGCTGCTGCTCGCGGTGCTGCTGCACTACCTGCCGCCGGGGCTGTTCGGCCTTGCCGCGCGCGGCTACCTGCGCTCGCCGCTGCTGCTGCAGGGCGGGGTGCTCGCCGGCCTCGCGCTCGGCCTGCTCGCGCTGTCGCCCGGCGGCGCGACCTTCATCTATTTCCAGTTCTGAGTCCGGCTGCCGGGCATCTTCGGAGACATCTATGGGAGCCACGATCATGCCCGACCAGGGCCGGCGACCGATCACGGTGCTGCAGTCGCTGCGGCCCCAGGCCGACAGTGACAACCCCTACGTGAAGCAGGTGGTGGCGGCGGTCGCGCCCCATGCCGAGGTCGCGTTCTTCTCCTGGCGCACCGCGCTGTTCGGCCGCTACGACGTGTTCCACGTGCACTGGCCGGAGTTCCTGCTGCGCGCACCCGAGCGCAGCAGGGCGCTGCAGTACGCGCTCTTCCTCGCGCTGCTCGCGCGCACCGCGCTGGCGCGGCGGCCGGTGGTGCGCACGCTGCACAACCTCGCGCCGCACGAGGGCGCGAGCGCCTTCGAGCGCCTGCTGCTACGCCTGCTCGACCGCCGCACGCGGCTGTGGATCCGCCTCAATGCGGTGACGGCCACGCGCGCGCCGCAGACCGTGACCATCCTCCACGGCCACTACCGCGACTGGTTCGCCGGCATGGACGTGCCGCCGACGGTGCCGGGGCGGCTGCTGTACTTCGGCCTGATCCGTCCCTACAAGGGGGTGGAGACGCTGCTCGACAGCTTCCTCGCGCTCGATCCGGCGCGCGCGCCGGAAGCCGGCCTGCGCATCGTCGGCCATCCGGCGAACGAGGCGCTGCGCCGGCGCATCACCGCGGCCTGCGCCGCCGATGCGCGCATCGGCGCGCTGCTCGCCTATGTGGACGACGCCAGGCTCGCGCACGAGATCGGCCAGGCCGAGCTGGTCGTGCTGCCCTTCCGCCAGATGCTCAACTCCGGCTCGCTGCTGCTCGCGCTGTCGCTCGACCGCCCGGTGCTGGTGCCGCGCAACACGGCGAACGAGGCGCTCGCCGCCGAGGTCGGCCCGGGCTGGGTGCATCTGTACGACGGCACGCTCGACGCCGACACCCTGGCCGCCGCGCTGGCGCAGGTGCGCAGCACGCCGCGCGCGCCGCGGCCGGACTTCTCCGGCCGCGAGTGGGGCGATGCCGGGCGGCGCCACTTCCACGCCTACCTGGCGGCGCTGCGCGGCACGCCGGTGGAGGCCTGAATGGGCGCGGACCACGCTTCGGCCGCCGCCGCGCCGGTGACGCCGCGGCTCGGCCAGACCGCCGCGCGCGGCGCGCTGGTGACGATGAGCGGGCAGGCATGCAAGATCCTGCTCCAGTTCGGCGGCATCGTCGTGCTCGCCCGCCTGCTGGCGCCGGGCGACTACGGCCTGCTGGCGATGGTCACCGCGGTCGTCGGCATCGGCGAGGTACTGCGCGACTTCGGCCTGTCGTCGGCGGCGGTGCAGGCGCGCAGCGTGTCGGCGCAGCAGCGCAGCAACCTGTTCTGGATCAACAGCGCGATCGGCCTCGTGCTCGCGCTCGGGGTGTATGCGGCGGCGCCGGCGATCGCCGCCTTCTACGACCAGCCGCGGCTGGAGCCGATCGCGCAGGCGCTGGCGCTGACCTTCCTCCTCAACGGCCTCGCCACCCAGTACCGCGCCCAGCTCAACCGCGACATGCGCTTCGGCCGGCTGGCCGCGGTCGACGTCGGCGGGCAGGCGGTGGGGCTCGCGCTCGGCGTCACGCTCGCGCTGCGCGGCCACGGTTACTGGGCGCTGGTGGGCCAGCAGCTCGGCCAGATCGCGGCGACGCTGCTGATGCTGGTGGTGGCGAGCGGCGGCTGGCGCCCCGGCCTGCCGCGGCGCGGCGCCGGCATGGGGCTCTTCCTGCGCTACGGCAGCAGCCTGATGGGCACGCAGCTGATCACCTACCTCAGCCGCAACATCGACGCGCTGATCATCGGCCAGCGCTTCGGCGCCGACATGCTGGGCCTCTACAACCGCGCCTACCAGCTGCTGATGCTGCCGCTGAACCAGATCAACGCGCCGGCGACCTCGATCGCGCTGCCGGTGCTGTCGCGCCTGCACGACGACAGCGAGCGCTACGGCCGCTTCCTGCTCCACGGCCAGGCGCTGATGCTGCACGTCATCATCGCCATCTTCGCCTTCGCCTGCGCCCAGGCCGAGCCGCTGATCGTGCTCGTGCTCGGGCCGCAGTGGGCGCCGGCGGTGCCGATCTTCCAGCTGCTGGCGCTGGCCGGCGTGTTCCAGGGCGCGAGCTCGGCGAGCTACTGGGTGTTCCTGTCGAAGGGGCTCACCGGTTCGCACCTGCGCTTCACGCTGTGCTCACGCGTGCTCGTCATCGCCGGCATCGTCGTCGGCGCGCAGTGGGGCGTGCACGGGGTCGCGATCGCGTTCTCGGCGGGCATCGCGCTGGCGTGGCTGTGGGCGCTCGCCTGGCTGCGCGGCTCGGGCGCGCCGGTCGGCGCGATGTTCGGCAACGCCCTGCGCCTGATGCTGGCGTATGGCCTGTGCGGCCTCGCCTCGGCGCAGGCCTCGGCGCAACTGGCGGCTTCGCTCGCCGCGCGGCTGGCGGTCGGCACGGCGGCGATGGCCGCGGCCTTGCTGCTGCTGGTCGCGCTGTGGCCCGCCTTCCGCCGCAGCGTGGCCGACATCCTGCGCAGCCGCGCGCTGCTCGGCTCGCGCTGACGGCGGGCCCGGCGGGTGGCGGTCTTTTCGTATTCAGGGAAACAAGGAGAGCACATGGGGGCCAAGCCAGGCTGGGTTAGTCGCTTGAAATCGGGGCTGCGGGACGCGGCGGCCGAACCGGCGCTGCTGGCGCTCGTCGACAGCGTGGTCTTCGCGCTGACGCCGGGGCAGGGCAGCGCCGCAGGGCGACATGTCCTGATCGCGCCGCCGGGCGGCGGCAACATCGGCGATCAGGCGATGATCGAGGCCTTCCTCGACAACACCGAGGGCGAGGTCGTCATCGTCGTGCGCGCGCCGCGCGATGTCGCGGTGCCGGCGGCCCACGCCGCGCGCACGCAGGTGCTGGCGCTGGAGACGCTGGTGTATGGCGGCCTGCCGCGCCGCCTCGGCGACATCCGGCGCTACCGCCGTCTGCTGCGCGGGGCGCGCTCGGTCGCGGTGGTCGGCGCCGACATCATGGACGGCGCGTACAACCGCCGCGCCTCGGTCAACCGCGCCAACCTTGCGCGCCTCGCGCGCCAGGCCGGGGTGCCGGCGCGCGTCCTCGGTTTCAGCTGGAACGGCCGCGCCCATCCGCAGGCGCGCGACGCGGTGCGTGCCGCCGCCCGTGCCGGGACGCGGCTGATGCTGCGCGACCCGGTGTCGGCTGCGCGCGCGCGCGCCGATGGCCTGGACAACGTCATCGATGCGGCCGACACCGTGTTTTCCGCGCACGCCGTCGATCACGCCGCCGCCGCGGAGCTGCTGCGCGGCGTGGCGGCGGATGCGCGCATCGCCCTCGTCAATGCGAGCGGCCTGGTCGGGCGCGCGCTGTCGCAGGTGGACGAATACCTGGCGCTGATCGGCCGCCTGCGCGCGCGCGGGCTGACCGTGGTGCTGCTGCCGCACGTGTCGCGCCCCGGCGCCGACGACATGACGATCTGCCGCGAGATCCATGCCCGCCTGGCCGATGCCGACACGCTGCTGATTGACACCCTGCTGCCGCCGGCGGCGATCCGCGGCCTCACCGCGCGCGCCGAGCTGGTCGTCACCGGGCGCATGCACCTGGCGATCATGGCCTTCTACAACGCGGTGCCGGCGATCACGCTCGCCACGCAGGGCAAGGTCGAGGGCCTGATGCAGCTGTTCGGCACCGAGTCGCTGTGCGTCGAGCCGAGCACGGGCTTCGGCGCGCGCATTGCGTCGGTGGCGGACGAGGTGCTCGACCGCCTCGACGAGGTCAAGGACCACATCGCCGCCCAGCTCCCGCTCGTGCGCGAGCTGTCGCGGCTCAATTTTGCCTAGCAAGGGCGACCGTGCCCGCGCCGCCTGGCCGCGGTGCCGGAACTCAAGAAGAGGAAATGCGTGAAGCCTACGATCCGGAAGGTGGTTGATAACGACATGTGCGTCGGTTGCGGGGCGTGCGCGGTGGCGACGCGCGGCGCGATCGAGATGCGCCGCGGGCGCCACGGCTTCTACGTCGCCGAACTCGCGCACGCCGCCGACGACGTGCTCGCGGCGGCGAGCCGGGTGTGTCCGTTCGCGCACGAGGCGGCGGACGAGGACGCCATCGCCGCGCGCGTGATCGAGGACATGCCGTTCTCCGACCCCCGCCTCGGCAAATACCTCTCCATCCATGCCGGCCGGGTGGCCGCCGACGCCTACCTGAACGACAGCAGCTCGGGCGGGATGACGAGCTGGCTTGCCGGCCGGCTGCTCGAGGAGGGGCTGGTCGACGGCGTGATCCACGTCGGCCGCGGCGACGACGAGCTGTTCAGCTACAGCGTCTCGCGCTCGCTCGACGAGATTCGCACGCGGCGCAAGTCGGCCTACTACTCGACCAGCTTCGCCGCCGCGGTCGAGGCGATCCGCGGCGACGGCCTGCGCTACGCCTTCATCGGCGTGCCCTGCTTCGTCAGGGCGGCGCGCCTCGCCTGCCTCGAGGACCCGGCGCTCGCCCGCCAGCTGCGCTATTTCATCGGCCTCGTCTGCGGCCACCTGAAGTCGGCGGCCTTCGCCGAGTTCCTCGCCTGGCAGTGCGGCGTGGCGCCGGACGAGGTGAAGGCGGTGGATTTCCGCGTCAAGGCGCCGGGACGCGACGCCGGGCGCTACGACTTCGCCGTGCAGCGCAAGGGTGCGAGCGACTGGATCACGCGGCCGACGTTCACGCTGCAGGGGGGCAACTGGGGCCACGGCATGTTCCAGCTCAATGCCTGCAACTACTGCGACGACATCTTCGCCGAGACCGCGGACGTCGTCTTCGGCGACGCCTGGTTGCCGGAATACCGTGCCGACTGGCGCGGCACCAACATCGCCCTGACCCGCAACGCCACCATCGCACGGCTCCTCGCCGAGGGCCGGCAACGCGGCGAGCTGGTGCTCGACGCGCTGGCGCCGGAGCGGGCGGCCGAATCCCAGGGCGGCAACTTCCGCCATCGCCGCGAGGGCCTCGCCGTGCGCCTCGCCGACGACCGCCGCGCCGGACGCTGGGTGCCGCTGAAGCGGGTCGCGCCCGGCAGCGTGCCGCTCGGCCGCCGCCGCAAGGCGCTGGTGCGCCAGCGCCGCGCGATCTCGGAGGCGAGCCACCGCCTGTTTGCCGAAGCCCGGGCGGCAGCCTCGCTCGAGCAGTTCGTCGCCGCGGTGCAGCCGCTGGTGGCGCGGTACGACCGCCTCAACGGGCCGGGGCTGCTCGCGCGCCTGCGGGCGCGCCTGCGCCGCCTGCTGCGACCCGGGGCCAAGCATTGAAATCTTTAGACAAGGGAGAATCACGATGAAACTGACCGTCATCGGCACGGGCTATGTCGGCCTGGTGTCGGGCGCCTGCCTCGCCGACGTGGGCAACGAGGTGCTGTGCCTGGACGTGGACGCGGAGAAGATCCGCATCCTCGAGGAGGGCGAGATCCCGATCCACGAGCCCGGCCTGCTCGAGATCGTGCGCCGCAACGTCGAGGCGGGGCGGCTGTCCTTCACCACCGACGTCGAGCGCGCGGCGCGCTGGGGCGAGATCCAGTTCATCGCCGTCGGCACGCCGCCGGACGAGGACGGCTCGGCCGACCTGCAGTACGTGCTCGCCGCCGCGCGCGGCATCGGCCGCCACATGGACGGCTACCGCGTGGTCGTGGACAAGTCCACGGTGCCGGTCGGCACCGGCGACAAGGTGCGCGCCGCGATCGCCGAGGAGCTCGCTGCGCGCGGCGCGGCGCTGGAGTTCTCGGTGGTGTCGAACCCGGAGTTCCTGAAGGAGGGCGCGGCGGTGGACGACTTCATGCGGCCCGACCGCATCGTCGTCGGCGCCCACGACGAGCGCGCGACGGCGCTGATGCGCCGGCTCTATGCGCCGTTCCAGCGCAACCACGACAAGCTCGTGTTCATGGACGTGCGCTCGGCGGAGCTGACCAAATACGCCGCGAACGCGATGCTCGCCACCCGCATCAGCTTCATGAACGAGCTCGCCAACCTCGCCGAGACGCTGGGTGCGGACATCGAGCTGGTGCGCCAGGGCATCGGCTCCGATCCGCGCATCGGCTGGCACTTCCTCTACGCCGGCTGCGGCTACGGCGGCTCCTGCTTCCCGAAGGACGTCAAGGCGCTGATCCGCACCGCGGCCGAGCACGGCACCAAGGTGGCGGTGCTGAGCGCGGTGGAGTCGGCCAACGAGGCGCAGAAGCACGTGCTGATCGACAAGATCGTGCGCCGCTTCGGCGAGGATCTGGCCGGGCGCCGCTTCGCCATCTGGGGCCTGGCCTTCAAGCCCAACACCGACGACATGCGCGAGGCGCCCAGCCGCGTCATCGTCGATGAGCTGCTGCGCCGCGGCGCCCGCATCACCGCCTACGACCCGGTGGCGATGCGCGAGGCCGAGCGCATCTTCGGCGACGACCCGCGCCTGACCTTCGCCGGGCGGCCGAAGAGCGCGCTCGAGGGCGCCGACGCGCTGGTCATCGTCACCGAGTGGAAGGAGTTCCGCAGCCCGGACTTCGAGGCCATCCGCAGCCGCCTGCGCCAGCCGGTGGTGTTCGACGGCCGCAACATGTACGAGCCCGCGCGCATGCGCGACGAAGGCATCGAGTACTTCGCCATCGGACGCGCCTGACGGCCGTCGTCCGGGCGCTTCAGTCCCGACCCCCCCCTACGCGCCCGCGCGGCCTCAGGCCGTGCGGCGGGGGACGCGTTTTTCCATCCAGAAGAGAGAGGTGTCGATATGGCAAAAGCAATGATCCTGGCCGCCGGGCAGGGCACGCGGGTACGCCCGCTGACGAAGAACGTGCCCAAGCCGATGGTGCCGATCCTGGGCAAGCCGGTACTCGAATACCTGATCGAGCATCTCGCCCGCTACGACGTGCGCGAGATCATGATCAACGTGGCCTTCAACCACCACAAGATCGAGGACTACTTCCGCGACGGCCATCGCTGGGGCGTCGAGATCGGCTACTCCTACGAGGGCGTGCGCGACCACGGCGAGATCGTGCCGAAGGCGCTCGGCTCCGCCGGCGGCATGCGCCGCATCCAGGACCTGGGCGGCTTCTTCGACGACACGACGCTGGTGATCTGCGGCGATGCGCTGGTGGACCTCGACCTGGGCGCGGCGCTCGACGAACACCGCCACAAGAAGGCGCTGGCGAGCGTGGTGACGCTCGAGGTGCCGCGCGAGCAGGTGCAGAACTACGGCGTCGTCGTCACCGATGCGGCCGGGCGCGTGAAGTCCTTCCAGGAGAAGCCGGCGCCGGCGCAGGCGAAGTCCACGCTGGCGAGCACCGGCATCTACATCTTCGAGCCGGAGGTGATCGAGCTGATCCCGCCCGGGCGCGAGTTCGACATCGGCAGCGAGCTGTTCCCGCTGCTGGTGGCCGAGGAGCGCCCCTTCTTCGCCCAGAACCGCTTCTTCAACTGGATCGACATCGGCCGCCTGACCGACTACTGGGCGGTGCTGCAGCGCGTGCTGCGCGGCGAGGTGGCGCAGATGGACATGCCCGGCACCGAGGTCCGCCCCGGCGTGTGGGCCGGGCTCAACACCTCGATCGCGTGGGACAGTGTGCAGGTGGTCGGGCCCGTGTATATTGGTTCGGGCGTGCGCATCGAGCCCGGTGCGTCGGTCATCGGCCCCACCTGGATCGGCCATGGCAGTCACCTGCGCGCCGGTTCGCGGGTCGAACGCAGCATCCTGTTCGAGTACACCCGGGTCGGCGAGGGGCAGCGCTTCAGCGAGAAGATCCTGTCGCCGCAGTATTGCGTCGACCGCTCGGGCGAGGCGCTCTACGTCGGCGACGACGAGACCGCGCTGCGCTGGGGCGATGCACGCGGCTGAAGGCGGCGGTGCCGGAACTTTTTACACTCCATGCCCATCTTGGGGTGAAGTTCGGCGACGCGCCGGCGCAAGGCGCGTGTTTGCGCCCGATTGACGACATGGCGCAGATATTGCATTCGAACTGCGAGGGAGTCGGTCCGTGCCTGAAGGAGGTCGCCATGGCGTACGAAGGAGCCGAGAGACGGGTTGACTGGGCGATGCGACAGTACGTCGAGACCATCGTCCAGTACCTCGCCATGGGCGGCGACCATGCCAACGCGCGGATGAACATGACCGAGCGCGGGGTGCCGACCTCCGTTCAACTGCGGGTGCTGGAGCGCTTCGCAATCGATTCCTGAGCCGCCGGCGGCGCGGCTGCCGCCCTGGCCAGCCTGGCCGGCGTGCGGGGTGGCCGTGGCGCGCCGCCTGCCGCGCTTGCTGCCTTACGCGCTGACCATGCCGTTGTGCCGCAGCAGGGCGTCGACGCGCGGTTCGCGGCCGCGGAAGGCCTTGAACGACTCGAGCGCCGGGCGGCTGCCGCCGACCGCGAGGATCTCGCGCCAGAAGCGCGCGCCCGTTTCGGCGTCGAGCAGACTGCCCTTGCCCGCGCCGGCTTCCTCGAAGGCCTCGAAGGCGTCGGCCGACAGCACCTCGGCCCACTTGTAGCTGTAGTAGCCCGCGCCGTAGCCGCCGGCGAAGATGTGCGAGAAGCTGTGCGGGAAGCGGTGCCAGGCGGGCGGGATCAGCACCGCAACCTCGCGCCGCACCTCGTCGAGCAGCGCCAGCACGCGCTCGATCGGCACCGGGCCGGCCGCGGCGTCGACCTCGCTGTGCAGGCGCAGGTCGAACAGCGAGAACTCGAGCTGGCGCACGGTCTGCATGCCGCTCTGGAAGTTCTTCGCCGCGATCATCTTGTCGTACAGCGCGCGCGGCAGCGCCTCGCCGGTGTCGACGTGGGCGGTCATGCCCGACAGCACGTCCCATTCCCAGCAGAAGTTCTCCATGAACTGGCTCGGCAGCTCGACCGCGTCCCATTCGACGCCGTTGATGCCCGACACCGCCAGCTCGTCGACCTGCGTCAGCAGGTGGTGCAGGCCGTGGCCGCACTCGTGGAACAGCGTCAGCACGTCGTCGTGGGTGAAGGTGGCGGGCTTGCCGGCGACCGGCCCGGGGAAGTTGCACACCAGGTAGGCGACCGGCGTCTCGGTGCCGTGCGCGCTGCGGTGCCGGCTGCGCGCCGAGTCCATCCAGGCGCCGCCGCGCTTGGTGGCGCGGGCGTGGAGGTCGAGGTAGAAGTGGCCGACCAGTTCCTTGCCCGTCGCGCCGTCCTTCTCGATGCGGAAGAAGCGCACGTCGGCGTCCCAGCTCGGCGCCAGGTCGGGCAGGATGTCGACGCCGTAGAGCGTGCGGATGACGCCGAACAGGCCGTCGAGCACGCGGTGCTCGGGGAAGTACTGCTTCACCTCCTGGTCGGAATAGGCGTAGCGCTGCTGGCGCAGCTTCTCCGAGGCGTAGGCGATGTCCCACGGCTCGAGCGCATCGAGGCCGAGCTCGTTGCGGGCGAAGGCCTTCAGCTCGGCGAGGTCGCGCTCGGCGTAGGGCTTGGCCTTCGCCGCGAGCTCGCGCAGGAAGCCGAGCACCTGTGCGGGGGTGTCGGCCATCTTCGGCACCAGCGACACTTCGGCGAAGTTGCGGTAGCCGAGCATGCGCGCCTCCTCGTCGCGCAGCGCGAGGATGCGGCCGATCAGCGGGCCGTTGTCCCACTCCGGGCGGCCCTGCTCGGAGGCGCGCGTGGCGTAGGCGCGGTCCATGCGCTCGCGCAGCGCGCGGTCGTCGGCGTACTGCATCACCGGCAGGTAGGAGGGCATCTGCAGGCTGAACTTCCAGCCCGGCTCGCCCTCGGCCTCGGCCGCGGCGCGCGCGGCTTCCCTCGCGTCGTCCGGCAGGCCGGCCAGGCCGGCCGCGTCGGTGACCCACTCCGCGTGGGCGTTGGTGGCGTCGAGCAGGTTCTCGGAGAACTTCGCCGCGAGCTGGCTCTGTTCTTCCTGGATGTCCTGGAAGCGGGGCTTGAGTTCGTCCGCCAGTTCGGCACCCGACAGGCGGAAGTCGCGCAGCTCGTGCTCGAGGATGCGCTGGCGCACCGGCGACAGGGTGGCGAACTCGGCGCCGTCGTGCAGCGCCTTGTACTTGTGGAACAGGGCGAGGTTCTGTCCGACCTCGGCGTAGAAGCGCGAGACCTCGGGCAGCATCGCGTTGTAGGCCTCGCGCCAGGGCGGCAGGTCGAGCACGCTGTGCAGGTGGCCGACCACGCCCCAGGCGCGGCCGAGGCGCTCGCCGGCTTCCTCCATCGGCACGACGAAAGTCTCCCAGCTCGGCGTCGCCGGCTCGGCGGTGAGGCGCTCGATCAGCGCGCGGTTCTCGTCGAGCAGGCTGCGGATGGCGGGGGCGACGTGTTCGGGGCGAATGTCGGCGAAGCGGGGCAGGCCGGAGAAGTCGAGCAGCGGGTTGGTGGCAGGGGTGTTCTGCATGGCGGGGGAGGGCCTCGGGGGTTGAGCTGCGGGCTATTGTGCCGCAAAAAACAAGGCGGGCGCCGCTATCGGCGCCCGCCGGAAAAGCCAATCGTGGGGCGATCGCAGGGCGATCGCCGCCGCTCAGCGGATCATGTCGCGATAGGCGTGCCAGGTCGCGTGGCCGAGCAGCGGCAGCAGCACCACCATGCCGACCATCATCGTCGCGAAGCCGATCACCACCAGCGCCACGATCAATGCGGCCCACACCGCCATCGCGCCGAGATTGACGCCCACCGCGCGCATGCTCGTCATCGCCGCGGTGATGGCGTCGGTGTCGCGGTCCATCAGCATCGGGATGGCGATCACCGACAGCGCGAACACGACCGCGGCGAGCGCGGCGCCGATCACCAGGTAGGCGACGACGAAGTGCACGTAGTCGCCCGAGAACAGGATCTCGCTGACCAGGTTCGACAACTGCGGCACGTTGCCCGGATAGAAGAGGGCGAACAGGATCGCCGAGATGCGCTCCCAGCCGATCAGCGCGATCGCGAGGAAGGCGCCGAAGTACATCAGGTTGTCGCCGTGGCGGCGCAGCCCGCGCAGCGAGCTCATGAACGAGGCGGGCTCGCCGGCCTCGTGGCGGCGCGAGATCTCGTACAGGCCCGCGGCGGCGAGCGGGCCGACGAGGAAGAAGCCCGAAATCGCCGCGGTGAAGAGATAGGGCAGGTCGGCGGCATAGGACAGGATCAGGTAGCCGACCGCGGCGAGGATGGCACCGTAGGCCAGGCTGGCGCCGAGGTTGTCGCGCATGTCCGCCCAGCCCGTGCGCAGCCACTGCAACGGACGGGCGGGGGCGACCGCGCGCACGTGAGGCAGGTGGAAGTGCTGATCCAGCGAGTGGAATGGCTTGTCCATGGCAACCTCCGGGGGTGACGTCGGTTCGAAAAAAAAGCGCTGCGCTGCCAGGACGTGAGGCAGCCGCAGTCGCCTTTTAGATTAGGACAGTCCGCCCGAGTTCGCGAATGCGATTTGTTCGTGTTGCGCGCGCCGGCGTCGTTCAGGCCGATGCCGTTGCCGGGCGCCAGATGTTGCGGCACCCGGTCTCGCGCAGGAAGCAGGTGGACAGCGCACCGAACAGGCTTGCCGCTGCGAGCAGGCCGATGCCGAGGCGGAAGGTGGTGACCGAGTACAGGCGCACGCCGTCGACGATCGCGCCGTCCCAGCCTGCGTCCATCAGCGCCCCGACCGCGGGCTGCAGCAGCGCGGCGGCGAGAAAGCCGCCCATGTTGGTGACGCTGGTGCTCATGCCCGAAAGCTGGGGCGGATTGACCTCCTTGGCGCAGGCCCAGGTCAGCGAAAAGCTCGCCGTCGCCAGGCCCATCAGGGCAAAGAGCGCGAACGAGGCGGCGAGCGGCATCCGCAGCGCGGACAGCCACACCAGCCACAGCGCGCAGTAGAGCGCGGTGCCCGCCATCAGCACCGGCTTGCGTCGGCCGAGGCGGTCGGACAGGCTGCCGATGGCGAAGCAGCCGACGGCGAAGCCGGCGAAGTAGAGCGACAGGTGGCTGGCGGCCTCGACCCGGCTGAGCCCGTGCACCTGCACCAGGTAGGGCGTCGCCCACAGCCCGGCGAAGGCGAAGAAGCTGCCGCCGATGCCGAAGTTCACGCACACCGCCGGCCAGGTGGCGCGGTTCTTCAGCACGCCGCTCAGGCCGCCGAGCACCACGGTGCGGTCGAAGCGCGGCGCGGGCGCATCGGCCGCGCGCCGCTCGCGGATGAAGAACCAGCACGCCACGGCGAGCAGCGTCGACAGCACCGCCGCGCCGAGGAACACGCCGCGCCACGAGGTCACCTGCGCCACCGCCGCGAGCGGCGTGCCCGCCAGCACCGAGCCGAGGTTGCCGAGCAGCATCGACAGCCCCACCAGGGTGGCGCAGCGGCGCTCGTCGAAGCACCGCGCGATCAGCTTGAGCATCGCGATGAACACCACCGACACGCCCAGCCCGACCAGGGTGCGGCCGATCAGCGCCGTGTCCAGGTCCGGCGCCAGGCCGAACAGGGCGCTGCCGGCCGCCGCCACCAGCCCGCCCAGCAGCAGGATGCGGCGCGGGCCGAGGGTGTCGACGAGGATGCCGGTCGGCACCTGCATCAGGGTGTAGACATAGAAGTAGGTCGCCGCCAGCACGCCGAGCGAGGCGGCGCTGGTGTGGAAGGCGGCGGCGAGGTCCTGCGCGATCCCGGCGGGCGCAAAGCGGTGGAAGAAGGACAGCACGTAGGCGGCGATGACGACGGCCATCGCCAGCATGCGGCCGGAGGCGGGCACTTGCATGGCGTTTCCCCCCAGGGCGGGCGCCTCGGCGGCGCCTCTTCCTTGTTGTCGGTGCGGCGGGCCCGGCGCGCGGACGGGGCCGCCACGCGGGCCGCGCCGCCTCAGGCGCGGGCCGGCCTCGCGCTGGCTCAGGCCAGATGCTGCCCGGTCAGCCGCTCGTAGGCCTCGCGGTACTTGGCCGCGGTGTGCTCGATGACGTCGGCGGGCAGCGCCGGGCCGGGCGCGGTCTTGTTCCAGTCGAGCGTCTCGAGGTAGTCGCGCACGTACTGCTTGTCGAAGGAGGGCGGGCTGATGCCTTCGCGGTAGCTGTCGGCGGGCCAGAAGCGCGACGAGTCGGGCGTGAGCGCCTCGTCGATCAGGTGCAGCGTGCCGGCGGCGTCGATGCCGAACTCGAACTTGGTGTCGGCGATCAGGATGCCGCGCCCGGCGGCGTAGTCGGCCGCATCGTAATACAGCGCGATCGCCGCGGCGCGCGCTTCCTCGGCGAGGCCGGCGCCGGTCTTGCCGGTGCCGGCGAGCGCAGCGGCGAGCAGCGCGTCGCAGCGCGCCTGCGCCTGGGCGAAGGAGATGTTCTCGTCGTGCTCGCCGGCCTCGGCCTTGGACGAGGGGGTGAAGATCGGCGCCGGCAGCTTTGCCGCCTGCGCGAGGCCGGCCGGCAGCGCGATGCCGCAGATCGCGCCGGTGGCCTGGTAGTCCTTCCAGCCCGAGCCGATCACGTAGCCGCGCACCACGGCCTCGATCGGCAGCGGCTTCAGGCGCTTGACCACCAGCGCGCGGCCGCGCACCTGGTCGCGCTCGTCGGCGGCGACGACCGATTCCGGGTCGATGCCGGTGAGCTGGTTGGGGATGATGTGGCCGAGCTTGGCGAACCAGAAGTTGGCCATCGCCACCAGCACGCGGCCCTTGTCAGGAATCGGGTCGGGCAGGATCACGTCGAAGGCCGACAGGCGGTCGCTGGTGACGATCAGCAGCTTGTCGTCGTCGATGGCGTAGATGTCGCGCACCTTGCCGCGACCGAGCAGCGGCAGGCTCTTGATGCTGGTTTCGAAAAGCGGGGTAGCCACGGGGCAGGCCTCTGGTTCTGGGCAAAACGCGATTATAGGGGAGTAAGGCGGTACGCCGCTGCGCGGCGTGGCGCCGGCCGCAGCGAGGCAGCGGCGGGCCGCCGGCACGCCGCGCAGGCGGTCGTGGCGGACGGTGGCGAAGCGGCGGCCGGGGGGTCAGTGGCCGCCGCCGTCCTCGGCGGCGAGCGCCTTGCGCATGCGCCTCAGGCCGAGGCCGACGAGGACCGCGATGACGGGGATGGAGACCGCGGTGACGATCTCGGGTGTGGCCGGGGCGATGTAGGCCTTGCCACCCTTGGCCATGTAGTTCACCAGCTGCGAGGCGTAGTACGTGATCGCGACCACCGACAGGCCTTCGACCGTCTCCTGCAGGTGCAGCTGGATCTTGGCGCGCCGGTTCATCTGCGCCAGCAGCTCCTGGTTCTGGCGCTCGAGCTCGATGTCGACGCGGGTGCGCAGCAGCTGCGAATTGCGCGCGATGCGCCCGGAGAGGTCTTCCTGGCGGCGCGCGATGGTGGCGCAGGTGTTGATCGCCGGCGCGAGCCGGCGCTCCATGAACTCGCGCACGGTGGGGAAGCCCGCCAGGCGCAGTTCGCGCAACTCGTCGATGCGCTGCTGGACGAGGCGGTAGTAGGCGGCGGCGGCGCCGAAGCGGAAGGTGGTGCGCGCCACCGAGCGCTCGACCTCGGCCGCGAGCCGGGTCAGGCGGCCGAGCATCGCGCGGTCGTCCTCGGTGCTGCGTGCCTGGCCGAGGCCGTCCATCAGGTCGGCGAGCTGGTCCTCGGCGCGCGACAGCAGGCGGCCGACCTCCTTCGCCACCGGGAAGGCGAGCAGCGCCATCACGCGGTAGGTCTCGATCTCGACCAGGCGCTGCACCATGCGCCCGGCCTGGCGCGGGGTGAGGCCGGCATCCACCAGCAGGAAGCGCGAGAAGCCGTCGTGGATGTGGAAGTCGGTGAACACCCAGCCCGCGCCGTCGGCCACCTGGGCGGCGACCAGGGTCTTGCCGCGCGGCGACACCTGCATCATGACGGTGTCGGGCGGCACTTCGCGCACGCCGCGCAGTTCGATGTGGGTGGCGGCGATGAGCTGGCCGGGGATGTCCTTGCGCCAGGCCGCGGGCACGCTGAGCAGCGCGTGCTCGTCGGCCGCGTCGTCGGCCGCGATGCGGCGGAAGAAGGTGTAGCTGGAGAACTCGTTGTGCCGCTCCCACTTCAGGCGAAAGCTGCCGGCGTCGAGGAACAGGTGGCCGCTCGCGGTGTCCGGTGCGGCCAGCCCGAGCTGCTCGGCGAGCGCACACAGGTGGGCGGGCTCGCGCCCGGCGCTGCCGTTGCTGTGCAGGAAGGCGAGGTAGGTGACGTACTCCGGGGTCTCGAGCGGCACCGGCGGGCGGGCATGCACCTCGTCGTTGAGCGCCTGGCGCAGGGGGTGCGGTTCGAACAGGGACATGGGCTGGGAGGCGCGGCGGCGCATGGATTGACGCGAGGCGGCATTCTTGCCCGGCCATGGCCGGCGTGACAAGCGCAAGCGGATCCCGGTGGCCGGCAGGGGGGCTGAGCCAGGCCGCCGGCGCCCCGCGATGCGGCAAGCCCTCGGCTATACTGCCGCGCCACGCTGCCGCGACATGGCGGCCGGCGGACAGCGTCGGCGCTGCGGGTGCGGCGGCGGGCGACACGATCGGGCGGGAAGGCGCGGCTTTGGGACGAGGGCTTGGAGGGCGGATGAAGGCGATGCGCGTCGCGAGCAGGGCGGCGAGCGGGCCGTCGCGCCGTCGACGCCCGGCGGCCCGGCGCGGCGTGCCGGCCGTCCGCGAGGGGGGGCGATGATCGGCAACGGTGTGGGCGCGCGGCATGCGCTGTGGCGGTGGGTTCGCCCCGTCGCCGCGATCCTGCTCGTCGTCCTCATTGCGCTGCCGGCCTACCGCCTGAGCGTGTTCCGCGGCATGGAGGCGGCGCGCACGGATGCGGATCACCGCCTCGAGCTCTTCGCCTCGGCGGTCGACGGCATCATCATGCGCCTCGAGCACATCCCGGCGACGGTCGAGCTCAATCCCGACGTGCAGGCGCTGCTGCGGGCGCCGGCCGGCGCCGACGTGGCGGCGCGCGTGAACGCCTATCTCGACGAGCTCAACCGCCAGGTCGGCGCGATCTCGGTCTATGTGCTCGACGAGCATGGCGTCGTCGTCGCCGCGAGCAACTGGCAGGAGCGGCAAAGCCTCATCGGCAAGGACCTGTCCTTCCGCACCTACTTTCGCTGGGCGCTGGGCGGGCTGACGGGGCGTCATTTCGCCGTCGGCACCGCCGAGGGCGAGCCGGGCTACTACGTCTCCCGCCCGGTACGCGACGGCGGGGTCGTCGTCGGCGTCACCGTGGTCAAGATCGGCCTCGGCGAGCTCGACGAGGCCCTCGGTGCGCTCACCGAGCCCGCCCTCATCGCCGACAGCAACGGCGTCGTCATCATGAGCCCGGTCGCCGCCTGGCGCTACACCGCGCTCGAACCGCTGAGCGCGGCGGCGCGCATCGACGCGGCGCGCAGCCGGCTCTACGACGCGCGCGAGATCCGCCCGTTTCCGGTGCCGATGGCCGTTCGCGCGATCGACGACGCGACCACGCTGCGCCTGCCCGCGGCGCGCCCGGCGGGCTTCGCCGGCGCCGGGCGCGCCGCGCCCGAGCACCTGGTCGGGGGCCGGCCGCTGGAGCGCGTCGGCTGGTGGCTGGTGCTGTTCCCCGAACTGTCGGCAGTGCACCGTCAGGCGCTTGCCCACGCCGCGCTGGCGGCCACCGCTAGTGGCCTGCTGCTGATGCTGATGGTCTATATCGCGCAGCGCCGGCGCATCCTGCGCCAGCGCCTGGAGACCCAGGCCATGCTCGAGCGCGCCAACCTCGAACTGGAGGCGACCGTGCTGCGGCGCACGCAGGACCTGTCGGACACCAATGCGCGCCTGCGGCGCGAGGTCGCCGAGCGCGAGGCGGCGGAGAAGACGCTGCGCGACGCCCAGGACGAGCTCGTGCAGGCGGGCAAGCTCGCCGTCCTCGGCCAGCTCGCCACCGGCATCACCCACGAGCTCACCCAGCCGCTCGGCGCCATCCGCACGCTGTCGGGCAACGCCGCCGAGTACCTGCGCCGCGGCGCGCCGGACAAGGCGGGCAGCAACCTCGAACTCGTCACCCGGCTGGCCGACCAGATGGGGGCGATCATCACCCCGCTGCGCAGTTTCGCGCGCAAGTCGCCGGCCATGCCGAGCCGGGTGAATCTGGCGGCGTCGGTGCGCAATGCGCTGCTGCTGGTCGACCCCAAGCTGCGCGCCGCCGCGGTTGCCCTCGTCAATCGCGTGCCGGACACCGCCACCGCCTGGTGCGACCGCGTCCGGCTCGAGCAGGTGCTGGTGAACCTGATCGGCAACGGCGCCGACGCGATGGCGGGGCAGCCCGACCGCAGCCTGGAGATCGCCATCGAGGGCGACGCCGAATGGCCCGCGGCGCTGACCGTCAGCGACTCCGGCCCCGGCCTGCCGCCCGAAGTCATGCAGCGCCTGTTCGACCCCTTCTTCACCACCAAGCCGCCGGGCGAGGGGCTCGGGCTCGGCCTGGCGATCTCGCGCGACATCGTGCGCGAGTTCGGCGGCGAGCTCCGCGCCGAGAGCCGCAGCGGCGGCGGCGCCTGCTTCCGCATCACGCTGCCGGCGCCGAACCTGGAGTCTTGCCGATGACTGCCCTCAACGTCCTGCTCGTCGAAGACGACCCCAACGTGCGCCTCGGCTGCGAGCAGGCCTTCGAGCTTGCCGGCATCCCCGCCACCGCGGTGGGGTCGGCCGAGGCGGCGCGCCGCCACATCGCCGCCGCGCCGCCGGATGCGGTGGTGACCGACATGCGCCTGCCGGGCGAGGACGGCTTCGGGCTGCTGCACTGGCTGCGCGCGCACGACCCGGGCCTGCCGGTGATCATCATCACCGGCCACGGCGACGTCACCCTCGCCGTGGAGGCGATGCGGGCCGGCGCCTACGACTTCATCACCAAGCCCTTCGCCTCCGAGCATCTGGTCGACGTCGTGCGGCGGGCGCTGGAAAAGCGCAGCCTGACGCTCGAGGTGGCGGCGCTGCGGCAGCGCCTGGCGCAGCGCGAGGGCGCCGAGGCCACGCTGATCGGCCAGTCGGCGGCGATGGCGCGCGTGCGCCGGCTCGTCACCGATGTCGCGGGCAAGGCGGTGGACGTGCTCGTCCATGGCGAGACCGGCACCGGCAAGGAACTCGTCGCACGCTGCCTGCACGACCTCGGCCCGCGCGCCGGGGGCAATTTCGTCGCCCTCAACTGCGGCGGCCTGCCCGACAACCTGATCGACAGCGAACTGTTCGGCCACGAGGCCGGCGCCTTCACCGGCGCGGCGCGCCGGCGCATCGGCAAGATCGAGCATTCCAGCGGCGGCACGCTCTTCCTCGACGAACTCGAGAGCATGCCGATGGCCGCCCAGATCAAGCTCTTGCGTGTGCTGCAGGAGCGCGTCGTCGAGCGCCTCGGCGGCAACCAGCTGGTGCGCGTCGACACCCGCGTCGTCGCCGCGACCAAGGACGACCTGCTGGCGCGCGCCGAGGCCGGCTCCTTCCGCGCCGATCTCTACTACCGGCTCAACGTCGTCACGATCGAGCTGCCGCCGCTGCGCGAGCGCCGCGAGGACATCCCGCTGCTGCTCGAGCACTTCATGCAGCAGGCCGCGCGCCGCCACGACCTGCCCGTGCCCGAGGTGGCGGCGGAGGTGATGCAGCAGCTGATGGCCCAGCCCTGGCGCGGCAACGTGCGCGAGCTGCGCAACACCGCCGACTGCCTGGTGCTCGGCATCCCGCGCGACCTGCCCGCGGGCCCGGCGGCCGACGCCGGCCCGCCGAGCTTCGCCGAAGTCGTCGAGGCCTTCGAGCGCAGCCTGATCGCCGCCGAGCTCAAGCGCAGCGGCGGCAGCCTGGCGCGCGCAGCCGCCCGGCTCCGCATGCCGAAGACGACGCTGCACGACAAGCTGCGCAAGTACGGCCTCGGCAGCGGCCGCGGCGACGACTGACGGCCGGCGCGGACGCCGCGGGGCGACGGCCCCCTCGTCCTCACCGGCCCCATCGCCCCATCGCCCCATTCCTGCCCGGGCGCTTGGCCGCCTGGCCGATGCGGGGCGCGCCGCGCGCATGGTGCGTTCGGAAGTCCGGACGTCTGCCGTGCTCGATGTTCGGTTTTCCGAACGACATCTCCTCCGCTCCTTCATTTCTCCCTTGTTGTTCAAGGACTTCGCCTGTGCGTCCGGCTGGCACGCTTTCTGCCAAGGGGAAGGCGACTGCCGGTGCGCAGCGACGGGCTGCGCGCACCGCATTCGTTCGTTCGACCGCATGCCCATCCATCCAGGAGGAGAAAGAGAATGATCAGGACCAGCGTCATCACCGCCGCACTGAGCCTCGCCATCGGCGGTTTCACCGCCCCCGCCCAGGCCCAGCAGCAGTTCGTCACCATCGGCACCGGCGGCGTCACCGGCGTGTACTACGCCGCCGGCGGCGCGATCTGCCGCCTGATGAACAAGGACCGCGCCAAGCATGGCATCCGCTGCTCGGTCGAGAGCACCG
This sequence comes from Thauera sp., assembly GCA_024710965.1. Lineage (GTDB taxonomy): Bacteria > Pseudomonadota > Gammaproteobacteria > Burkholderiales > Rhodocyclaceae > Thauera. The sequence continues at coordinate 7,256 of JANJTU010000281.1, read as the reverse complement.
GCGGCTCGGTGTACAACGTCAACACGATCAAGGGCGGCGAGCTCGACTTCGGCGTCTCGCAGTCCGACGTCCAGTACAACGCACTGAAGGGCGAGGCGCAGTTCAAGGACGGCGCCGTGGCGGACCTGCGCGCGGTGTTCGCGCTGCACGCCGAGCCGCTCACCGTGCTCGCGCGCAAGGACGCCGGCGTCGCCGGGATCGAGGACTTCAAGGGCAAGCGCTTCAACGTCGGCAACCCCGGCTCGGGTCAGCGCGCCACGCTCGACGTGCTGCTGCCGGCGATGAACATGAAGTTCTCCGAGCTCGCGCTCGCCTCCGAGCTCAAGCCCGACGAGCACGGCGCCGCGCTGTGCGACAACAAGATCGACGGCTTCGCCTTCGTCGTCGGCCATCCGGCGGCCAACATCCAGGACCCGACCACGACCTGCGGCGCGAAGCTGGTGTCGATCACCGGCGCGGCGGTGGACAAGCTCGTCGTGCAGTATCCGTACTACGCCCACACCACGATTCCGGGCGGCATGTACGCGAACAACCCCGAGCCGACGAAGACCTTCGGCGTGGTGGCGAGCATCGTGTCCTCGGCCAAGGTGCCCGATGACGTCGTCTATACCCTGGTGAAGTCGGTGTTCGAGAACTTCGACGACTTCAAGAAGCTGCACCCGGCCTTCGCCAACCTCGAGCCGAAGTCGATGATCAAGGACGGCCTGTCGGCGCCGCTGCACGCCGGCGCGGTGAAGTACTACAAGGAAAAGGGCTGGATGTAAGCCCGCCCCGGCGCCGCCCGCGCGGGCGGCACCCGACCTTGCCGGACGGCGGCGGGCCGAGCGCCCGCCGCCGTCCCTCGTATCCGATCCCGATCCATACCGAGGGAGGTGGCGCATGGCCAGCCCTGAAAACCAGAAAGAGAGAGGCAGCATCGAGCTGTCGGACGAGCAGTTGAAGCAGATCGTGGCCGAGGCCGACACCGGCGGGCGCAAGCCCACCGGGCTGGCGGCGCGGCTGCTGGTGATGATGGCGCTGGCGTGGTCGCTGTTCCAGCTCTGGATCGCCTCGCCGCTGCCGTTCTCGCTCGGCGTGTTCGTGCTCAACGACACCGAGGCGCGCGCGCTGCACCTCGCCTTCGCGGTGTTCCTCGCCTTCGCCGCCTATCCGGCGTTCAAGCGCTCGCCGCGCGCCCAGGTGCCGGTGGCCGACTGGCTGCTGGCGGCGGTGGCGGCGTTCTGCACCGCCTACCTGTTCCTCTTCTACCGCGAGCTGGCCGAGCGCCCGGGCATGCCGACGACGCTGGATCTGCTCGTCGCGGTGACGGGCCTGGGGCTGCTGCTCGAGGCCGCGCGCCGCGCGCTCGGCCTGCCGATGGTGATCCTGGCGGCGTTCTTCCTCGCCTACATCTTCCTCGGCCCCTACATGCCGGACGTGATCGCCCACCGTGGCGCCTCGCTGGCGAAGGGCATGAGCCACCTGTGGCTGACCACCGAGGGCGTGTTCGGCGTCGCGCTCGGGGTGTCGACCAGCTTCATCTTCCTCTTCGTGCTGTTCGGCGCGCTGCTCGAGACCGCGGGCGCGGGCAACTACTTCATCAAGTCGGCGATCGCGCTGCTCGGCCACATGCGCGGCGGCCCGGCCAAGGCGGCGGTGGTCGCTTCGGCTAGCACCGGGCTGATCTCGGGCTCGTCGATCGCCAACGTCGTGACCACTGGCACGTTCACGATCCCGCTGATGAAGAGCGTCGGCTACCGCGCCGACAAGGCCGCCTCGGTCGAGGTCGCCTCCTCGGTCAACGGCCAGATCATGCCGCCGGTGATGGGGGCGGCGGCCTTCCTCATGGTCGAGTACGTCGGCATCACCTACGTCGAGGTCATGAAGCACGCGATCGTGCCGGCGCTGATCTCCTACATCGCGCTGTACTACATCGTGCATCTGGAAGCGCTGAAGATGAACCTTCAGGGCCTGCCGCGGCGCGCGCCGCTGCCCTGGCAGCGCGCCGCGCTGACGACGACGCTGACCGTGTCCGGCCTCGTCATCCTGTCGGCGGTCATCTACTGGGGCTTCGGCTGGATCAAGGCGTTGGCGGGCGAGGCCGCCTTCCTCGTCATCGCCCCGCTGCTGCTCGCCGCCTATGTCGCGATCGTGCGCCACGGCGCCAGGTACCCCGAGCTGCACATGGAGAAGCCGGGCGAGACGATGGAATACCTGCCCGAGATTGCGCCGACGCTGAAGTCCGGCCTGCACTTCCTGCTGCCGGTGGCGGCGCTGATCTGGAACCTGATGGTCGAGCAGCTCTCGCCGGCGCTGTCGGCGTTCTGGGCGACGCTGTTCCTGATCTTCATCCTCGTCACCCAGCGCCCGCTGCTGGCCTTCTTCCGCGGCACGGGCGACTTCGGCGGCGCGCTCCGGCACGGTCTGCAGGACCTGTTCGACGGCCTCGTCACCGGCGCGCGCAATATGATCGGCATCGGCATCGCCACCGCCACCGCCGGCGTCATCGTCGGCACCGTGACCCTGACCGGCGTCGGCCTGGCGATGACCGAGCTGGTCGAGGTGCTGTCGGGGGGCAACCTGATGGTGATGCTGGTGCTCGTCGCCGTGATCTCTCTGATCCTGGGCATGGGCCTGCCGACCACCGCCAACTACATCGTCGTGTCGACGCTGATGGCGCCGGTGATCGTCGAACTCGGCGCCCAGACCGGGCTGCTAGTGCCGCTGATCGCGGTGCACCTGTTCGTGTTCTATTTCGGCCTGATGGCCGATGTCACGCCGCCGGTGGGGCTGGCCTCCTACGCCGCGGCGGGCATCGCCAAGAGCGACCCGATCAAGACCGGCTTTACCGCCTTCGGCTACAGCGCGCGCACCGCGATCCTGCCCTTCATGTTCATCTTCAACACCCAGCTGCTGCTGATCGGCATCAGCAGCCCCTTCCAGCTGGTGCTGACGATCGTCAGCGCGACCGTGGCGAGCATGATGTTCGCCGCGGCCACGCAGGGCTTCTTCCTCACCCGCAACCGCGTGCACGAGACGCTGATCCTGCTGCTGGTGACCTTCACCCTGTTCCGCCCCGGGTTCTGGATGGACATGCTCTACCCGCCCTACGAGGAGCTGGCGCCGACCGAGCTCACGCGCCTGGCCGAGACCGCGCCGCGCAACGCCAATCTGCGCGTGTGGGTCGAGGGCATCACGCTCGAGGGGCGCGAGATCGCCAAGGGCGTGCTGCTGCCGCTGGGCGAGCCGGCGGCGAACGCGCGCGAGCGCCTGGAGCGCATGGGCCTCACGGTGATGGCGCTGGGCGACGACGTGCAGCTCGCCGCGGTGCGCTTCGGCAGTCCGGCGGAGAAGCTCGGCCTCGAGCAGGGCTTCAACATCACCACGATCGAGCTGCCCTCGGCCGAGCGCCCGGCCAAGGAGTGGATGTTCGTGCCCGCGTTCGCGCTGCTGCTCCTCGTCGGCTGGCTGCAGAAGGCGCGCATGCGGCGGCGCGCGGTGCACGAAGTGGGCCCGCGGGTTGGCATCACCGCACCGGAAGCGCGATCATGAGCCCGGCGCCGTCCCCGAACCGAGGTTTGCGCCCAGGGGCGGGCGCCCCCTGAACGTTGTCTGAGCACAAGCAAGGAGGAAGCATGGAGTTCGAGACCCTGATCCACTCGACCCGCGACGGCATCGCCGAGATCCGCCTGAACCGGCCGCATCGGCTCAATGCGGTGACCCAGCAGCTGTACGACGAACTCAACGCTGCCCTGAGCGCGGCCGAGGCCGACCGCGCGGTGCGCGTCGTGCTGCTGACCGGCGAGGGCCGCGCGTTCTGCGTCGGCGCCGACCTGAAGGAGCACAAGGCCGGGCGCACCGCCTTCGACCGCCGCCAGTACCTGAAGGGCGAGCAGGACGTCTGCCGTCGCCTGCTGCGGCTGCAGAAGCCGGTCGTGGCCGCGGTCAATGGCTACGCGCTCGGCGCCGGCGCCGAGATGGCGCTCGCCGCCGACTTCCTGCTGATGGCGCAGAGCGCGCAGCTCGGCCTGCCCGAGATCTCGATCGGCAACTTCCTCGGCGGCGGCGTCACCTGGCTGCTGCCGCGCCTGGTGGGGCTGGCGAAGGCGCGCGAGCTGGTCTTCCTCGGCGAGCGCATCGGCGGCGAGGAGGCGGTGCGCATCGGCCTCGCCAGCCGCGTGCTCGCCGACGAGGGCTTTCTCGATGCGGCGCGCGCCTTCGCCGCGAAGCTCGCGGGCAAGGCCCCGCTGTCGATGCAACTCGCCAAGGAGCAGCTCAACCTGTCGGCCGAACGCACGCTCGACGCCTGCCTGACGGCCGAGCTCGAAGGCATGACCTTCGTCGGTACCACGCGCGACTGGCAGGAGGGCGTCGACGCCTTCGCCGAGAAGCGCGCACCGGTTTTCCGGGGGGAATGACATGAGCGATACCGGGACCGAGGCCGCCCAGGCCGCACACGCCACCCAGACTATCCGCCGCAGTCCGCTGCACGACTTCCTCGCGCCGGACTCGATCGCCATCATCGGTGCCTCGACCGACCCCACCAAGCGCGGCTACAAGGCGATGGTGGGGCTGATCAAGGGCAACTACGGCGGCAAGGTCTATCCGATCAACCCGAAGGTGCCCGAAATCCTCGGCGTGCCCACCTTCGCTACCCTGGACGACGTGCCCGGCCCGGTGGATCTCGCGCTGATCTGCACGCCGGCCGCGACCCTGCCCGGGCTGATGGCCGAATGCGGGCGCAAGGGCGTCAAGGGCGCAGTGATCCTCGCCAGCGGCTTTCGCGAGACCGGCGCGGAGGGCGCCCGGCTCGAGCAGCAGGTGCTCGAGGCGGCGCGCGCCGGTGGGGTGCGCATCATCGGCCCCAACACCTCGGGCATGTTCAACCTGCACAAGCAGGTGAACCTGCTCGACCTGCGCAACGTCAAGCCGGGCGACATCGGCTTCATCTCCCAGTCGGGCAACATGCTGCTGGCGCTGGTGCTGGAAGCCGAGCACAACGGCCACGTCGGCTTCTCCACCTACGTCGGCCCGGGCAATCAGACCGACATCGGCTTCAACGACTACCTGCGCTATCTCGGCGAGGACGAGCACACGCGCGTGGCCACGCTCTACGTCGAGGGCTTCCGCGACGGCCAGCGCTTCCTCGAGGTGGCGCGCGAGATCACGCCGCTCAAGCCGGTGGTGGTGTACAAGTCGGGCGCCACCGAGATGGGCAAGAAGGCCGCCAGCTCGCACACCGGCGCGCTCGCCGGCAGCTACGCGATGACGGTCGACCTGCTGCGCCAGGTCGGGGTCACCGTCGTCCGTTACTCCGACCGCATCCTGCCGGTGGCCGAGGGCCTGGCGCTGCTGCAACAGGCGCGCGGCAAGCGGGTGGCGGTGATCGCCGACGGCGGCGGCCAGGCCACGATCACCTCCGACCGCCTGTCCGAGGCCGGGCTGGAGCTGGCCGAGCTGTCCGCGGCCACGCGCAAGCGCCTGGCGGCGATCCTGTTGCCGCAGGCCTCGCTGGTCAATCCGGTCGACGTCGCCGGCAGCTCCGACGCCAACCCCGAAGTGCTGGCGCAGTGCATGGAGATCGTCGCCGACGACGACAACGTCGACGCGGTCTTCCTCGTCGGCATGTTCGGCGGCTACCACACGCGCTTTGCCGAGTCGCTGCTCGGCGGCGAGATGCGCGCGGCCGAGTCGATGATCGAGCTTGCCCGCCGCGTCGACAAGCCGCTGGTGATCTACAGCCTCTATGCTCCGGTCAAGCCGCCGGCGCTGCGCCGCCTGCACGAGGCCGGGCTACCGGTGTATGCCTCGATCGAGCATGCGGTGCGGGTGCTGGAGGCGCTCGGCGAGCGCGGCATCTACCTCGCTCACCAGCATGGTCAGCCGCTGCACGCGAGTGCGACGCCGCGCGAGGACATGCAGGCGATGTTCGCGCGCGCGCAGAACGAAGGCCGCGACCTGTACGAGTTCGAGGCCAAGGCGCTGCTGCGTGCGCACGGCGTGGCGGTGGCCGAGGATGTGGTGGCCCACAGCGCCGACGAACTGGCGGCGGCGGTGGCGCGGTTCGGCGAGCGGCCGCTGGCGATGAAGGTGGTGTCGAAGGACATCCTGCACAAGTCCGATGCCGGCGGCGTGAAGCTGAACCTGGTGGGCGAGTCCGCGCTGCGCGTGGCCTTCGACCAGATCATGAGCAGTTGCCGCGCCTACGACCCGAACGCCGACATCCGCGGCGTGCTGGTGACGCCGATGGCGCCGAAGGGTACGGAGGTGATCATCGGCGTCGTGCGCGACCCGATCTTCGGCCCGGTGCTGATGGTCGGGCTGGGCGGCATCTTCGTCGAGATCCTCGAGGACGTCGCCTTCCGCGCCATCCCGTTGTCGCGCTTCGACGCCGAGTCGATGGTCGAGCAGCTGAAGGGGCGCAAGATCCTCGCCGGGGTGCGTGGCGAGCCGCCGATCGACAAGCCGGCGCTGGTCGAGCTGCTGCTGACGGTGTCGGGCATCGTCCGCGCCTACCCGCAACTGTCCGAGCTGGACCTCAACCCGGTGATCGCCTACCCCGACGGCCATGCCGTGGTCGATGCGCGCATCATCACCAACCGCGCCGTCATGAGCGCCTAGGAGAGCGGACGATGGACCTGCCCCCGAATGTGCCCACACTCACCGATGCGCTGCTCGCCGTCGACGGCGGCGTCGCCACGCTCACCTTCAACCGCGACGACCTGCGCAACGCACTCACCGGCACCGCGCTGATCGAGGACATCGTCGCCGTCGCCGACTGGGTCAATCGCTGCGACGAGGTCTCGGCGCTGATTCTCACTGGCGCCGGCGCGGCCTTTTCCGCCGGCGGCAACGTCAAGGACATGGCTGCGCGCGGCGGCGACTTCGCCGGCGACGTCGCCGAGGTCGCCACCCGCTACCGCCGCGGCATCCAGCGCATCCCGCTGGCGCTGCAGGCGGTCGAGGTGCCGATCATCGCCGCGGTCAACGGCGCGGCGATCGGCGCCGGCTTCGACCTCGCCAACATGGCCGACCTCCGCCTCGCGTCGACGAAGGCGAAGTTCGGCGAGACCTTCCTCAACCTCGGCATCATCCCCGGCGACGGCGGCGCCTGGTTCATGCAGCGCCTGATCGGTTACCAGCAGGCTTTCGAGCTGACCTTGTCCGGGCGCATCGTCGACGCCGCCGAGGCCAAGGCGCTCGGCATCGTCCTCGAGGTCGTGGAGCCCGACCAGCTGCTGGCGCGCGCGCAGGCGCTCGCCGCACGCTTCGCCGCC
>JANJTU010000273.1 GCA_024710965.1 Thauera sp. | reverse complement strand
CACGCTGATCAGCACCGGCAGCACCAGGAAGCGCGCGGCGTCCAGCCCCGGCGCGTAGCCCGAGATCGGCACCAGCGCCCACAGCTTGGACACCAGCCACTGCCCGCCGATGATGTAGAACAGGCTGGAGATCGACATCATCGCCACGCACAGCACCACGCCCCAGAAATCCAGGTAGGAGGCGCGGAAGAACACCAGCAGCAGCGCGAAGCTGATCGACACGAAGAGGCTGAGGAGGAAGGTCGGCAGCGCGATCGCCAGCGAGGGGCCCATGCGGTCGCGGATCTCCTGGCCGATGTCGCGGCCGTCGTCGGCGCGCCCGAACTCGAGCGCGAACATGCGCAGCGACTTGTCGAAGAAGATCGTCTCGGTCAGTTGCGCGCGGCCCTGTGCGGCGCGGTTGAGGAACATCGGCTTGTCGTAGCCGCGCTCGACCTTCCAGCGCTCGATCGCCTCCGGCGTGGCGCGCTTGACGCCGATCTGCATGCGCGCCATGTCGTCGGGCGAATTGACGACGAAGAACAGCACGAAGGTGAGCAGGTTTACGCCGATCAGGATCGGCACTGCGTACAGCAGGCGGCGGACGAGGTAGGTGAACATCAGCGCCCTCCTCCGGCGATGCCGGCCGCAGTCGCGGCCTCACGCCGGCGCCAGTGGATCAGCGCCGGCGCGATCGCCGCCGCCAGCAGCAGAGCGCCCGCCAGCAGCGGCCATAGCACCGGCCGGTTCCAGGCCGCGCGCGCGGCCTCGCGGCGGTCGAGGTCGACGCGCTGGTACTTCAGCGTGTTGCGCACCATCGCCCCGGGCTTGCGATTCAGCACCCAGCCGTGCTGCAGCGAATAGGCCTTCGGGTGGAAGCCGAAGATCCACGGTGCGTCGTGCTGCAGCATCGCCACCATGCGGTCGATGAGCTGCTGCCGTGCCGGGCCGTCGGGCATCGCCTTCATGCGCTCGAACAGCGCGTCGTACTCCGCGTTCTCGTAGTTGGCGGCGTTCTGGCCGTTGTATTTGACCTTGCCCTGCGCGCCGTGAAGCAGGAAGAGCAGGTTCTCGGGGTCGGGATAGTCGGCGTTCCAGCCGAAGAAGAACAGCTGCGCATTGCCCTGTCGCACCTTGTCCTGGAAGCGGTTGAAGTCGGTCGGGCGCACGACGAACTGCACGCCGAGCTCGCGGAAGCGCTTCGCCAGCCAGTCCGAGCGCGCCTTGTCGCCGAGCCCGCCGGGCGTGGTGTCGAGGTTGATGATCAGCGGCTCGCCGCTGTGCGCGTTGCGCCCGTTGGGCCAGCCGGCTTCGGCCAGCAGGCGGCGCGCCTCGTCCAGGCTCTTGCGCACCGGGCGCCCCGCCTCCTCGCTGCCCTGCCAGTCATAGACCACCGGGTTGATGCCGGCCCGGCCCTCGCGCGCACCGAAGATGCCCGGCGGGATCGGGCTCATGCCCGGCACGCCGCGGCCGTTGAGGAAGATCGAGACGAACTCCTCCATGTCGAGCGCCACCGAGATCGCCTGGCGCAGCTTGCGCGCGCGCTCCTTGTCGGCCTTCGTCGGCCCGCCGCCGAGCAGCGGATCGAGCATGTTGAAGCCGAGGTAGAAGATCGACGGCGACACCGAGGTCAGCAACTGGATGCCGCGCGCCTGCATCTCGTCCGACAGCGAGACCTCGCCCTGGCTGCTCATCGTCACCGCCTGGTCGAAGTTGTCCGAGGATACGCCCGAGGCGTCGTAATAGCCCTGCAGGAACTTGTTCCAGTACGGGATGCCCTCGCGTTCGCGCGAGAACACCACCTTGTCGATGAAGGGCATCGGCTTGCCGCAGTCGGCGAGCAGGCCGGCGCCGGCGTCCACAGCCTCCCCTTCGCACGGATAGGGCTCGCCGCGGTAGTTCGGGTTGCGCGCGAGCACCATGCGCGCGTTCGGGTTGTTCTCGACCAGCATGTAGGGCCCGGTGCCCACCGGCCACCAGTCGAGCGTCAGGTTGCGCTCGGCCATGCCGGGCTGGCCGAAGAAGCGGTCCACCTCGGGCGCCACCGGGCTGAAGAAAGGCATCGACAGCCAGTACAGGAACTGCGGATAGGCGCCCTGCAGCGTGATGCGCCAGGTATGGCGGTCGACGACCTCGACGCCGGGCAGCTCGAAGCGCGTGAGGTCGAGCCAGCGGCCTCCGCCCTCCTCGCCCTGCGCCTTGAGCGTGGCGAGGAGGCGGGCTTGCAGGGTCTTCAGGCCCGGCAGGTACTCGGCCATGAGCTCGAAGATCGGCGAATGCAGTCGCGGATCTGCGAGGCGCTTGATCTGGTGCACGTAGTCGCCCGCCTCCAGCTCGCGCGTGCCGCGCTCGGCAAAGTCGCCCACGCCGCGGACGCCCTCGAGGGCCGCGGCGTCGAGCTCGAGGTAGCGCGGGCTGCCGTCCTCGCGGCGGGCAAAGGCCGGATGCGGCTGATACAGGATGCCGGGACGCAGGCGCAGCTCGACCACGCTCTTCGCCACCTTCGAGGCCTCCGCGCTGGCGGGCAGTTCGCGCCCGGTGGCGTCGTAGCGGCGGACGCGCGGCATGTCGACCAGCGTCGCGGGCTCGAGCGCGTAGGGGCGCTTCAGGTAGTGGTACTGGAGCGGCGGCTCGACGATCTGGTAGAGGAAGGTCGCCTCGTCCTCGCTGTAGGACTGCACCGGGTCCAGATGCTTGGGGCGTTCGGTGAAGGCGGTATACAGGATGTTCTGCCCCCGCTCGGCGGCGGGATAGGGGTCGTTCCACACCGGCCCGCACGCACTCAGCATGAGCGCAGCCGCACACGCCACGCCGCGCAGGAAGGGGCGCAGCGGTCGGCGCGACGACCTGTGTTGCGGAGGGAGGAATCGATGCACGTGCAAGCGGATGTATCAAGAAACGAGCCCGGATTCTGGCAGGTTTTGGGCCGGCCCGCACCGGCCGGCAGTGGCTGCACGGCACGGCGGCACCGCCACACGGTGCGCCAGGGAATCCGCGTGCGCCGGGTGCAATCCGAAGAACAATGCCGTTTGCAGGGTTTTGGCTATAATCCCTGCCTTGTCATTCGGAGTTGGATTCATGGGCTTTCTCGCCGGCAAGCGAATTCTCATCACCGGGATGCTGAGCAACCGTTCGATTGCGTACGGCATTGCCAAGGCCATGCACCGGGAAGGTGCTGAGCTCGCGTTCACCTATCAGAACGAGCGCTTCCAGGAACGGGTTGCGAAGATGGCGGCCGATTTCGGCAGTTCGCTGCTGTTCCCGCTCGACGTGCAGGACGACGCCCAGATCACGGGCTTGTTCGAGCAGCTCGGTGAGCACTGGGACGGGCTCGACGGCCTCGTCCATTCGATCGCCTTCGCCCCGGGCGATGCGCTCGAGGGCGACTTCCTCGACGGCCTGTCGCGCGACGCCTTCCGCATCTCGCAGGAGATCAGCGCCTACAGCTTCCCTGCGCTGGCGAAGGCCGCACGGCCGCTGATGAAGGGCCGCAAGGGCGCGCTGCTGACGCTGTCCTACCTCGGCGCGGTGCGTACCATGCCCAACTACAACATCATGGGGCTGGCGAAGGCGAGCCTCGAAGCATCGGTGCGCTACCTGGCGGTCACGCTCGGGCCCGAAGGCACGCGCGCCAACGCGATCTCGGCCGGCCCGATCAAGACCCTGGCCGCCTCCGGCATCGGCAGCTTCAGCAAGCTGTTGTCGTTCAACGAGCA
>JANJTU010000229.1 GCA_024710965.1 Thauera sp. | reverse complement strand
AGGGAGGATGTGCAGGGAGCATGCGAGATCCTCGGATTCGACCCGATGTACCTTGCCAACGAAGGGCGTTTCATTGCGATAGTCCCGGAGAAAGATGCGGACCTTGCTGCCGACCTTATGACTGATCCAGCCGCAGATTTTGAGCCATCGATCGTCGGACGGGTGGCGAACGATCGCACGGGCGGAGTCATGATGCGAAGCCTGATAGGAGCAACCCGAATTGTCGATATGTTTTCCGGCGAGCAGCTGCCGAGGATCTGCTGATGGCCGCGGCGCTGCGCATCCTGCTGCTCACGCACAGCTTCAACGGCCTCGCCCAGCGCCTGTTCGCCGAGCTCGGCGCCGACGGCCACGCGGTCTCGGTGGAGTTCGACATCGCCGACAGCGTGACCGAGGAGGCGGTGGCGCTGTTCGCGCCCGACGTGATCGTGGCGCCCTTCCTCAAGCGCGCGGTGCCGGAGACGATCTGGCGCCGCCATCTGACCCTGATCGTGCATCCGGGCATCGTCGGCGACCGCGGCCCCTCCGCGCTCGACTGGGCGATCCAGGAGGGTGAAGCAGCATGGGGCGTCACCGTGCTGCAGGCCGAGGCCGAGATGGACGCCGGCCCGGTGTGGGCGAGCCGCGCGTTCCCGCTGCGCGCCGCAAGCAAGGCCGATGTCTATCGCAACGAGACCACCGCGGGTGCGCTGGCCGCGGTGCGCGAGGCGCTCGCCCGCGTGCCAGAATGGCGCGCGGGACGCTGGCAGCCGCGCCCGCTGGTGCAGACCCCCGACGTGCGCGGCCGGCTGCGTCCGCTGATGCGCCAGGCCGATCGGGCGCTCGACTGGGCGCGCATGGATAGCGCCGCGATCCTCGCCCGCATCCGCGCCGCCGACGGCTTCCCAGGCGTGGCCGACGCGCTCTTCGAGCAGCCCTGTCAGCTCTTCGACGCCCATCCCGGGCGCCGCCCAGCCGGCTTCGAGCACGCCGCGCCCGGTGCGGTCCTTGCCCGCCGCGACGGCGCACTGCTGCGCGCCACGGTCGACGGCGCGGTGTGGATCGGCCACGTGCGCCGCGCCGACAGTCCGCATCCGTTCAAGCTGCCGGCCACGCTCGTCTTCGCCGCCGAGGCGGCGACGCTGCCGGAGCTGCCCGCCACGCTGATGGCGCCGGCCGGCGCCGACCGGGCTGAACTCGGCTACCGTGAGCTCGCCTACCGCGAGACGGACAACGGCGCACTCGGCGTGCTGTCCTTCGACTTCTACAACGGCGCGATGTCCACCGCGCAGTGCCGCCGCCTGCTCGCCGCGATCGGGTTCGCCCGCAGCCGCCCGACGCGGGTGCTGGTGCTCGACGGCGGCGCCGGCTTCTGGTCCAACGGCATCCACCTCAACACCATCGAGGCCGCGGCCTCGCCGGCCGACGAATCCTCGGCCAACATCGAGGCCATCGACGACGTCTGCCTCGCCCTGATCGGCCTGACCGACCGCCTCACGATCGCCGCGCTGCGCGGCAACGCCGGCGCCGGCGGCTGCTTCCTCGCGCTCGCCTGCGACCGGGTGTGGGCGCGCGAGGGCGTGGTGATGAACCCGCACTACAAGAACATGGGCAACCTGTTCGGCTCGGAGTACTGGACCTACCTGCTGCCGCGCCGGGTGGGCGAGGAGGCCGCACGCGCGATCATGCACAACCGCCTGCCGCTGCTCGCCCGCCAGGCCGCGGCGCAGGGCCTGATCGACGACTGCTTCGGCGCCGACCGCGCGCACTTCGCCGCCGAGGTGCGAGCCCGCGCCCACGCGCTCGCCGGCGACCCCGGGCTCGCCGCGCTGATCGCCGACAAGGCCCGCCGCCGCGCCGCCGACGAGGCCGAAAGGCCGCTCGCCGCCTACCGCGCCGCCGAGCTCGCCATGATGCGGCGCAATTTCTACGGCTTCGACCCGAGCTACCATGTGGCGCGCTACCACTTCGTGCTCAAGAGCCCGCAGTCGTGGACACCCCGCCACCTCGCCCGCCACCGCGAGCTCGGCTGGCGGGCGCCTGCCGCATCGGCCCCCGTCGCCTGAAGGAGATTCCCCCGCCATGCCTGCCAGCCTGCCCACCGTCCTCGTCGTCGATGACGAGCTGCGCTCGCAGGAGGCGCTGCGCCGCACGCTGGACGAGGATTTCGAGGTGTTCACCGCCTCGTCGGCGGCCGAGGCGCTGGAGATCCTGGCGCGGGAGTGGATACAGATCGTGCTCACCGACCAGCGCATGCCGGGCACCTCGGGCGTGGCGCTGCTGCGCGAGGTGCGCGAGCGCTGGCCCGACGCGGTGCGCATCATCGTCTCCGGCTACACCGACTCCGAGGACATCATCGCCGGCATCAACGAGGCCGGCATCTTCCAGTACCTGCTCAAGCCCTGGCAGCCCGAGCAGCTCCTGCTGACCCTGCGCAACGCCGCGCAGCTGCAGCGCCTGCAGGCCGAGAACGAGCGCCTCGGCCTGGACCTCAAGGTGGCCGCGCCGGTGCTGCGCCAGCGCGTCGCCGGCAAGCGCGAGGCGGTGCGCGGCCGCCAGCGCGGCGGCGCCCTGCTGCGCGCGCCCGACTCGCCGATGAACGCGATCTGCGCGCTGGTCGACAAGGTCGCCGGCTACGACATCCCGGTGCTGCTCACCGGCGAATCCGGCACCGGCAAGGAGCTGCTCGCGCGCGCGCTGCACTACGGCAGCCCGCGCGAGGGCGGCGCCTTCGTGGTGGAGAACTGCGGCGCGCTGCCCGACACCCTGCTCGAATCCGAACTCTTCGGTGCCCGCCGCGGCGCCTACACCGGCGCCACCGAGGACCGCGAGGGCCTGTTCCGCCAGGCCAGCGGTGGCTCGATCCTGCTCGACGAGATCGGCGAGACCTCGCCCGCCTTCCAGGTCAAGCTGCTGCGCGTGCTGCAGGAAGGCGAGGTGCGCCCGGTCGGCGCGCCGCGCCCGGTGGCGGTGGACGTGCGGGTGATCGCCGCCACCAACCGCGACCTTGAGGCCGAGGTGCGTGCCGGACGCTTTCGCGAGGACCTCTACTATCGCCTCGCCGCGATCACCGTGCGCGTGCCGCCGCTGCGCGAGCGGCCGATGGACATCCCGCTGATCGCGCAGCACTACCTGCAGGAGAACGTCGCCGCGCTCGGGCTGGCCTTCGAGCCGCTCGACGGCGAGATCCTCGAGCGCCTGTGCGCCTACCGCTGGCCGGGCAACGTGCGCGAGTTGCGCAACGAGGTGCTGCGCATGATCGCGCTCGCCGACGGCCCGCGCCTGTCCGCCGCCCACCTGTCGCCGCGGGTGCTGCACGCCGCCGGCGAGGCGGAGGAGGAAGCCTCGCTGTCCTGGCTGGGCGGCATGGAAGGTGACCTGCGCGGCCGGCTCGAGGCGCTGGAGGCGAAGATCGTCCATGCCTGCCTGATCCGCCACCGCTGGAACAAGACGCGCACCGCCGCCGAACTCGGCCTGTCGCGCGTGGGCCTGCGCGCCAAGCTCGCGCGCTGGGGGCTGGAGCCGGCGGGCGGCGGGGACGACGACACCGAAGAGGCGGCGAGCGACCATGCCGGAGAGGTCGCATGAACCTGCTCTGGCTGCAATCCGGCGGCTGCGGCGGGTGCACGATGTCGCTGCTGTGCCACGACGCCGGCGACGTCACCGGCACGCTGCGTGCGGGGGGCATCGAGCTGCTGTGGCATCCCTCGCTGTCGGAGCAGACCGGCGCCGAGGCGGTCGAGCTGCTCGAGGCCTGCGCCGACGGCGGCCGCGCGCTCGACATCCTGTGCGTGGAGGGCGCGCTGCTGCGCGGGCCGAACGGCAGCGGGCGCTTTCACATGCTCGCCGGCACCGGGCGGTCGATGATCGACTGGGTGCGCCGGCTCGCCGCGCGCGCGCGCCACGTGGTGGCGGTGGGCAGTTGCGCGGCCTTCGGCGGCATGACCAGCTCCGGCGCCAACCCCACCGACGCCTGCGGCCTGCAGTACGACGGCGAGCAGGCGGGCGGCCTGCTCGGCGCCGACTGGCGCGCGCCCGACGGCCTGCCTGTGATCAACGTGGCCGGCTGCCCGACCCACCCCGGCTGGGTGGTCGAGACCCTGCTCGGGCTCGCCGCCGGCGCCTTCACCGCCGACGAGCTCGACCCGCTCGGCCGCCCGCGCTTCTACGCCGACAAGCTCGTGCACCACGGCTGCAGCCGCAACGAGTTCTACGAGTTCAAGGCGAGCGCGGCGGAGCTCTCCCAGCTCGGCTGCCTGATGGAGAACCTCGGCTGCAAGGGCACGCAGGCCCACGCCGACTGCAACACGCGGCTGTGGAACGGCGTCGGCTCCTGTCCGGAGGGCGGCTTCGCCTGCATCAACTGTACCGCGCCCGGATTCGAGGAACCCGGCCACCCCTTCCACCGGACGCCCAAGCTCGCCGGCATCCCGATCGGCCTGCCGGCGGACATGCCCAAGGCCTGGTTCGTCGCGCTCGCCGCGCTGTCCAAGTCGGCCACGCCGCGCCGCGTGCGCGAGAACGCCCACGCCGACCACGCGGTGGTGCCGCCGGCGCTGCGCCGCAGCGGGCCGGGCTATTGAGGAGCGCGGCATGAGCCGGCTGGTGCTGGGCCCTTTCAACCGCGTCGAGGGCGATCTCGAGGTCAGGCTCGACATCGAGGCCGGACGGGTCCGTTCGGCGCAGGTCACCGCGCCGCTGTACCGCGGCTTCGAGAGCGTGCTGGTGGGCAAGACGCCGCTCGACGCGCTCGTCTTCGTGCCGCGCATCTGCGGCATCTGCTCGGTGTCGCAGTCGGCAGCCGCGGCCGCGGCGCTGCGCGCGGCAATGGGCCTGGTGCCGGCGCCCAACGGCGAGCGCGCGTCGGCGCTGGTGCTGGCGGCGGAGAACCTGGCCGACCACCTGACCCACTTCTACCTCTTCTTCATGCCCGACTTCGCGCGCGAGGCCTACCGCGGCCACGCCTGGCACGCCGCCGCGCGCGCGCGCTTCGCCGCAATCGAGGGCAGCGCGACCGCCGAGGTGCTGCCGGCACGTGCGGCCTTCCTCGAGCTCACCGGCACGCTCGCCGGCAAGTGGCCGCACACGCTGGCGCTGCAGCCGGGCGGCAGCACGCGCGCAGTGGCGATGAACGACAAGCTGCGCCTGCTCGCGCTGCTGCGCCGCTTCCGCGCCTTCCTCGAGACGCGGCTGTTCGCCGACACGCTGGAGGCGGTGGCGGCGCTCGACTCCGAGGCCGCGCTGTGGCGCTGGTGCGATGCGCGCGCGCCCCACGA
>JANJTU010000227.1 GCA_024710965.1 Thauera sp. | reverse complement strand
GCCTGCGTCGCGCTCGCCTCCCGGGCCGCGGCGGCGGCGGTGTCGGCCTTCTGCGCCGCCTCGCTCGCCTGCTGCGCGCTGCTGCTCGCCTGCTGCGCCATCGACGTCACCGCGTTGAGCTGCGCCTCCAGGCGCGCGATGCGTGCCTCCAGTTCCTCGACCTGCTTCGATTTCGTCTCGCCGGCAGCGTGGGCGCTGCCACAGAAGGCGGCGGCGATGGCGAATGCGATGGTGGATTGCTTGATCATTTCCGGTCTCCTCGTCAGTAGGTGTTTGTGTTTTCTGCAACTTCTGCTGGTCGCGAACGGGCAGGCCGCGCCCGCATCGGATGGCGATTCACGGTCGAAAGCGCTTTGGAGCACAGGCAATGCGATACCGGCGCAGCCGCCTCGGCCGCCATGGGTGTGGGCCCCGCCCCGCTCAGCGCGGCGCGATCACCCCGGCGCGGGCCGGCACCGGCCCGCTACCGTGCTTCAGTGAATGGGATTGGCGCGCACGCGGCTCGAGAACAGCACCGGCTCGGCCTGGTTGGCGCCGATCCGCGCCTCGCCGTTGCCCTGCACGCGCCGGGCGAAGGCCTTGCCCGATTCGTCGAACAGGTGGCAGTGTTCGGGCGGGATGCGGTAGCCGACCGTCTCGCCGACGACGATGTCGGAGCGGCTGGCGTCGCGCACCACCCAGGGCTCGCCGAGCTCGCCGCTGTCGAGGTAGTGGTAGGTCTCGTTGCCCATGTGCTCGACGAAGAGCACGTCGGCGAGATTGGGCGCGTCGGCCACCTCGGCCCACTCGATGTGCTCCGGGCGGATGCCGAGCTTGACCTTCTGCCCTTCGGCCGCCGCCGGGGTCGCGATCGGCACCGCGAGCTCCTTGCCGTTCCACAGCCGCACCACGCTCTCCGCCTCGCCGGCGCGGAGCAGCGTCGCCGGCATCAGGTTCATCTTGGGCGAGCCGATGAACTGGGCGACGAACTCGTTGGCCGGGTGGTCGTAGAGCTCGAGCGGGGAGCCGACCTGCTCGATGTTGCCGCGGTTGAGCACCACGATGCGCTGCGCCAGCGTCATCGCCTCGACCTGGTCGTGGGTGACGTAGATGATGGTCGAGCCCAGGCGGCGATGCAGGCTGGCGATCTCCATGCGCATCTGCACGCGCAGCGCGGCGTCGAGGTTGGAGAGCGGCTCGTCGAACAGGAACAGCTTCGGCTCGCGTGCGATCGCGCGGCCGATCGCCACGCGCTGGCGCTGGCCGCCCGAGAGATCCTTCGGCTTGCGCTGCAGCAGCGGCTCGAGCTGCAGGATGCGCGCGCTCTCCATGACGCGGCGCTCGATCTCGGCCGCCGGCAGCTTGGCCAGCTTCATGCCGAAGGCGATGTTCTCGTACACGCTCATGTGCGGATACAGCGCGTAGGACTGGAACACCATGCCGATGCCGCGCTCGGACGGGGTGTCGTCGTTCACGTAGCGGCCGTCGATGTACATGCCGCCGCCGCTGATGTCCTCCAGCCCGGCGATCATGCGCAGCAGCGTCGACTTGCCGCAGCCGGACGGGCCGACGATGACGACGAATTCGCCGCTCCTGACCTCGAGGTCGAGCGCCTTGATCACCACGGCGGTCTCGCCGTAGCGCTTGTTCAGTTTCTGCAGGGACAGTTGAGCCATGATGCGTCTTCCTCCACGGGGGGCGCGCCGCACCCGGCGCGCTGGAAATTCTGTTGTCGGGCGGGCGACGGGGCATCCGGCCCCGCGCCCGCCGGGGTTGTGCGGGCTCAGCCCTTGACCGCGCCGGCGGTCAGGCCGCTGACGATGCGCTTCTGGAAGAACAGCACCAGCGCGATGATCGGCAGCGTCACCGTCACCGAGGCGGCCATGATGCTGCCCCACGGCAGCTCGAACTGCGAGGCGCCCTGCAGCAGCGCGATCGCCACCGGCACGGTGCGGTTCTCGCCCGAGATGACGAAGGTGAGCGCGAACATGAACTCGTTCCAGGCGCCGATGAAGGCGAGCAGGCCGGTGGTGACCAGCGCCGGCCCCATGATCGGGGCGAAGACGCGGGTGATGATGACCCACAGGCTGGCGCCATCGACGATCGCCGCCTCCTCCAGCTCGACCGGCAGGTTCTTCATGAAGGTGGTCAGCACCCAGATCGTGAAGGGCAGCGAGAAAGTGGTGTAGGACAGCACCAGCGCGCCGAGCGAGTCGTACAGGCCGAGGAAGCGCACGAGCTCGAACATGCCCGACAGCACTGCCACCTGCGGGAACATCGACACGCACAGGATCGTGAACAGGATCGCGCGCTGGCCACGGAAGCGGATGCGCGCGAGGGCGAAGGCGCCGGTGATCGACACCAGCAGGCAGCCGCCCACGGTCACCGTGGCCACCAGCACCGAGTTCGCCAGGCTGCGGCCGACGCCGTTGTGCACCAGCGCGGTGACGTAGTTCTCCCAGTAGAAGGTGGTCGGCACGTAGCTCGCCAGGAAGAGCTCCTGCCCGGTCTTCAGCGAGGTGATGATCGCGTTGTAGAGCGGGAACACGCAGATCACGCACACGATCGCGGCGGCGGCGTAGGTCCACGCCATGGTGGCGTAGTGTTTCTGACGACGGGTGAGTTTCATGCCTGCTTCTCCCGCGGCTCGGAGAACCGCCCGATGTAGAGGAAGACCGCCGCGACGCCCGCCACCATCATGAAGACGAGGACCGAGGCCGCCGAACCGACGCCCATTTCCTGGTAGGCCACCATCTGCTCGCGGGCGTAGCCCGAGATCGAGATCGTCGCCTCGCTGTTGGAGGTCAGCACGTAGATCAGGTCAAACACGCGCAGCGCGTCCATGGTGCGGAAGATCAGCGCCACCAGCATGGCCGGGAAGATCAGCGGCAGCGTGATGCGGCGGAAGCGCTGCCAGGCGCTGGCACCGTCGACGCGGGCAGCCTCGTAGAGGTCGGACGGCACCATCTGCAGCGCGGCGAGCAGCATCAGCGCCATGAAGGGCACGGTCTTCCACACGTCGGCCAGCACCACTGCCCACATCGACAGGCCGGGCTCGGCGATCCAGGCCAGCGGCCCGTCGATCAGGCCGACGCGCAGCAGCAGGTCGTTGATCGTCCCGTACTGGTCGTGGAACATCCAGCTGAACATCTTCGCCGTGACGATGGTCGGGATCGCCCACGGCACCAGGATCGCGGTGCGCACCAGGCCCTGGCCGGGGAATTTCTGGTTCATCAGCAGCGCCAGCAGCAGGCCGAAGAACAGCTCCAGCGACACCGAGATGCCGGTGAACCAGAGCGTGTTGCCGACCGCCTGCCACCACAGCGGGTCGGCGAGCACGCCGAAGGAGTCGCCATCGGCGAACTCGAGGTAGTTGGCGAGACCGACCAGCTCGTACTGATCGGGCGTGTCCAGCTGGGCATCGGTGAAGCTGTAGAACAGCGTGCGCAGCAGCGGCCAGCCGGCGACGCCGGCCAGCAGCACCAGCGTCGGCGCGACCAGCAGCCAGGCCGCGCGGGCGCGCCGCGCCTGCAGGCTGCGCTTGCGTGCGGGCACCGGCACGGCACCGGCACCGGCCGCCGTGGGCAGTGCGGGTTCAGAGGTGTGATTCATGACGTTTGCTCCATCGGCTCGGTTCGGGACGGCAGCGGGCGGGCCGCGCCGGGCTCAGGCCCGGCTGCCTGGCCGGAAAGGGCGGCCGATCGCCCTTCCCGCGTCCGCCGCGGCGGGCGCGCTTACTTCCAGTCCCGGCCCTTGATGCGCTTGATCTTGCCTTCCAGGTCGGCCACCGCCGTGGTGCCGTCGGCACGGCCGCTGAGCACGTCGTAGGCGGCGTTCCAGATCGCCTTCGACACCTTCGGGTACTCCGAGCGCGTCGCCGTCGACGGGCGCGCCACGGCCGAGGCGAAGGCCTCCTTGAGCTGCGCCAGGTGCGGCCCCTTCGCCATCACCTCGGCATCGGCGTAGACATCGGTGCGGCTGGGCGAGACGCCCATCAGCAGGAAGTTCTGCTTCTGCGTCTCGGCGTCGGCGAGCATGCGCACGAGCGCGATCGAGGCCTCCGGCGCCTTGGTATAGGCGCTCACCGACCACTGCCAGCCGCCCAGCGTGGCGGCGTCCTGGCCACCGTCGCCGCCCTTGGGCAGCGGCATCATGCCGACCTTGCCCTTCACCGGGCTGGAATCGTCCTGGCTCAGCAGGTAGGCGTAGGGCCAGTTGCGCATGAACACCGCATCACCGTTCTGGAACACGGCGCGCGCCTCCTCCTCCTGGTAGCCGAGCACGCCCTTGGGCGTGATCGTGCCGATCCAGCTCGCGGCCTGATCCAGCGCGGCGGCAGCCTTCGGGTTGTTCGCCGAGATGCGGCCGTCGGCCTCGACGAAGGCGCCGCCGCCGAAGGAGGCCACCCACTCGAGCGCGCCGCAGGTCAGGCCCTCGTAGGCCTTGGCGTGGAACACCAGCCCGTGCAGGTTCTTGTTGCCGGCCTCGCGTTCGGCGCCCTGGATCCGGGTCGCGATCCGGGTCAGCTCCTGCCAGGTCCGCGGCGGCTGCTCGCCGTACTTCTGCAGCAGGTCGCTGCGGTAGAACATCACCCCCGCGTCGATGAAGTTCGGCACGCCCTTCACCCGGCCATTGACGATGTTGTTGTTCCAGGCCGAGGCGAAGAAGGCGGGTTGCAGGTCCTGCACCTTGTCGGTCAGGTCGAGCAGGTGCTTGTCGAGCACGCCCGGCCAGACGACGTCGACCGCGAACACGTCGATGACGCTGCTGTCCTTGGTGGCGAAGATCTGCTGCAGCATCGACAGCTTCTCGTCCGAGGCGCGCGGCAGGTCGATGAACTGCAGCTTGTGCGGGGTCTCGGACTCGAAGCGCTGCTTGATGTAGTCGCAGAAGTTCTTCACCGTGGCGCCGCTGCCGCATTCCATCTTCACGGTGTCGGCGTGCGCCACGGAAAGGCTGCCGCCGAGCAGCGCGGCCAGTGCGATCGTCTTCAGTTTCATGCTTGTGTCTCCTCCAGTCGGGTTTGGTCGTTGCGGGGTCGGTGGGTTCAGCCGAGGCGATACACGCGGGCCTCGTAGGGGGC
>JANJTU010000226.1 GCA_024710965.1 Thauera sp. | reverse complement strand
CGGCGGCCGCTGCAACGGCCGGGGGCTGACGAAACTTCCCGTCGAAGAGCGCGACGGCAACATCTACCTGATCCCGACAGAGTGACCCATGGACGAAGCGAGCAAGGACAAGGAAGGCGCGCAAGGCGAGAACTGGGAGCGACGGACGCTCGAACGTTTCGCCCAGGAGGTGCTGCGCGAGCAGCGGGCCAAGCGGCGCTGGGGCATCTTCTTCAAGCTGCTCGGCTTCGCCTATCTGGTGGCCGTGCTCGCTCTCGTCGTCGACTGGGGGGACCCGGAGAAGCTGGCCGATCGCCGCCATACCGCGGTCGTTAACCTGCACGGCACCCTTGAGGCCAAGGGCGAGGCGAGCGCCGAGAATATCGTTGCCTCGCTGCAATCGGCCTTCGAGGACAAGCGTACGGTCGGCGTGGTGCTGCGCATCAACAGCCCCGGCGGCAGCCCGGTGCAGTCCGGCATCATCCACGACGAGATCAAGCGCCTGCGCGCCAAGCATCCGGAAATTCCGCTGCACGCGGTGATCGAGGACATCTGCGCCTCCGGCGGCTACTACGTCGCCGCCGCCGCCGACAGCATCTACGTCGACAAGGCGAGCATCGTCGGTTCGATCGGCGTGCTGATGAACGGCTTCGGCTTCACCGGCAGCATGGACAAGCTCGGCGTCGAGCGGCGCCTGCTCACCGCCGGCGAGAACAAAGGCTTCCTCGATCCCTTCTCGCCGCAGGACGGAAAGCAGAAAGAGCACGCGCAGCGCCTGCTCGACGACATCCACCAACAGTTCATCAAGGTCGTCCGCGACGGCCGCGGCCAGCGCCTCAAGGAAACGCCGGAAGTCTTCTCCGGGCTGATGTGGACCGGCGCCCAGAGCATCCAGCTCGGCCTCGCCGACGGCTTCGGCACCGTCGAGAGCGTCGCCCGCGACGTCATCAAGGCCGAGAAGACGCTCGACTACTCGGTCCGCGAGAACCTCGCCGAACGCTTTGCCAAGCGCCTCGGCGCCGACATGGCGGAGAGCCTGTCGCTGCGCCTGTTCGGCGACCGGCCGGACATCCGCTGAGCACGGCGCGGCATCCGGGCCGGCAAACGAAGGGCGCCCGCGGGCGCCCTTCGTTTTTCCTCAGGCGCGCGCGCGGCGCGGCAGCAGCAAGCCAACCAGATCCGCGATCAGGTCGGCGGTGACGCCGCCGCGGTCGCGGTCCGGGTTGTATTCGACGATCTCCATGCCGCGGAGCCCGGGCTCGTGCGCCAGCCGTCGCAGCGCGTCGAGCGTGGCGCCGGTGTCCAGGCCGTCCGGCTCCGGGCTGCCGACGCCGGGTACCAGCCGCGGATCAAAGGCATCGAGGTCGAGGGTTACGCCGAAGCCGTCCGGCGCCGCGCGCACGATGGCCGCCGCCTCGTCGAAGGCGGCGGCGAAACCGCGCCGGCCGATCTCTGCCTCGCCGATCACGCGCACGCCCAGCCGCGCCAGGAATTCCGCTTCCTCCGCCTCGTAGCTGCGCGGACCGAGCACCACCGTGTGCTGCGGCAGCAGCTGCATGCCGCGCAGCCCGAAACCGAGCAGGCGCTTGTCGCCGCGACCGAGCAGGCAGGCCAGCGGCATGCCGTGGATGGCGCCGGAATGCGTCGTCTCCGGCGTGTGGCTGTCCATGTGCGCGTCGATCCAGAGCAGGCCGAGGGGGGCACCGACGCTGCGCGCGACGCCCGACCAGGTGCCGATGGCCACCGAATGGTCGCCGCCGATGACCAGCGGGAATTCGCCGGCGGTGTGCGCCTCGCTAACGGCGCCGGCGAGCCGCCCGCAGAGGTGCGCGATGCGCTCGGCCGGCGACATCCCCGGCCGGTCCGGCGCGTAAAGTGTTGCTCCCCAGTCGATGGCCGGATGGTGTTCGAGCTCGTGCCAGGCCTGCGAGCGGTGGAAGGCCACCGGGCCGTGCTCGCAGTCGTGGTCCTGCGCGCCGACGCCGCTGGCGGCGCCGATGATGCGCAGGCGACGGGCGGGGAAGGTACTCGGGAGCGAGGGGGGCATGGCGGTTCGATGGTCGTGGGAACGATTCCAGCATATGGCATCGGCGGGCGTTTGTCAGGGCCGCCGGCCAGCCGGAAACAGTCGCTTACAACTGGCGACAAAGCGGCACCCAAACGCGTCGCCGGTGCCGGCACGATGCGCGTTGTTCCCTGTGTGGGCGGGCGGAGGATCGTCCTCCGCCGCCGTGCCGAGGAGGCGAACCATGAACGGAAGATTGCTGGCAGCGGGCCTCGCTGCAATGACCCTGTTCGTCGGCGGCTGCGTCGTCGCACCGGCGCACCCGCACCCTGTGGAACGCGTACATGTCGCGCCGCCGCCGCCCTACGTCGAATACGTCGGCCATCCGCCGCACGTCGGCTGGATCTGGATCGGCGGCTACTGGAACTGGATCGGCGTCCGCTATGTCTGGGTGCCCGGGCGTTGGGAGGCGCCGCGCCATGGCCATCGCTGGGTGCCGCATCGATGGGAGCGCGACGGCGAGCATTGGCGCCGGCATGGCGGGCACTGGGAGCGCGAGCGGCATGCGCCGTCGCACCGCGACTGGCGCGACGACCGGCGCGGCGACGACGGCCAGCGGCACGATTTCCGGCCGGCACCGCACGGGGCGCCGGCCTTCGGGGAACGGCGCGAGGTACGTCCGTCGGACGCTGACGGGTCGCGGCGGATGTTCCACGAAAACCGGCGCGACGACGGTCCGCGCGAACGTGCAGGCGCCGACCGGCGTCGCGAGGAGTTCCGCCCGCGCGGCGAGGATGGGGGGCGTCGCCAGGGGGGAGCAAGGCTGGATCGGTCTGGCGCGCCCGCCGCCGAAGGCCGGGTCCGGTCGCAGGCCTATCGCGAAAGGCCGGACGGCGATGCCCGTCGCGAGCGCGGCAGGGAGGCGCGCAGCCGCGATGACGGGCGCTGAGGCCGGGGCGCTCCGGTCGGGCAAGGGCTGCGGCCATCGAACGCCGGCGCGGCCTGCGCATCGGGCAGGCCGCGCCGGCGTTGCCCGAGCGGCGCTGCGCTGCCGGTCCCGGACCTGCGGCGGCCATCCGCCGGGCGGCGCCGGGGCGCCTCTCATTCAGGCCGGCGAATGCCGCTTCAGCGCCGCCCTGATCCGCTCGATGGTGTCTTCCATTCGCGCCCGTTGCGAAACCTCCAGCCCCAGCCCTTCGGCGATCTGCCGGATCCGTCGCGGATCGAGCGGGATGCCGCCGGCGTCGATGGCGGCGATCAGTTGCCGGGCGCGCTCGATGTCGGAGAGCGGTTTGGCGGCGGCCGCCGGTCGGCCGAGGATGCGTCGGAGCAGGGCTTTCATCGCAGCAGGCAGTTCGCCGGAAAGGGACGGTCGCGGGCAGGGTATCATCGACGCATGCAAATCCAGAACCTTTATGCCGGCCTTCCCTCCAACCCGGAAGCCGGGGAGCGCTTCGACGCGCTCCTCGCCCGGCCGGGGCTGCGCATCGAACGCATCGTGTCGAGCGGTCAGGCCAGCCCGCCGGATTTCTGGTACGACCAGGCCGAGGCCGAATGGGTGGTCCTGTTGCAGGGCGCGGCCCGCCTGCGCTTCGCCGACGAGGCGAGCGGGCGGACGCTGGCGCCGGGCGACTGGCTGTACCTTGCACCGCACCGCCGCCACCGGGTCGAGTGGACCGCGGCCGGGGAAACGACCGTCTGGCTCGCCGTTCATTTCGCTGAATGAGGCCGGCCACTCAGCGAGGGAAGGAGCCGCCATGCCGCCTGCCAAGTCTCCCGACAACGCCCGGCTCGATCGCGTCGTCCGCGAGGCGCGCCGGCTCGCCGACGAGCGCGCGCAAGGCTACCGGGAACGGGCGCTGAAGATCTATCCATGGATCTGCGGCCGCTGCGGCCGGGAGTTCACGCGCGCCAACCTGCGCGAACTGACGGTGCATCACCGCGACCACAATCACGACAACAACCCGTCCGACGGCAGCAACTGGGAGTTGCTCTGTGTCTATTGCCACGACAACGAGCATCAGCGGGAACTGGAGGCCGCCGGCCGTCCGGCTGCGACCGCGCGCGGCGATACGGCGACGCACAGTCCGTTCGCCGACCTGCGCGAGTTGCTCGGGCGCAAGGGCTGAGCGCGACGCTCAGGCCGGGGGCGTATCGGGCCGGGACGCGGTCGCGTCGTTGCCGACGACGCGATTGCGACCAAGGTGCTTGGCACGATAGAGGCGGTCGTCGGCCACGCGCAGCAGGGCTTCCAGTTCGGTCCCGTCGGCATCGTAGGCGGCGAGTCCGATGCTGGTGGTCACGTCCGGCAGCGCGTCGCCGGCCGACATGCCGGCGACGGCCGCGCGGATACGTTCGGCGATGGCGGCGCCTTCGACCGCCCCCGCCTCCGGCAGCAGCACCATGAATTCCTCGCCGCCGAGCCGGCCGAGCAGGTCGCTCGGGCGCAGGGTGCCGCCGACCGTGGCGCAGAAGCGCTGGAGCACGCGGTCGCCGACGGCGTGGCCGGAACCGTCGTTGATCTTCTTGAAATGGTCGAGATCGAGCGCGAGCAGCACGAGCGGCGTGCCATTGCGTCCGGCACGGGCGATTTCCGCCTCGGCACGGTCGATGAAGTGGCGACGGTTGGCAACGCCGGTGAGCGGGTCGGTGGCGGCGAGCCGGGCCAGTTCCTCGTTGGCCTGGCGCAGGCGCTCGGCGGCTTCGTCGGCATGGGTTTTGGCGGCGCGCAGGTAGTCGATGACCTCGTCGTGGCGGAAAACCAGCGAGAAGGAGCGCGTCGTGTGGTAGGCGTGCAGCACGCCGTAGCCGAGCAGCAGGAAGCCGCCGGCGGAGATGGCGTGCGCCAGCCACCATAGATGGTCCCATGGCCTGGCGAGGACGAAGGCGAGCGAGGACTGGGCGAAGAAGGCCAGCGCCAGCGCGTAGAGCAGCATCAGCGGCGAATCCGGACGGCTGGCGAGCATCAGGCAGATGCCGAGCAGGGTCAGCGCCAGTGCGCCGAATTCCATGATCAGCCGCAGCGCCGGCATCGTTTGCGGCAGAAGGTGAGTGGCGATGCCAATGCCCAGGTCGAGGGCGACGAAGGCGGCGATCCAGGCACCCCAGAAGGCGAACGCGTCGCGGGTTTCGCGGGCATGCGGCGGTTTGCCGTAGGTGAGCAGGCCGGCGAACAGACAGGCGGCCATGACGAAGCGTGACATCGGGCCGTAGAACAGAAACAGCCACATGTTCTCGTGTGCCATGCCGGTGAACAGGCCGTGCGGGGCGTAGACCAGCGTGAAGCCGAGGAAGGAGAGCGTCAGCCAGCGCAGGAAGGGTTCGCCCGAGGAGCGGTAGCAGCGCCAGGTGACGAAGGTGATGAAGCCGCTGACGGCGATGGCGACGGCGATGGCCGCCTCGTGGAAGCCGTGGTGCTCGAAGATCTCGCCGGGAGCGCGGAAATGAAGGAGGTAGCCGATGGCGGCCAGCGGCACGAGGGCGAAGGTGACGAGCAGGAGCAGTTCGACGGCGCGCGTGATGGTGAGGCCGCCGGTCGCCGGCGTCCGGCCGGGGAGGGCGAGCGCCTCCGGGCCGAGCGCTTCGGCGATGGCCGGCGGCATTACCCCGGTCGATTCTGCGGCCGTCCCCCGCGGCTCGAATCGCGTCGATTGCATCGTCTCTCCTGCGGTGCCGTTGCGTGCGGCACCTCGTTGTCGTCGATAGCGGGCGTCTTCCTGAAAACGGCGCGCCCGCAGCGCCGATGATAGCCGCGGGCGCACTCCGCCGCCAGCGACGGCGGTGTTGCAGCCGGCTGGAGCGGGCGGTGTCCGGTCGACGGTCAGCCGCCGATCAGGCCGCGTACTCCGACATCGGCACGCACGCGCAGTGCAGGTTACGGTCGCCGTAGACGTCGTCGATGCGGTTCACGCTCGGCCAGAACTTGTTGTCACGCACGAAGGGCAGCGGGAAGACGGCTTCCTCGCGGCTGTACGGGCGGTCCCAGTCGGCGGCGAGCACGTCGGCCTGCGTGTGCGGGGCATTCTTCAGCGGGTTGGCATCGGCCGGCCAGCTGCCGTTCTCGATCTTGCGGATCTCGTCGCGGATGGCAATCATCGCCGCGATGAAGCGGTCGAGTTCGGCCTTCGGCTCCGATTCGGTCGGCTCGACCATGATCGTGCCGGCGACCGGGAAGCTCACCGTCGGCGCGTGGAAGCCGTAGTCCATCAGCCGCTTGGCGATGTCGATCTCGGCGATGCCGGTGGCCGCCTTGATGCCGCGGATGTCGAGGATGCACTCGTGGGCGACGCGGCCCTGCGAACCGACGTAGAGCACCGGGTAGTGGTCCTTGAGCTTGGTCGCCACGTAGTTGGCGTTGAGGATCGCGGTCTTCGTTGCCAGCGTGACGCCTTCGCCGCCGAGCATCGTGATGTACATCCACGAGATCGGCAGGATCGACGCCGAGCCGTAGGGTGCGGCGGAAACGGCACCCTGGCCCTGGTGCGGGCCGGGGATGGCCTGCACGACGTGGTTGGCCATGAACGGCGCGAGGTGGGCCTTGAGGCCGATCGGACCCATGCCCGGGCCGCCGCCGCCGTGCGGGATGGCGAAGGTCTTGTGCAGGTTCATGTGGCTGACGTCGGCGCCGATGAAACCCGGCGAGGTCAGGCCGACCTGCGCGTTGAGGTTGGCGCCGTCCATGTACACCTGGCCGCCATGCTGGTGCACGATGGCGCAGATATCCTTGACCGCCTCCTCGAACACGCCGTGCGTCGACGGGTAGGTGAGCATGATGCAGGCGAGGTTGGCAGCGTGCTGCTCGGCCTTGGCCTTGAGGTCGGCGACATCGACGTTGCCGCTGTCGTCGCAGTCGACGGCGACCACCTGCATGTTGCACATCTGCGCCGTGGCCGGGTTGGTGCCGTGCGCCGACTTCGGGATCAGGCAGATGTTGCGGTGGCCTTCGCCGCGGCTGGCGTGGTAGCGGCTGATGGCGACCAGGCCGGCGTATTCGCCCTGCGCGCCGGAGTTCGGCTGCATGCAGATGGCGTCGAAGCCGGTGACCGTCTTCAGGTACTCGGTCAGGCCGCCGATCATTTCCAGGTAGCCCTGCGCCTGGTCAAGCGGCGCGAACGGGTGGATGTCGCCGAATTCCGGCCAGGTGACCGGGATCATCTCGCTGGTGGCGTTCAGCTTCATCGTGCACGAGCCGAGCGAGATCATCGAGTGGTCGAGCGCGAGGTCGCGGTTCTGCAGCTTCTTCAGGTAGCGCAGCATCGCGTGCTCGGTGTGGTGGCTGTTGAACACCGGGTGCGTCAGGATCGCGTCGCCGCGCAGCAGAGCGGCGGCCGGGTCGGCGGCGGCAACGGCGGCGTCGAGCGCGGCGAGGTCGGCCTTGCTGCCGGCGATCAGCTCGATCAGCGCGGCGACGTCGGCGGCGGTGGTCTTCTCGTCGACGGCGACGCCGATCTCGTTGCCGGCGCAACGCAGGTTGTAGCCGGCCTGTTGCGCGGCCTGATGGACCGTCGCGGCGCGGGCACCGAGCTCGATGCGGATGGTGTCGAAGAAGGTCTTGCCGAGAACCTCGACGCCGGCGGCGCGCAGGCCCGCAGCGAGGATCGCGGCCAGCCGGTGGATGCGGCCGGCGATGGTCTGCAGGCCCCGCGGGCCGTGATAGACGGCGTACATGCCGGCCATGTTGGCGAGGAGTACCTGCGAGGTGCAGATGTTCGAATTGGCCTTCTCGCGGCGGATGTGCTGCTCGCGCGTCTGCAGCGTCATGCGGTAGGCGGTCTTGCCGCGCGCGTCCTTCGAGACGCCGATGATGCGGCCGGGCATCGAGCGGACGTTGGCCTCGCGCGTGGCGAAAAAGGCGGCGTGCGGGCCGCCGAAGCCCATCGGGATGCCGAAGCGCTGCGACGAGCCGAGCGCGATGTCGGCGCCCATGGCGCTGGGCGACTTCAAGAGCACCAGCGCCATCAGGTCGGTGGCCACCGCCACCACGCCGCCGGCGGCCTTGACGGCGCCGATGACGCCGCTGAGGTCGGTCGCCTCGCCGCGGTCGTTCGGGTACTGGAAGAGGGCGCCGAAGCATTCCTGCGCGGCCGCTTCCGCCGGCGTGCCGAACTTCAGCTCGAAGCCGAAGAAGGCAGCGCGGGTCTTGACGACGTCAATGGTCTGCGGGAAGCAGTCGGCATCGACGAAGAAGACGTTCGACTTCGACTTGGAGACGCGGCGGGCCATCGTCATCGCCTCGGCGGCGGCGGTCGCCTCGTCGAGCAGCGAGGCGTTGGCGAGCTCCAGCCCGGTCAGGTCGATGACCATCTGCTGGAAGTTCATCAGCGCCTCCAGCCGGCCCTGCGCGATCTCGGCCTGGTACGGCGTGTAGGCGGTGTACCAACCCGGATTCTCCATCACGTTGCGCAGGATGACCTTCGGCGTCAGCGTGTCGTAGTAGCCCATGCCGATCAGCGACTTCTTGACCACGTTCTTCGCCGCCAGCGCCTTGATGCGGGCCAGCGCCTCGTGCTCGCGCAGCGGCGCGGCGAGGGGCAGCGGCGCCGGCAGGCGGATCGCCGCCGGCACGGTCTGTTCGATCAGCGCGTCGAGGCTCTTCGCACCGACGGCGGCGAGCATTTCGGCCTGTTCGTCGGCATTCGGGCCGATGTGGCGGTGAAGGAATTCGTCGCGCTGTTCGAGCGCACTGAGGCTGATTTTTTCGGTCATGGCGTGGCGTGATATCCGGGCGGAGGGCTGGGCTGAAACGAAAAAGGCGAGGCCCGCGGCCTCGCCTCCGGCAGGGGCTTACTCGCTGATCTTGGCGTAAGCGGCAGCGTCGAGCAGCGCGTCGACGTCGGCCGCATTGGCCGGCTTCAGCTTGAACAGCCAGGCGGCGTAGGCGTCGGCATTGACGCTCTCCGGCGCATCGGCTGCGTCCTGGTTGGCGGCAAGGACTTCGCCCGCGACCGGGGCGTAGATGTCGGACGCCGCCTTGACCGATTCGATCACGGCGCAGGCTTCGCCGGCGTTCAACTGGCGACCGGCTTCCGGCAACTCGAGAAAGACGACGTCGCCGAGCGCTTCCTGGGCATGGTCGGTGACGCCGACCGTCAGCGTGCCGTCGGCTTCGACGCGGATCCATTCGTGGGACTTGGTGTACTTCAGGTCGGCGGGGACATTGCTCATGGTGTTCTCCAAGAAGGAATACATTCGGGACGAAAGAGGGGGAGGTTGGCGCGAGCGTGCTGTCGCAGCCCGGGCCGACGGTGGTTCAGAGCAGGGGCTTGCCGTTGCGGACGAAGGGCATCTTCACGGTGACGGCCTTGAGGCGCTTGCCGCGCACTTCCACTTCGACCTGCTCACCAGGCGAAGTGGCGAGCGGCACGCGGGCGAACGCGATCGATTTCTCCAGGGTGGGCGAGAAACTGCCGCTGGTGGTCTCGCCCTCGCCCGCCACAGTGAACACCTTCATGTGCGAGCGCAGGACGCCCTTGTCTTCGAGCACCAGACCCAGCATGCGACGCGAGGCCGGGTTGGCCTGCAGCGCGGCCTTGCCAGTGAAGTCGCGGGTTTCGTCCTTGAGATCGATCGTCCAGCCAAGGCCGGCGTCGAGCGGCGACACGGTTTCGTCCATGTCCTGGCCGTAGAGGTTCATGCCCGCTTCGAGCCGGAGCGTGTCGCGCGCGCCAAGGCCGCAGGGCCTGACGCCGGCCGCGACCAGCGCATCCCACAGTGCCACGGCACGCGCCGCGGGCACGGCGACTTCGAGGCCGTCTTCGCCCGTGTAGCCGGTGCGGGCGATCATCAGCTCGCCCGCACGCACGCCGCTGAAGGGGGGCGGGATGTCGACCAGCGCGAGTTCCGGAATCGCCCGCGTCGCGCGCGCGATCGCATTCGGGCCCTGGATGGCGAGCATCGCCAGGTCGCGTCGGCCGGTCAGGCTGACGTTGGCAGCGCGCGCGGCGATCTGCTCGCGCATCCAGGCGACGTCCTTGTCGGCGGTGCCGGCGTTGACCACGATGCGGTAATCCGTGTCGCCGAAGCGGTAGACGATCAGATCGTCGATCACGCCGCCGTGATCGTTCAACATGCAGGAGTAGAGCGCCTTGCCCGTCGCCTTCAGCTTGCCGACGTCGTTGCCGAGCAGGTGACGGAGAAAGGTGGTGGCGTCCGGCCCGCTCAGGTCGAGCGACAGCATGTGGGAGACGTCGAACATGCCTGCATCGTGCCGAACGGCATGGTGCTCCTCGATCTGCGAGCCGTAGTTGACCGGCATGTCCCAGCCGGCGAAGTCGACCATTCGGGCGCCGGCAGCGACGTGGGCCGCATGAAGCGGCGTTTGCTTGGCGGGTGAGTTCATGAGGCACTCCGGTTGCGTGGACGAAAAAGGGCGAGGCCGGCTGGTCGCCGACTTCGCCCCATCTGTCCCTTGTACCTGAGAGATTTCATCCATCACCTCTCTATATAGGTAACGGTAGAGTGCCCCTTCGGTGGGTACGCTGGCGCCTCGGCGTCCGTACCGCTCTCCAGACTTTACTTCGCACGCGGTCCTTGTGCCTGAGCGGTTCCGGGGGTTGCGCCTTCGGCGACTCGCTGGGAGTTCTCTCCCGCGTGACCGGCGGACGATAGCACCCTCGTCGGCTGCCGGCAACCGAGCGACCGATCCCGCACCGGACAGGTCGATGACCATCTGCAGCGCCGTCCGGCAGCGTTTCGCAGCGTCGGGGTGCCGGCAATGGCGGCATCTTTAGGCAGCGCGGCGATCATTGCTTGCCAATTCGGCGAGCGTTGTGCTGCGCTTTCTTTGGCTGCGGCAGTTGAGCTGCAATTGCGACTGGTCCCCGGATACGCTGCGCTGTGCGCCAGCGCAATCGAATGGATCGATCCGTTCGTGCATGTTTACTCAATTGGCTATTGACGCCGTCTTTTACGCCCTTATAATGCGCCCCTCTTCCAGCGCGGCAGCGGTTTCAGCGAAGCGGCGGCGGGGCTGGAGGGGTGGGAAGCGAAGGGTGTGCGCGGTTTGTTTCGGTGGTAGCGGAATAAAAAAGGCGGCGCGGGGGTTGACGAGTTGTTCTGAGTTGATCATAATTTCGTTTCTCTGCTGCAGCGATTGCAGCGTTCTTTAAAAAGTTGAACAACCGATAAGTGTGGGTGCTTGGTTGTTGTGGCGCGAACCGTTTCGGCGGTTTTGATTCGCAATGATTAGGTGCTCATACAGTCAGTAATGATTTTGAGTACTTTGTATGGATTGAACTTAAGAGTTTGATCCTGGCTCAGATTGAACGCTGGCGGCATGCTTTACACATGCAAGTCGAACGGCAGCGGGGGCTTCGGCCTGCCGGCGAGTGGCGAACGGGTGAGTAATGCATCGGAACGTGCCCATGT
>JANJTU010000191.1 GCA_024710965.1 Thauera sp. | reverse complement strand
TGCACCGCCTCGCCACCAGCAAGGAACGCTGAACATGTGTCTCGCCATCCCCGCCCGCATCGTCGAACTGCTCGCCGGCGACCAGTGCCGCGTCGAGCTCGGCGGCGTGCGCAAGGAGATCTCGCTCGCCCTGGTCGACGGCGCCGCCGTCGGCGACTACGTGATCGTGCATGTCGGCTACGCGCTGACGAGGCTCGACCCCGACGAAGCCGCGCAGACCCTGGCGCTGTTCGCCGAGGCCGGCATCGACCCCGCCACCGCGCTCGCCGGCGACGCCGCCGGGCAGGCGCAATGAAGCGCGGGGCGAGGCGATGAAGTACGTCGACGAGTTCCGCGATGGCACCCTCGCCGCCGGGCTGGCGCGCGCGATCGCGCGCGAGGCCGACCGCGGCCGCGACTACGCCTTCATGGAGTTCTGCGGCGGCCACACCCACGCCATCTCGCGCTACGGCGTCGCCGACCTGCTGCCGCCCAACGTGCGCATGATCCACGGCCCCGGCTGTCCGGTGTGCGTGCTGCCGATCGGCCGGGTGGACATGGCGATCCGGCTCGCGCTCGCCCGTCCCGAGGTGATCCTGTGCACCTACGGCGACTGCCTGCGCGTGCCCGCCTCCGACGGCCTTTCGCTGTTGAAGGCCAAGGCGCGCGGCGCCGACGTGCGCATGGTGTATTCGGCCGCCGACGCGCTTGCGCTCGCGGCGCGCGAACCGGCGCGCGAGGTGGTGTTCTTCGCCATCGGCTTCGAGACCACCACGCCGCCCACCGCGCTGGTGCTGCGCCAGGCCGCCGCGCAGGGCCTCGCCAACTTCAGCGTGATCTGCAACCACGTGCTGACCCCGTCGGCGATCTCCACCATCCTCGAGTCGCCCGAGGTGCGCCGGCTCGGCACCGTACCGCTGGACGGCTTCATCGGCCCCGCCCACGTGTCCACCATCATCGGCAGCCAGCCCTACGCCTTCTTCGCCGAGGAATACCGCAAGCCGGTGGTGATCGCCGGCTTCGAGCCGCTCGACGTGATGCAGGCGATCCGCATGCTGGTGCGCCAGGTCAACGAAGGCCGCGCCGAGGTCGAGAACGAGTTCGCGCGCGCGGTGGTGCCGGACGGCAACCTCAAGGCCAAGAGCCTGGTCGCCGAGACCTTCGAGCTGCGGCGCAGCTTCGAATGGCGCGGCCTCGGCCTGGTGCCCTACTCGGCGCTGCGCATCCGCGCCGCCTTCGCGCCCTGGGACGCGGAAGCGAAGTTCGGCCTCGACTACCGGCCGGTGCCCGACAACCGCGCCTGCGAGTGCGGCGCCATCCTGCGCGGGGTGAAGAAACCCACCGACTGCAAGCTGTTCGGCACCGTGTGCACGCCGGAGACGCCGATGGGCTCGTGCATGGTGTCCTCCGAAGGCGCCTGCGCCGCGCACTACAACTACGGGCGCTTCCGCGACGTGCCGGTACGCGTCGTCGAATCCGCCGCGCCCCTGAACCCGACCCGGATCCCGAACCCGAACCAGGAAACCGCATGAACTCCGTCAAACCCGGCTACGTCCGCCCGCTGGACCTGCGCAACGGCCGCGTCGACCTCGGCTTCGGCGCCGGCGGGCGGGCGATGGCGCAGCTCATCTCCGAACTCTTCGCGCGCGCCTTCGCCAACGACTTCCTCGCCCGCGGCGACGACGGCGCGGTGCTGCCCGCGCCGGCGGCGGGCGAGCGCCTGGTGCTGGCGACCGATGCCCACGTCGTGAGCCCGCTGTTCTTCCCGGGTGGCGACATCGGCAGCCTGTCGGTGCACGGCACGGTGAACGACCTCGCGGTGATGGGGGCACGCCCGCTCTACCTGGCCGCCAGCTTCATCCTCGAGGAAGGCTACCCGCTCGCCGAGCTCGCCCGCATCGTCGATTCGATGGCCGCCGCCGCGCGCGCGGCCGGGGTCGCGGTGGTGACCGGCGACACCAAGGTGGTCGAGCAGGGCAAGGGCGACGGCGTGTTTATCACCACCACCGGCATCGGCGCGCTGCCGGCCGGGCGCGACCCGGGCGGCGCACGCGCGCAGCCGGGCGACGTGGTGCTGCTGTCCGGGCGCATCGGCGAGCACGGCATGGCGATCATGGCGCAGCGCGAATCGCTCGCCTTCGATTCCGAGATCGTCTCCGACAGCGCGGCGCTCAACGGCCTGGTCGAGGCGCTCTACGCCGCGGTCCCGGCCGAGGCGGTCCGCGTGCTGCGCGACCCCACCCGCGGCGGGCTGGCGACCACGCTGAACGAGATCGCCGCGCAGTCGGGCGTGGGCATGGAGCTCGACGAGGCGGCGATCCCGGTATCGGCGCAGGTGCATGCGGCGTGCGAGCTGCTCGGACTGGACCCGCTCTACGTCGCCAACGAGGGCAAGCTGGTCGTGCTGTGCGCGCCCGCGCACGCCGAGGCCGCGCTCGCCGCGCTGCGCGCCCACCCGCTCGGCGCCGAGGCGGCGCGCATCGGCGCCGCCACCGCCGACCCGCAGCACTTCGTGCAGATCCGCACCGGCTTCGGCGGGCGGCGCATGGTGGACTGGCTCGCCGGCGAGCAGCTGCCGAGGATCTGCTG
>JANJTU010000175.1 GCA_024710965.1 Thauera sp. | reverse complement strand
GTGCAGGTGTTGATGAGCGGGCTGGATTACGAGCGCGCGGTGCTCTCCGGCGGCCCGCTCGGGATCATGGCGGCGTGCATGGATGCGGTCGTGCCTTTCCTGCACGAGCGCAAGCAGTTCGACACCCCGATCGGCGAGTTCCAGCTCATGCAGGGCAAGGTCGCCGACATGTACTCCACCTGGTCCGCCTGCCGCGCCTACGCCTACGCCGTGGGCCAGGCCTGCGATCGCATCGACCATGCGCGCACGCTGAGGAAGGACGCCGCCGGCGTGATCCTCTACACCGCCGAGAAGGCGACCTGGATGGCCGGCGAGGCGATCCAGGCCCTGGGCGGCGTGGGCTATACCAATGAGTATGCGGTCGGCCGCCTGTGGCGCGACGCCAAGCTGTACGAGATCGGCGCCGGCACCAGCGAGATCCGCCGCATGCTGATCGGCCGCGAGCTGTTCAGCGAAACCAAGTAAGCGGAGCGCGCCCCCATGAGCGTCATCAAATCCGGCATCAACCCGCGCGGCGAGGACTTCCAGGCCAATGCCGCGGCGATGCGCGGCCTGGTCGCGGACCTGCGCGCGAAGGCGGCCGAAGTCAGCCTCGGCGGCGGCGAGGCCGCGCGCGCCAAGCACACCGCGCGCGGCAAGCTGCTGCCGCGCGACCGCGTCGGCCACCTGCTCGACCCCGGCACGCCCTTCCTCGAGATCGGCCAGATGGCCGCCTTCGGCATGTACGACAACGACGCCCCCAGCGCCGGTGTCGTCACCGGCATCGGCCGCGTGAAGGGCGTCGAATGCATGATCGTGGCCAACGACGCCACGGTGAAGGGCGGCACCTACTACCCGATGACGGTCAAGAAGCACCTGCGCGCGCAGGAGATCGCCGAGCAGAACAACCTGCCCTGCGTCTATCTGGTCGATTCGGGCGGCGCCTTCCTGCCCAAGCAGGACGAGGTCTTCCCCGACCGCGACCACTTCGGCCGCATCTTCTACAACCAGGCCAACCTGTCGGCGAAGGGCATCCCGCAGATCGCCGTCGTCATGGGCTCGTGCACCGCCGGCGGCGCCTACGTGCCGGCGATGTCGGACGAGACCATCATCGTCAAGAACCAGGGCACGATCTTCCTCGGCGGCCCGCCGCTGGTGAAGGCGGCGACCGGCGAAGTCGTCAGCGCCGAGGATCTCGGCGGCGGCGACGTGCATACGCGGCTGTCGGGCGTCGCCGACCACCTCGCCGAGAACGACGCCCACGCCCTCTACCTGGCGCGCCGCATCGTCTCCAACCTGAACCGGGTCAAGCCAGTCGGCCTGGCGCTGGGCGAAGGCGAGGAGCCGCTGTACGACCCGGAAGAGATCTACGGCATCATCCCCACCGACACGCGCAAGCCCTTCGACGTGCGCGAGATCATCGCCCGCGTCGTCGACGGCTCGCGCTTCGACGAATTCAAGGCGCGCTACGGCACGACACTGGTGTGCGGCTTCGCCCAGCTCTACGGCTACCCGGTGGGCATCGTCGCCAACAACGGCATCCTGTTCGGCGAGTCGGCGCAGAAGGGCGCGCACTTCATCGAGCTGTGCGGCCAGCGCGGCATCCCGCTGCTGTTCCTGCAGAACATCACCGGCTTCATGGTCGGGCGCAAGTACGAGAACGGCGGCATCGCCAAGGACGGCGCCAAGATGGTGACCGCGGTCGCCACCGTGCAGGTGCCCAAGATCACGACGCTGATCGGCGGCAGCTTCGGCGCCGGCAACTACGGCATGTGCGGCCGCGCCTACAGCCCGCGCTTCCTGTGGATGTGGCCCAACAGCCGGATCAGCGTGATGGGCGGCGAGCAGGCGGCGAGCGTGCTGTCGACGGTGCGCCGCGACGGCATCGAGGCCAAGGGCGGGACCTGGAGCGCGGAGGAGGAAGAGGCCTTCAAGGCGCCGATCCGCGACCAGTACGAGCTCCAGGGCCATCCCTACTACGCCACCGCGCGCCTGTGGGACGACGGCGTCGTCGATCCGGCGCAGACCCGCCGCATCCTCGGCCTCTCCCTGTCGGCCGCGCTCAATGCGCCGATCGCGCCGACCAAGTTCGGCGTGTTCCGCATGTAAGGGGGCGCTCATGTACGAAACCCTGGAAATCGAACGCGACGGCGGCGTGGCGACGCTGTGGATGAACCGTCCGGAGGTGCACAACGCCTTCAACGCGCAGTTGATCGCCGAGCTCAGCGCGGCCTGCCGCGCACTCGACGCCGACGAGGCGGTGCGCGTGGTGGTGCTCGCCGGCCGCGGCAAGAGCTTTTCCGCCGGCGCCGACCTCAACTGGATGAAGGCCGCCGGCGAGGCGGGCGAGGCGGAGAACTTCGCCGACGCGACGAAGCTCGCCGGCATGCTGCGCACGCTCGCCGAGCTGAAGAAACCGACGATCGCGCGCGTGCACGGCGCCGCGCTTGGCGGCGGCATGGGGCTGGCGAGCGCCTGCGACATCTGCATCGCCGGCGAGCGCGCGGTGTTCGCAACCTCCGAGGTCAAGTTCGGCATCATCCCGGCGGCGATCAGCCCTTACGTGATCCGCGCCATCGGCGAGCGCCAGGCCTACCGCTACTTCCAGACCGCGGAGCGGATCGACGCCGCGCGCGCGGCCGAACTCGGCCTCGCCCACGAGGCGGTGGCGACCGACGAACTCGACGCCAAGGTCAAGGAAGTGGTCGACGCCCTGCTGCAGGGGGGGCCGAAGTCGCAGGCGGCGGCGAAGGCGCTGATCCGTGCGGTGGCCAGCCGGCCGGTGGACGACGCCGTGGTGGAAGACACCGCCCGCCGTATCGCCGCGCTGCGCGCGACGCCGGAGGCGAAGGAAGGCCTCGCCGCCTTCCTCGACAAGCGCCCCGCGGCCTGGGTGCCGCAGGCCTGAGCGCGAACCCGCAGCGACCCGAGACAAGAAACGCTGGAGACAACATGTTCGACAAGATTCTGATCGCCAATAGCGGTGACCAGGCGCGTAGCGCCGCAGCGACGAAGTCACATCGCCTTGCTTGCGCAGCATGCTGGGGCGATTGCACCGCGGAGCACTGCCATGTTTGACAAGATCCTGATCGCCAACCGCGGTGAAATCGCCTGCCGCGTGATCAAGACCGCGCGCCGCATGGGCATCAAGACGGTGGCGGTGTATTCCGAGGCCGATGCCGGCGCGC
This sequence comes from Thauera sp., assembly GCA_024710965.1. GTDB lineage: Bacteria > Pseudomonadota > Gammaproteobacteria > Burkholderiales > Rhodocyclaceae > Thauera. The sequence continues at coordinate 10 of JANJTU010000175.1, read as the reverse complement.
GCCACGTGCG
>JANJTU010000167.1 GCA_024710965.1 Thauera sp. | reverse complement strand
TCGGCTTCGAGATCCCCGGCGCGCCGGGCAAGTCTTTCGACGTCGGGCTCGACGCCCCGATCGGCGACCTCGCCAGCTTCCGCAACCTGGCCGCCAAACGCGCCGCCGCGGGGGCGGCGATCACGGTGGAAGACTACACCGACGCCGCGCAGGCCGAGGCCGCCGGCACCGAGATGGTGCACTTCATCGGCAAGGACATCCTCTACTTCCACGCCCTGTTCTGGCCCGCGATGCTGCAGTTCGCCGGCTACCGCACGCCGACCCAGCTCTGCGTCAATGGCTTCCTGACCGTCGACGGCGCCAAGATGAGCAAGAGCCGCGGCACCTTCATCACCGCGCACTCCTACATCGAGCAGCAGCTCAACCCCGAGTGGCTGCGCTACTACTTCGCCGGCAAGTCGAACGGCACCATGGAAGACGTCGACCTCAACCTCGACGACATGATCGCCAAGGTCAATTCCGACCTCGTCGGCAAATTCGTCAACATCGCCAGCCGCTGCGCCGGCTTCATCGGCAAGCGCTTCGACGCCCGCCTGGGCGAGGTCGACGCCGCAGCCTGCGGCGAGTTTGCCGACGCCTGGGCCGAGGGCACGATCGCCGCAGCGTTCGACGAGCGCGACTACAGCCGCGCGCTGCGCGAGATCATGCGTCTGGCCGACGCCGCCAACCAGTACGTCAATGACCACAAGCCGTGGGAGCTCGCCCGGCAGGAAGGCCAGGAAGCCCGCCTGCACGCGGTGTGCAGCACCGCGCTGACGATGTTCCGCGACCTCGCGCGCTACCTGAAGCCGGTCCTGCCGGCGCTTGCCGCGCAGGTCGAAACCTTCCTCGCCATTGCGCCGATGGACTGGCAGGGCAGCTGGACGCCGCTGCCCGCCGGCCACACGGTGCAGGCTTACAGTCACCTGATGACCCGCGTCGAGCGCAAACAGATCGACGCCCTGCTCGACGCCAACCGCGAATCGCTCACGCCGGCTGCGGCAGCGCCAGCGAAAGGGACGAAGGACGCCAAGGCGGCGTCCTCGCAGCAGCGCCATGCCGAGAAGCAGCAGCACGCCGCGCAGGCGGCCGAGACGCCGCTCGAACACATCTCGATCGACGACTTCACCAAGGTCGACCTGCGCATCGCGAAGATCGTCGCTGCCCAGCACGTCGACGGCGCCGACAAGCTGATCCGGCTGCAGCTCGACATCGGCGAGACCGATGCCGCCGGCGATCCCAGGCCGCGCCAGGTCTTCGCCGGCATCAAGTCGGCCTACGACCCGGCTGCGCTCGTCGGCCGCCTCACGGTGATGGTCGCCAACCTCGCGCCGCGCAAGATGAAGTTCGGCCTCAGCGAAGGCATGGTGCTGGCCGCATCGGACACCGACGGCAAGACTGCCGGCCTCTACATCCTGTCGCCCGATGCCGGTGCCGTGCCGGGCATGCGTGTGAAGTAGGTCCGTGCCACCGGAGTCATGAGGCGATGCCATTGACGCCCTCGAAACGCTGGATGGTCCTGCACCACGCGGGCCGAGGGCGGGCGTCTCCGTAAGCGCCGCCCGCGGGCGGCGTCACGCGTCAATCCCAGGATCGATTTGCGGAGACTCCATGAAAATCCAGTTTCGCCCCAAGCTCCTCGACACCCTGCCCGGCTACGGCCGGACCGGCTTCGTCCAGGACCTCTCCGCCGGCATCACCGTCGGCGTCCTCGCGCTGCCGCTGGCGATGGCCTTCGCCATTGCCAGCGGCATGGCCCCCACCGCCGGCATCTGGACGGCGATCGTCGCCGGCTTCCTGATCGCCGTCCTCGGCGGTTCGCGCGTGCAGATCGGCGGCCCCACCGGCGCCTTCATCCCGATCATCTATGCCATCGTCGCCGACCACGGGGTGCAGAACCTGCTGATCGCGACGATGATGTCCGGCGTGCTGCTGTTCGCCCTCGGCGCGCTACGGCTCGGCACCATGATCCGCTTCATCCCGCTGTCGGTCGTCATCGGCTTCACCAACGGCATCGCGGTGGTGATCTTCATCTCGCAGATCAAGGACTTCCTCGGCCTGCGCGCCGACGACCTGCCGGGCGAGTTCTTTGCCAGGATGGCGGCACTGTGGACCGCGCTGCCGACGATCGACCTGTCGACGGTGGCGGTGGCGGTGGTGTCGCTCGTCGTGCTGCTGGCGTGGAACCGCCAGGCTACCCGCGTCGCCTGGATGCGCCGCCTGCCCGGCCCGCTGGCCGTGCTGATCATCATGACCGCGGTGAATGCCCTGCTCGCGCTGCCGGTCGACACCATCGGCAGCCGCTTCGGCGGCATCCCGCAAGAACTGCCCGCCATCGGCCTGCCGGAGCTGAACCTCGGCGCGCTCGGCAAGCTGATCGTGCCCGCGATCACGATCGCGTTGCTCGGCGCGATCGAATCGCTGCTCTCCGCGCGCGTCGCCGACAGCCAGATCGACGACCGCCACGACCCCAACCAGGAGCTCATGGCGCAGGGCATCGCCAACGTCGCCGCGCCGTTGTTCGGCGGCTTCGCCGCGACCGGCGCGATCGCCCGCACCGCCACCAACATCCGCACCGGCGGCCGCACGCCGGTGGCGGGCATGCTGCACGCACTGGTGCTGCTGGCGATCGTGCTCGCGCTCGCCCCGCTCGCGAGCCACATCCCGCTCGCCACACTGTCGGCGATCGTCGTCATCGTCTCGATCAACATGGGCGAATGGCACGCCTTCGCGCCGCGCGAACTGGCGCGCTACTCGCTGAGCTACCGCACCATCCTGCTCGGCACCTTCCTCGTCACCGTGGTCTTCGACCTCACGCTGGCGGTGGAACTCGGCATGGTGCTGGCCAGTCTGTTTTTCATCTATCGCATGTCGGACCTCACCCGCATCGAGCGCGTGGCGCTGGAGGATCATTACGGTGTCGAGGCGCTGTCGCGCGCGGACGGCACGCCGCGCATCCTCGCCTACCGCATGTTCGGCAGCCTGTTCTTCGGCGCCGCGAACAAGCTCGAGAATCTGTTGCTGATGCAGCACGGCCACCCCGACGTCGTGATCCTCGACATGGACAAGGTGATCAGCCTCGACACCACCGGCCTCGACATCCTGCAGACGCTGCACCGCAACCTGCAGAAGCGCGGCGCCCACCTGATCCTGTGCGGGCTGAACTCGCAGCCGGGCTCGATCGTGTTCCGCTCCGGCTTCCTCGACCGCCTCGGCGACGACAACGTCACCGCCAACCTCACCGATGCGCTGCTGCGCGCGCAGCAGCTCAGCGGCAAGCCTCCGGAGCTGTCCTATGCCTGACCGAGCAGAAATCGAGATCGTCGCCCGCGTGCTGCGCATCCACGGCCGCGTGCAAGGCGTCTGGTACCCCGCCAGCGCACCGCAGGAAACGGTGCGCCAGGGCCAGAGCGGCTGGGTGCGTAACCGCGCCGACCGCAGCGACGAGGCCCAGGCGGCGGGCCCCGAGGCAGTGGTCGCGGCCTTCATCGCCTGGGCCCGGCGCGGCCCGCCCAAGGCCCATGTCGAGCGCATCGACATCAGCGCCGCCGAGCTGCCCGACGGCGACGGCTTCGAGGTCCGCGGCACGCACTGAGCCAGGCGGCACGCACTAAGCCAGGCGGCGCACACCGAGCCAGATGGCGCGCACCGGGGCTGGCGGCAGGCGCAACCGTCCGCCGCCGTGCCGACCTCAAGTCGGGTACTGCACCTCGACCGCGTCCGTCGGCAGCCACTCGCGCAGGCTCTCGAGCAGCGCGTCGTCGAGCCGCACCCGCCAGCCGTCGCCGAAGGGCAGGTCCGCCTCGGCGGCCGCGTTGCGATAGCTGACGCGGATCGGGCAGCCGCCCTCGCGGAAGGGTTCGAGCAGGCTCTGCAGCTTGTTCGCCGCCGCCACCGCGCCGCCGCTCGCGCCGACCTCGCCGTTGATGCGCAACTGCAGCGCGCGGGCGAAACGGCTGCGCGCCTCGCCCAGCGTGAGCAGGCGATCGGCGACGATGCGCAGGCCGCCGGAGAACTCGTCGTTGCTGATCTTGCCCTCGACCACCAGCACTTCGTCGGTGACGATCTTGCCGCGGTTGGCGTCCAGCACCTCGGAATACACCGCGACCTCGCGCGGCTGCGTGCCGTCGTCGAGCAGGACGAAGGTCATCTTGCCGCGGTTGCCCATCTTGGTGCGCGCCTCCATCACCACGCCGGCGAGCATCGTGATGTCGCGCGAAGGCTCGAGCTGCGCCAGCGTGCGGCGCACGAAGCGGCGCACCTCGGCCTTGAAGGCGTTGAAGGGATGGCCGGAGAGGAAGAAGCCGATCGCGAGCTTTTCCTCCTTCAGGCGCTCGCGCTCGGTCCAGGGGCGGATCTTGGCGAACGCGGGCGCGGCGCCGGCGGCCTCGGGGATGAGATCGAACAGCCCACCCTGCAGCGCATTGGCCGCGGCCTGCTCGGCCGCCTCCATCGCCAGCGCGACGGTCGCCATCAGCTGCGCACGGTCCAGCCCCTGGTGGCCGGCCAGGGTGTCCATCGCGCCGGCGCGGATCAGCGCCTCGATCACGCGGCGGTTCACCATGCGGCGATCGACGCGCTCGCAGAAGTCGAACAGGTCGCGGAACCCGCCGCCCTTTTCCCTTGCCGCCAGGATGGCGCGCACCGCCGGCTCGCCCACGCCCTTCACCGCGCCGAGGCCGTAACGGATCGTCTTGCGGTCCACCGGCACGAAGCGGTAGTCGGACGCATTGACGTCCGGCGGCAGCACCGCGATCTTGTTGGCGACGGTGTCCTCGTAGAAGATCTTCACCGTGTCGGTGTTGTCGAGGTCGGAGGACATCGTCGCCGCCATGAAGGCGGCGCAGTGGTGGGCTTTGAGCCAGGCGGTGTGGTAGGTCACCACCGCGTAGGCCGCGGTGTGCGACTTGTTGAAGCCGTACTCCGCGAACTTCGTCATCAGGTCGAAGAGCTGCTCGGCGAGCGCCGGGTCGTAGCCCTTCTGCTTCGCCCCGGCGGCGATGGTCTCGCGGTGCTTGGCCATCTCCTCGGGCTTCTTCTTGCCCATCGCGCGGCGCAGCATGTCGGCGCCGCCGAGCGTGTATCCCCCGATGATCTGGGAGATCTGCATCACCTGTTCCTGGTACACGATGACGCCGTAGGTCGGCTCCAGGCAGGCCTTGAGGTCGGGGTGGAAGTAGTCGATCTCCTGCTGGCCCTTCTTGCGCAGGATGAAGTCGTCCAC
>JANJTU010000132.1 GCA_024710965.1 Thauera sp. | reverse complement strand
ACGCGGCGCCGCAGCGCCGCGGCTGGCCGCCTGCAGCGCGCCCACCGCTTCGCCCGGCAGCGCCAGGATCTCGACACCGCCTTCGACCGCCCGGTTCGACAGCACGATGGCGTCGGGGCCGAGCGCTTCCTTCAGGGCGCGCAGCGCCTCGCGGGCAGTGGGGGCAAAGTAGCGTTTGACGTTCATGGCGATTCTCCCGGCGGCTGGACACGCGTCGCAGCCTGGGGAGGATTATCGCCACGCGGGCTCGCCGGCCTTGGGTGGAATAAACCGGGTTTCCCCCGCCAATTCGATTCATCGGCCGGCCGTCCCGCGGCCGCCGTGCGGGCGTCAGCCCTGCGCGCCGATCATCGCGCTGACGCGGATCGTGCGCGTCTCCGGCACTTCGCTGTTGGCGATCACCTTCAGCGACGGCACCGCGCGGCGCAGGAAGCGGGACAGCAGCATGCGCAGCTGGGAAGGCACGAGCAGCACCGGCGGCAGGCCGATGTCTTCCTGGCGCTGCGCGATCTGCGCCGTCTGCCGCAGCAGGGTGTCGGCCAGGCCGGGCTCGATCGCGCCGCCCTCGCCGCCGGCGCTCATCGCCTGCATCAGGATGCGCTCCAGGCCGGGCTCGAGCGCCATGACCTGCACCTCGGCGTTGCCCGGGAACAGGCCCTGGACGATCGCGCGCCCGAGCGCCTCGCGCACCTTGGTGGTGAGCTGGACCGGGTCCTGCGTGCGCGGCGCATGCTCGGCGAGCACCTCGATGATGCTGCGCATGTCGCGGATGTTGACCCCCTCCTCGAGCAGGCTCTGCAGCACGCGCTGCACCGTGCCGACCGCGAGCAGCTTGGGCACGAGGTCCTCGACGAGCTTGGGCGAGTCCTTGCCGACGTGGTCGAGCAGGGCCTGCGTCTCCTGGCGGCCGAGCAGCTCGGCGGCGTGGTTGAGGATGACGTGGTTGATGTGGGTGGCGACCACGGTACTCGCATCCACCACGGTGTAGCCGAGCGCATGCGCCTGTTCGCGCGTGGCGGCGTCGATCCACACCGCGGGCAGGCCGAAGGCGGGGTCGGTGGTCTCGCGCCCGGCGAGCGGGCCGGCCACGCGCCCCGGGTTGATGGCGAGGTACTGCCCCGGGTAGGCCTCGCCGCTGCCGATCTCGACGCCCTTCAGCGCGATGCGGTAGGCGTTGGGCTTGAGCTCGAGGTTGTCGCGGATGTGCACCGGCGACGACAGGAAGCCCACTTCCTGCGCGAACTTCTTGCGCAGCCCACGGATGCGCTTGAGCAGCTCGCCGTCCTGGCCCTTGTCCACCATCGGGATCAGGCGGTAGCCCACTTCGAGCCCGAGCACATCGACCTGCGACACGTCGTTCCAGCTCGCCTCCTGGGCTTCGGCCGGCGGCACGGCGGCCTGCGCCGCAGCCTGCGCGGCCGCCTCCGGCGCGGCCGCCGCCGCCTCGACCAGGCTCTTGCGCTTCATCCACGCCATCGCGCCGAGCACGCCGGCGAGGAGCAGGAAGACGAGGTTGGGCATGCCCGGGATCAGGCCGAGCACGCCGATGATGCCCGCGGTCAGCGTCATCACCTGCGGGTTCGAGAACACCTGCGCGATCATGGCGCCGCCGATGTCGCCCTCGTCGCCGACGCGCGACACCACCAGGCCGGCCGCCACCGAGATGATCAGCGCCGGGATCTGCGCCACCAGGCCGTCGCCGATGGTCAGCAGCGTGTACGTGTGCGCCGCGTCGCCCACCGCCATGTTGTGCTGCATGATGCCGACGAAGAGGCCGCCGATGACGTTGATGACGAGGATGATGATGCCCGCCACCGCGTCGCCGCGGACGAACTTGGACGCACCGTCCATCGCGCCGTAGAAGTCCGACTCCTGCGCCACTTCCTTGCGCCGGCGCTTGGCCTCCTTCTCGTCGATGAGGCCGGCGTTGAGGTCGGCATCGATCGCCATCTGCTTGCCGGGCATCGCGTCGAGCGTGAAGCGCGCGCTCACCTCGGCGATCCGGCCCGCGCCCTTGGTGATGACGACGAAGTTGATCACGGTCAGGATCACGAACACCACGAGACCGACCGCGGTGTTGCCGCCGACGAGGAAGTGGCCGAAGGCCTCGATGACCTTGCCCGCCGCGTCGCCGCCGGCGTGGCCTTCGAGCAGCACGATCCGCGTCGAGGCCACGTTGAGCGACAGGCGCAGCAGCGTCGTCACCAGCAGCACGGTCGGGAACACGGAGAAATCCAGCGGCTTCTTCGAGTACATCGCCACCAGCATCACCATCACCGAGATCGCGATGTTGAAGGTGAAGAACACGTCGAGCAGGAACACCGGCAGCGGCAGCACCATCATCGACAGGATCATGACGATGAGCAGCGGCGCCGCGAGCGGACGCAGGTTTGCCGGCGACAGCAGCTGGCGCAGGTTCAGGGAGTCGTTCATGGCCATCGCTCAGGCGCTCATTGTTCGGGGGCGCCGGGGTCCATGCCTTCCGGCACCGGCAGATGGACGGGCACCTGGGGCGGCAGCCCGCCCTGCTTCATCCAGGCGTCGAGCTGGTAGACGTAGGCCATCACCTCGGCCACCGCGGTGTACAGCGCGGCGGGGATGGCCTGCTCCAGCTCGCAGTGCTTGTACAACGCGCGCGCCAGCGGCGGCGCCTCGAGCAGCGGCACGTCGTGTTCCCTGGCGAGCTCGCGGATCTTCAGCGCCAGCTCGCCACGGCCCTTGGCCACCACCACCGGCGCGCCCATCTTCTGCGCGTCGTACTTCAGCGCCACCGAGAAGTGGGTCGGGTTCGTCACCACGACGTCGGCCTTGGGCACCTCGGTCATCATGCGGCGGCGCGCCATCTCGCGCTGCATGGCGCGGATGCGGCCCTTGACCATCGGGTCGCCTTCCTGCTCCTTGCTCTCGCGCTTGACCTCTTCCTTGGTCATGCGCAGCTTCTTGTGGTACTGCCAGAGCTGGAAGGGCACGTCCATCAGCGCCAGCAGGCCCAGGCTGCAGACGATCAGCAGCGCGGCGAAGACGACGGTGGCGGAAAAGTCCGCCATCCCCGTCTCCAGCGGTTCGACCATGAGGTCGAAGAGGTGCTCCTTGTTGTGCCACAGCACGAGCGAAGCCACGCCGCCGACGAGCAGCGATTTCAGGATCGCCTTCACCATCTCCATCAGGCCGTGCACCGAGAACATCCGCCCCAGGCCCTGGATCGGGTTCATGCGGCCGAAATTCGGCCCCAGCGCCTTGGGTGCGAACACCATGCCGCCGAGCAGCAGCGGCGCCGCCACCGCCGCCAGCAGCAGCGCGAAGAAGAGCGGCATCAGCGTGAGCAGGGCGACGCCGAGCTGGCTGCGCAGCACCTCCACCATCAGCGCGGGCTCGAACGCCGCCGCACGCTCGAAGGCGAAGGCGGTGCGCACCAGCCCCAGCATGCGCTCGGCCATCCAGCCGCCGAGCAGCCACAGCACGGCGACGCCGGTGATGGTGACGAGGAAGGTCGACAGCTCCCGCGACTGCGGGACCTGGCCTTCCTCGCGCGCCTGTTCCAGCCTTCGCGGTGAGGGGGCTTCTGTTTTCTCGAGATCGCTGTCTTCGGCCACGGCCGGCTCCGGGTGCGCCCCGCCGCGCGGCACGATGCACGGACGCGGGGCGACGTGTGCGGATTATGGCCGCCGAGCGGCAATATCTGCCGGCGGAAAAACCTGTGGAAAGGGGCCCTATTCCGCGCTTGAGCGGGGCGCAGCCGGCCGCGCGGCGCGGGCTCGGGGGCCGACGAGCATGCCGCGCCGCGCGCCGCAGATCGCGGAACGGCTCGCCCTGCTCCGTCGCCCTCAGCGCGGCGGCGGCAGACGGTCGAAGCCGCGCAGGGAGTCGCCGGCCTTGATGCCGCGCTCGCGGAACCAGCCCAGGTTCATCTCCAGCGCGAAGCGCGCCGGCGCCGCGGCGCAGTGGTTGTCCTCGGTCTGCGGCTGCATGTCCTCGATGTTGGTCACCCGCCCCTTCGCGTCCACGAAGGCCACCGACAGCGGCAGCAAGGTGTTCTTCATCCACATGCAGTGCGTTGCCGCCTCGGGGAAGACGAACACCATGCCGCGGTGCACGGGCATCGCCTGACGGTTCATCAGGCCGAGCTGCCGCGTCTGCGCGGTGTGCGCCACCTCGGCCTCGATGCGGTACATGCCGGCGCCAAGCTCGGCGAGCGGCAGCTCCGCCCGCACGCTGCCCGCACCGCCCCACGCCATCATCGCCGCCAGCACCACCCCGCACCGCTTGAACTGCTTCATGCCTTCGACCCCGTTCGTGCCTGATTGCGCCGCATCTTACCGGCTGCGGCGCCGGCCTGCCGCCCCGGCGACGCCGCACGCGGCGGCCTGCCTGCCCCGACTGCCCGACCTGCCCCGACTGCCGCACTCGGCCGGCTTCCCCCGCCTGCCGCACGCGGCCGGCCGCCGCCTGCCCGATCGGCACCGCCTGCCAGCGCCGCCGGCACCGCCGCCTCGCGCCACTGCCCGGGCGCCAGGCCGTCGAGCCGCCACGGCCCGATCGCCACCCGCAGCAGGCGCAGCGTCGGCAGGCCGACCTTCGCCGTCATGCGCCGCACCTGGCGGTTCTTGCCCTCGTGCAGCACGATCTCGAGCCACGCGGTCGGCACCGTCTTGCGAAAGCGCACCGGCGGCTCGCGCGGCCACAGCCAGTCGGGCTCGGGCACGAGGCGCGCGGCGCACGGCCGGGTGTGGAAGTCGCCCAGATCCACGCCGCGGCGCAGCTGCGCCAGCGCCGCCTCGCCCGGCTCGCCCTCGACCTGCACGAGGTAGGTCTTGGGCAGCTTGTGGCGCGGGTCGGCGATGCGGTGCTGCAGCGCGCCGTCGGCGGTGAGCAGCACCAGGCCCTCGCTGTCGGCATCGAGCCGGCCGGCGGCATAGACGCCCGGCACCGGGACGAAGTCCTTCAGCGTCGCCCGTCCCGCCTCGTCGGTGAACTGGCACAGCACGTTGAAGGGCTTGTTCAGCAGGAGAAGCCGGGACATGGGGGGATTGCGATCGGGTTGAAGATTCAGCGCGGATGCAGCCAGCCCGGCAGGAAGCCGTAGGGGTCGTCGTGCACCGCCGTATCGTAGGGCACGCCATGCCGCTGCAGGCGTTCGGGGACGCTGCCGTCCTTGATGCCGTCGAAGAGGTCGACGCAGCCGCCGACGAACTCGCCGCCGATGAAGATCTGCGGCAGGGTGTCCCAGCCGGTCTTCGCCTTCAGCGCGGCGCGGATTTTACCGCCGCGATCCTCCTCCTGGTAGGCGGCCGAGTCGAGGTCGACCGAGCGATAGGGGATCGCGTAACGCGCCAGCACCTTGCGCACCGACCAGCAGAACTCGCACCACTCGAGCGCGAACATCACGACGCGCTGTTCGGGGTCGCCGATCAAGGTCTCGACCTCGCGCTGCGCGGCCGCATCGAGCGGCACGGCCGCGGCGGCGGGCGCCGGCGCGGCCGGGGCGTCGAAGCGGTAGCCGGGCGTCGAGCGCGAGATCCCCATCTCCTCCTCGGTCATCTCCACCGCGACGCCCTCGAACAGCGGCGTGCTCAGATAGCGCTCGCCGGTGTCGGGCAGCATGCACAGGATGTTCGCCCCCGCCGGCGCCTCGGCGGCGATCTGCAGCGCGCCGGCGAAGGTGGCCCCCGCCGAGATGCCGACGAAGATGCCCTCCTTGCTGGCGAGCTCGCGCGCGCAGGCGAGCGCGTCGTTGCCGTTGATGGCGAGGAAGCGGTCGATGCGCCGGCCGGCGATCACCTCCTCGGCGAGCTTGGGGATGAAGTCGGGCGTCCAGCCCTGCATCAGATGCGGCCGGAACGCCGGATGGCTGGCGCTGTGCGAGCCGTCGGCGTTGCGCGCCTGCGGGATGCCGCTGGCGATGATCGCCGAGTTGTCCGGTTCGCACACCACGATGCAGGTGTGCGGGCTCTTCTGCCGCAGCACGCGCGACACGCCGTTGAGCGTGCCTGCGGTGCCGAAGCCGGTGACCCAGTAGTCGAGCCTGACGTCGGCGAAGTCGTCGAGGATCTCGACCGCCGTCGTGCGTGCGTGGACTTCGGCGTTGGCCGGGTTCTCGAACTGGCGCGACTGCCACCAACCGTGCGCGCGGGCGAGCTCCACCGCCTTCGCCACCATGCCCGAGCCCTTCAGCGCGGCCGGCGTCAGCACCACCTTGGCGCCGAGAAAGCGCATCAGCTTGCGCCGCTCGACGCTGAAGTTCTCCGCCATCGTCACCACCAGCGGATAGCCCTTCTGCGCGCACACCATGGCCAGGCCGATGCCGGTGTTGCCGCTGGTGGCCTCGACCACGGTCTGGCCCGGCCTGAGCTCGCCGCGCCGCTCCGCGTCCTCGATCACGCCCAGGGCGAGGCGGTCCTTGACCGAGCCCATCGGGTTGAAGGCCTCGAGCTTGGCGTACAGGTTGACCTCCTTCGGTCCGAGCTTGTTGATGCGCACCACCGGGGTGTTGCCGATCGTGCCCAGGATGCTGTCGTATCGCTTGCCCATCGCCGTCCTCCTCCTCGCATGGCCCTTGCCGCTTCGCCCGCCGGCGCGCACTGCCGACCGGCGTCGCGGCCGACGGGCGCCGATGCTTCATGCTAGTCCGTACCCCGTGAAGTCACCGTAGGCCACGGACGCCGCGCGGGCCAGGCGCGGCTTCACGGCAGGCGGCTGCCGGCGCACACGGACCGGGGCGGGGACCGCCGCCCTGCCCAAAAATTGAGCGGAGGTGCCGCAGCACGTGCCGACAAGGGCGCCCGCGACTTATCCACAGGCCCACTCACAGCCCTGTCCCCAAGGCCTGGGGACAACCCTGATGGCACCGATGCCACACGCCCGAAGCCGATGTCAGCAGCGTAAGGTGGCGGCGGCAGGCGGTCGCACCGGCACGCCGGCGCCTGACCTGCTGCCCGCTTTGTAGTAGCCTTGCCGCTTTTTCGCCGATCTGGGGTCGAGGTCCGGCATGGCGCAGGGATTGCCGCGTACACGCTTCAACAGCTCGGGCCTGGTTCGCGCTCTGGCCGAGCTGACGGCAACGGAGACGTCCGAGGCGCGACAGTCCTTCGCCGAGCGGCTCGGCCAGTGGCTGGACTTCAAGGACTCGCTCGCGCTCTACGCCGCGCTCAACGCCGGCGCGCCGGCGGCGCAGCACGCCGGGGCAGCCGTGACGGAGCGGGCTGCGGCGCGACAGTCCTTCGCCCGCGTGCGTGCCGCCCTGGCGGCGTCGATCGCTACGGATGGCCTGCCCGGGCCCGGCGAAGCGCCGCTCGAGTCGCGCGCCCCGGCGCCGCCCCCCTCCGCAGGGAGTGCGGCCGACTTCGCGCCCTATCACCGCGCCTACCTCGCCCGCCAGCGCGACATGAGCGCGAGCATCGGCCCCTTGCGGGCAAGCGTGCGGGCCGCGCTGTCGCGCCGCTCCCCGGCCATGAAGCGGCTCGCCGGCCTGGATGCCGTGCTCGAGCAGGGCCTGGCCGGGCGCGAGCGCGAGCTGCTGGCGACCGTGCCGGTGCTGCTGGGCCGGCGCTTCGAGCAGCTCTACGGCGCGCACCAGGCGGGGCCGGGCGAAGTGGCGGCGGCCGACGAGCCGGCGCCTGGGAGGCAGCCCGGCGGGTGGCTGGCGACGTTTCGCGCGGACATGCAGGCCGTGCTGCTGGCCGAACTGGAGCTTCGCCTGCAGCCGGTCGCGGCGCTGATCGCCGCACTCGACAACGAGATGGAAGGTGGCAATGAATAGAAGCATCTGCGTGGCGGCCTTTGTCGTGGGCCTTGCCGCGGTGTCCTGGGTGGGTGCCGGCTACGTCGGCGCCAGCCCGCTCGCGCTCGCGATGACGGCGCTGATCGGCGCCGTGTATCTGGCGGGGGGCGTCGAGCTGCTGCGCTTTCACCGCGCCACCGCGGCGCTGGAGCGGGCCCTGGCGGCGATCCCGGCCGAGCTGTCACACCCGGGTGAGTGGCTCGAGCGCCTGCCCGCGTCGCTGCGCAACCCGGTGCGGCTGCGCATCGAGGGCGAGCGCGTGGGCCTGCCCGGCCCGGCGCTGACGCCTTATCTGGTGGGGCTGCTGGTGCTGCTGGGCATGCTCGGCACCTTCCTCGGCATGGTCCTGACCCTGAACGGCGCGGTCGTCGCGCTCGAGACCACCACCGACCTGCACACCATCCGCGCCGCCCTCGCCGCGCCGGTGAAGGGGCTGGGGGTGGCGTTCGGCACTTCGGTCGCGGGCGTGAGCGCCTCGGCCATGCTCGGCCTGGTCTCGGCCCTGTGCCGGCGCGCGCGGCTGCAGACCGCGCAGCTGCTCGACAGCCGCATCGCCACCGCGCTGCGCGGCTTCTCCCTCCCCCACCAGCGCCAGCAGGCGTTCAAGGCGGTGCAGCTGCAGGCCGAAGTCCTGCCCCGGCTGGTGGACAAGCTGGAGGCGATGATGGCGCAGCTGGATGCACACAGCCGCGAGGCGAACGAACGCCAGCTCGCCGGCCAGCAGCGCTTCCACGACGATGCCCGGGCGATGTATTCCGAGCTGGCGGCCTCGGTCGGCCGCGCGCTCAAGGAGAGCCTGAGCGCAAGCGCCCGCCTCGCCGGCGAGACGATCCAGCCCCTGGTGGCCGCGACCATGGGCGGCATCGCGCGCGAGACGACCGCGCTGCAGGATCGCGTCGCCGAAGCGGTGCAGACGCAGCTCGACGGTCTCTCCGCGCGCTTCGACACCAGCGTCGCCACCGTGGCCGACACCTGGACCGCGGCGCTGGCCCGCCACGAGCACAGCAGCGAAGCGCTCAGCCGGACGCTGCAGGAAACCCTCAGCGCCCATGCCGACGGCTTCGAGCGGCGCTCGGCAACGCTGCTGGCCACGATCGCGGACACGGCCGCGGCGCTGCAGACGGAGTCGGCGGCCGCGGACGCGGCACGGCAGGCGGCGCTGACCGAAGCGCTGGCGGCGATGGCGGCCTCGCTGCGGCAGGAATGGGAACAGGCCGGCGCCCGCAGCCTGGCCCAGCAGGAACAGATCTGCCAGGCCCTGGATCGGACCGCCCGCGACGTCGCCGCCTCGGCCCAGGCGCAGGCGAGCGCCACCCTCGACGAGGTCGCCCGGCTGATGCAGACCGCGGCCGAAGCGCCCCGCGCCGCGGCCGCGGTCATCGCCGAGCTGCGCCAGGAGCTCTCCGCCAGCCTCGCACGCGACAACGCGTTGCTCGCCGAGCGCAGCCGCATCATGGAGACGCTGGGCGCGCTGCTGGCGGCGATCGATCACGCCTCCACCGCACAGCGGCAGGCGATCGATGCCCTCGTGAGCTCCTCCGCGACCATGCTCGAGCACGCCGGCAGCCGCTTCAGCGAACGCATCGAGGCCGAGTCGGCACGGATGGCCGCCGTCGCCGGCCAGATCGCCGGCGGCGCGGTCGAGGTCGCCAGCCTGGGCGAGGCCTTCGGCCTCGCGGTACAGCTCTTTGGCGAGTCCAACGACAAGCTGATGGCGACGCTCGGCCGCATCGAGGGTGCGCTCGAGCAGTCGATGACGCGCAGCGACGAGCAGCTCGCCTATTACGTGGCGCAGGCGCGGGAGATCATCGATCTCTCGATCCTGTCGCAGCGCCAGATCGTCGAAGACCTGCAGCAGCGGGCCGGCAGGCAGGCCGCGCTCGCCGGCGAGGGGTGAAGATGGACGAGATCGACGGCGGCATCGAGCAGTCCGCGCCGGCCTTCGCCGTCTTCGGCGACCTGATGTCCGGCCTCCTCGGCGCCTTCGTGCTGATCCTGGTCGGCGTCCTCGGCGTGCAGCTCGAGCTGGTGACGAGCCTCGAAGCCGAGGTGCAGAAGCGCCAGGCCGAGGAGCAGCGGCGCGTGGCGCTGGAGCAGGCGCTGGCCGTGCCCCTCGCGGAGGGCCGCGTCACGCTCGACGACGGCCGCATCGGCATCAGCGGCAGCGTGCTGTTCGCGCTCAACTCCGACCGCCTGCAGCCGGACGGGCGGCAGCTGCTCAGGAGCCTGGCGCCGCCGCTGGCGGCCTACCTCGCGGTGCACGACGAGATCCTGATGGTGAGCGGCTTCACCGACGACCAGCCGGTGCGCGAAAGCAACCGCCAGTTCGCCGACAACTGGGAGCTGTCGGCCCAGCGCGCCCTGACCGTGACCCGGACGCTGATCGACGAAGGGATTCCGTCCTCGTCGGTGTTCGCCGCCGCCTTCGGTGCCGAGCAGCCGGTCGCGTCCAATGCCGATGCCGAAGGACGGTCGCGCAACCGGCGCGTGGAGATGGCGCCGGTGCCGAAATCGGCCAAGGCGGGCACGCAGCCCGATGCGTGAGCCCGGGCCATCGGCCGCGGCGGAGCTGCAGGCGCGGGGCGAGGACCCCGGCGCCCTGATCGACGCCCTGCGGGCGCGCGGCGCCGCGCGCTTCGACCCGGTCGGCCTGCGCTTCCTCGAGGCCCTGGCGCGGCGCGCACCGGCCCACCGGGGTGAAGCCGGCGGCGTCCTCGCCCGCAGGCTCGCCACAGCCCTGGCCGACTACGCCGAACGCTTCGAGCGCGCCGAGCGCACCGCGCGCGACCGGCTCGCCCACGCCGCGGCACGCTTCCCCGCCGCCGCCGAGGCACTGCGGCAGCACTGCGAGGCGGGCGAGTTCGCCGCCCTGGAGCGCCTGCTCGCCGCGCTGGAAGCGTCGCCCGGGCGTCGCCCGCTGGCCGAACTCCTCGCCCACATCGGCCAGCACACGCTGGGCACGACCGACGGCCACGGCGCCACCGCCGTGGCCGGGCCGCGCGGCGAGCTGCAATCCTTGACCTACTTCCGCCGCACCTGGTCGAAGCTCAAGCTCGACCGGCAGCTCGCCCACGCCTTCGCCCAGGCACCCGAGAACGCCGGCCCGCTCAATTCGCACTTCCTCGTGCTGCAGTCGCTGCGCCAGATGCGCGCGCTGTCGCCGGACTACCTCGAGCAGTTCGTCTCCTATGTCGACGCCCTGCTGTGGCTGGAACAGGCAGACGGCGGGCGCGCTCAGGCGCAGAAGAATGTGCTGCGCGGCGAACGCGAGCGCAAGCGCAAGGCGGGCCGCGGCGGCACCGCCTGAGGCCCCGGCCCCCGCAGCGGGGCGGCGGCCGGGGCCTCGTGCTCCACGCCGACGTCAGGGCCTCCCTCCCGGCGGCCAGCGTCACCCCTCCGGCGTGGCGACGCTCGGCCTTTCACCCGCGTCGTCTTCCGGAGCCCCATCCGCGCCGACTGCGCATGTGGTGGTGGAGACGACTCCGACTCCGCCTCCGCTGTCGGCTGCGGGGCGAGCCGCCAGGTGTTTCGAGTCGTACTCTTTGCCAGGTACAGCGCCTTGTCCGCCGTCTCGAGGAGCGCATCCCGGTTCCCGGCGTGGAGCGGATAGAGGCTGATGCCGATGCTGGTGCCGATGCGGGCCACGCCGAACTCGCCGAGGTCGAAGGGGCGACGCAGCTCATCGATCAATGCGTCCGCCACCCGGGTGGCTTCGCCGACGTCCGCGAGCCCCTCGAGGACCACGACGAACTCGTCGCCCCCCAGCCGAGCGACGGTATCGACTTCCCGCAGCCGCCCCCGCATGCGCTCGGCGACCCGCTTCAGCAGTTCGTCGCCGGCGGCATGGCCGCGCGAGTCGTTGACCTGCTTGAAGCGGTCCAGATCGAGGAACAGCACGGCGGACAGCGAGGCGTCGCGCCGCGCGCGTTCGATCGAATGCTCGAGCCGGGACATCAGCAGCAGCCGGTTCGGCAGCCCGGTCAGGGCATCGTGGTGGGCAAGGCGCTCGAGGTCGGTGGGGACCCGATTCATCCGCCCGGCATCCGTCGTGATGCCGATGTAGTGGGTCGTGTGCCCTTCCGCGTCCTGGATCCGGCTCAGGCTGAGCCATGCCTGGAAGAGCTCCCCGCTCTTGCGGCGATTCCAGATCGCGCCGTGCCAGGCGCCCGCCTTGAGCACGCCGTCCCACATCTGCTGGTAAAAGTGGCGGTCGTGCTTGCCCGATTGCATGAAGCGCATGTGCTGGCCAATGATCTCGCCTTCGCCATACTCCGAGATCCTGCTGAAGGCAGGATTGACGGCGAGGACGCGACAAGCGCGGTCCGTGATCACGATGCCGTCCTGGGTGCCGCGAAACGCCGCGTCGGTGAGCTGAAGGCGTTCCAGGGCGCGCGTGAGCTCCGCGGTTCGTTCGCCTACCCGGGCGTCGAGGTGGGCGTTGGCCTCGTTGAGTTCGCGATGGGCCTTCTTGCTGCCGGCGTAGTCGCTCCGCACGATCGCACGTGCGGTGAGCGCGGTGACGAGGGCAAACAGGCCACCGAAGCCGACGATGAGCTTGGTGATCAGCGTGCCGCGCCGCGTTTCCGCCGCCTGCTCTTCGTACAGGCCGCGCGCGCTCGCGCTCATCTGCGCCACGGTGTCGCCAATGGCGGCCTGAACCCGCTTGCCATTGCCCGCAGCCACCGCCGCCTGCGCGGCCTCGAAGCCCTCGGATGTGCGGGTCTGGACCAGCGTGCTCGCCAGCTCGAGGCGCTGCGTCACGAGCGACGCAAGCACGGCGTGACGGCTTGCCTGCCACTCGTCCGCCGCGGTGAGCGCATGCAGGCGTTCGAGCTGCGCGGCAGCCTGCGTCGTTGCTCGCACATACGGCAGCAGGTGCAGTTGGTCACCGGTGATCGCGTACCCCCGGCTGGCCGCCTCGGCGTCGGTCGTCAGCGCCTGGATGGCTTGCAGCGCAACGACGAGCTCGTCTGCCTGCGCGAGCTGCTGTCGATCCGCCTCCAGTCGGGCGAAGCTGTAGAGGGCGGCAAGGGCAATCAGCACGGACGAGACGGCCGCAATCGCGAAGCCCGCCAGCACGTGCTTTTCGCCCTGATGCAGGCGGAGAGGTGGGGGGGCAGCTGCGGGCATGAGAGGACAGCGACGACTCGGGAGGTCTGGATTCTTACCCCGCGGATTGCGAACACAAAGGTACTAACGCACGGCCAGCATGGTCCTCACGGCCGAGCGGCGCGCACCAGAACGGAGCGGGCCCGATTGCGCGGGCGCACCGGGCGGCGGCGTGATCATGCGCCGCCGGCGCCATCGCCGGCCTGCCCTGTGCCTGCAGCCGGCAGGCCCAGGCCCAGGCGGCGGCCCCCGCGCACAAGGCTGGCGAAGGCGTGCGCCTCGAGCGGGCGGCTGAACAGGTAGCCCTGCATCTCGTCGCATTGGTGGCGGCGCAGGAAGTCGAGCTGTGCCTCGGTCTCGACGCCTTCGGCGACGACCTCCTGGCCGAGGCTGTGCGCGAGCGAGATCACCATCACCGCGATCGCGGCGTCTTCGGCCGAGCTCGTCAGGTCGGCGACAAAGGACTGGTCGATCTTGAGGCTGTCGATGGGGAAGCGCTTGAGGTAGTTCAGGCTCGAGTAGCCGGTGCCGAAGTCGTCGAGCGAGATCAGCACGCCGAGCGCCTTGAGCGCACGCAGGGTCACGATCGCGGCCTCGGGGTTGCTCATCACGCCGCTTTCGGTGACCTCGAGATGCAGCTGCCGCGGCGCGACGCCGGACGCGCGCAGCGCGGCGTCGAGCACGGCGACAAGGCTCTCGTGCTGGAACTGGCGGACCGAGATGTTCACCGCCACGCTGAGCTCGCCCAGGCCCTGCTCGCGCCACGCCTTCAGCTGCCGGCAGGCGGTGGCGATGACCCACTCGCCGATCAGCACGATGAGCCCGGTTTCCTCGGCGAGGGGGATGAAGTCGCCGGGCGGAACCAGCCCCAGCGACGGATGGCGCCAGCGGATCAGCGCCTCGGCACCGACCACGCGGCCGGTCGCGAGTTCGACCTTGGGCTGATAGTGCAGCTCCAGCTCGTCGTGCTCGAGCGCGCGCCGCAGGCTGTTCTCGAGCTCGAGCCGTTCGAGCATGCGCGCGTTCATCTCCGGCGCGTAGAACTGGAAGCGGTTGCGCCCGAGTTCCTTGGCACGGTACATCGCGACGTCGGCGTTCTTCACCAGCGTCGCAGCGATCTCGCCGTCGCGGGGGTAGAGCGACACCCCCAGGCTGCCGTTGACGACCATCTCGTGCCCCGACAGCCGCATCGGTGCCGAGACCGCCTGCAGCAGCTTGGACGCGAGCAGTGCCGCGTCGTCATCGCTGACGAGCTCCGACATGACGACCATGAACTCGTCGCCGCCCAGCCGGGCCACGGTGTCGCCGTGGCGCACGCAGTCGGCGAGACGGCGCGCGACTTCGCGGATCAGCTCGTCGCCGACGGCGTGGCCGAGGCTGTCGTTGATGAGCTTGAAGCGGTCCAGGTCGAGCAGCATCACGGCCACCGAACGGGCATTGCGCTGCGCGCGGATCATCGCCTGTTGCAGGCGGTCGTTGAGCAGGTTGCGGTTGGCCAGCCCGGTCAGCGCGTCGTGGTTGGCCTGCTGCTCCAGTTGCGCCTCGTAGCCCTTGCGTTCGGTGAGGTCGTTGAAGATGGCGATGAAGTGCGACACCTCGCCATGCGGGTCGTGCACCGACGCGAGCGCGATCTCGTTCCAGAACAGCGTGCCGTCCTTGCGGTAGCAGCGCAGCGTGACGCGCGCGTCGCGCCCGTCGTGGACGGCCTCGCGCAGGCGCTGGATGTCGGGCTGATCCCAGTCCAGCCCGATCAGGATGCGCGGATTGCGTCCGATCGCCTCCTCGGGGGTGTAGCCGGTCATCAGCGTGAAAGCCGGGTTCACGTAGAGGATGGGGTTGTCGGCGGCGCGGTCGGCGGCGCTGATCACGATCGCGTTGAGGCTCTCCTCGATCGCGCGATTGCGCAGCCTCAGCGTCGCCTCGGTGCGCTGCTGCGCGACACGTGCGCGCAGGGTGTGGATGCCATAGGCGATGTCGTCGGCGAGCTCGACGAGGAGCTCGACTTCATCGGCGTCGAAGGCGTCCTTCTCCGCTGCGACGATGCAGAGCACGCCGAAGCTGTCGTGCCCGTAGGCGAGCGGGAGCGCGGCGGCAGCGTTGAAGCCGCGTGCGCGCGCCACCGCGCGCCAGCGCACGACGCGGGGGTCGCTGGCAATGTCATGCACCACCTGGGGCTGGCCGGTGCGCACTGCTTCGCCCGCCAGCCCGCGGCCGAGCGCGTTGTCCGCCCACGAGAAGCGGAAGGATGTCAGCAGGCCGGTCTCGTCCCCGGCGCTCGCGACCGTTTCTATCGTGCGCTCGGCGTCGTGCCGCGCCAGCCCCACCCAGGCGATGTCGTAGCTGCCCAGTTCGACGAGGAAGCCGCACATGTCGTCGAGGAGCCGGGCTTCGTCGGTGGCGCGCACCAGGGTGCGGTTGCACTCGGCCATGACCTTGCGCGCCCGCAGCACGCGCCGCAGTTGCCGCTCGGCGCGCTCGCGCGTCGCGACTTCGCCGGCGAGGTCCGCGGCGCGCCGTTCGAGCTGGCCGTAGAGGTTCCAGTTCTCGTAGATATGGCCCGCCTGCGCCGCATGCGCGCCCGAGATCCACTCGTCCTCCGCAGTGAATTCGGCGGCGCCCACCTTGTTGAGCAGGCACACCCAGCCAAACACCGACAGCGCCGAGGCGATCGGCGCCGCGACCCCGCAATGCACGGCGGGGAAATCGCGCGGCAGCCCGACACCCTCGGGCCGGCCGCCGGGATTGATGAAGCGCACCGGCTTGCGTTCGGCGAGCACGCGCCCGAACGGCCCGCGGCCGAAGCTGCGGTCCTGCAGCCGATGCGTGTGCTCGGGCGACAAGCCATAACCAAGCACGAACACCGAGCGGCCGTCGTGGCGGCGCTCGATGCAGAGGATCGCGTAGCGCGCGCCGGTCAGCTCGCGCGCGCCGTGGCATACCTTGTCGAGCAGCACCGCGGTATCGCGCTCGGCCGAGAGCTGCAGGTTCAGCTCGGTGAGGGCCGCGAGGCGCTGGTTGGCGCGCTCGAGCTCGGTGCTCTTCTCGGCCAGCTTGTCGGTCAGCAGGCGCAGGTGCTCGCGGTCGATCTCCTCGTCCGTGGCGGTGGCGGGGCCCCTGGCCTCGCGCGCGAGGGCTTCGCCAATGGCCTCGAGGATGGCCTCGGGGTCGCAGGGCTTGACCAGGATGCGCGCCACGCCCAGGCTCGTCGCCAGATTGCGCGCCTCGCGCTCGTGATAGTTCGCGGTGTAGAACATCACCTCGGTGGCGGCGATCGCCGGATCGGCGCGCAGCCGGCGCACGAACTCGTAGCCGTCCATCGTCGGCATCAGGATGTCGCAGATCACCAGCTGCGGGCGCTCGGCACGCACGATCGCGAGCCCCTCGGCGCCGTCGCCGGCCTCGAAGGTCTCGTGGCCGTCGTAGCCGGCCAGGGTGGCGATCAGCGCGCGATTCGCCGGATGATCATCGACGACCAGTATCTTCGCCATCGGCGCGGTCCGTCACTCGCCCGAAGGCGGGTTCGCCGCGCGGCGCCCGGCCTGCAGGAAGGCCTCGACCTGGCTGACGAAGGTCTCGGGCACGATGGGCTTGGACAGGTAGCCGTCAAAGCCCGCGAGCAGCACGCGCGTCCGGTCGGTAGGCATCGAGAATGCGGTGACCGCGATCACCGGAAGCGCGGCCAGGGCCGCGTCCTCGCGGATCCGTCTGAGCAGCTCGAAGCCGTCCATCACCGGCATCTGCAGGTCGGTGATGACCAGATCCAGCTCGACCTGCCCCAACAGCGCGAGCGCCTGCTCGCCGTTCTCGGCCGTCAGCACGGTGTGTCCGCCCGCCGTCAGCAGGTAGCTGACCAGTTCCAGATTGGCCTCGTTGTCCTCGGCGATCAGAATCCGAGCGCCCATGGTCATCGCTCCGGCAACAGAAGGGTGAAGGTGCTGCCCCGGCCGGGCACGCTGTGCACGGTGATCCGGCCGCCGAGCGCCTCCGCGAGTTTCTGGCTGAGGTGCAGGCCGAGCCCGGTGCCCTCGGCGAGCTTGCCGCTCTTCGGCGTGATGCGCGAGAAGGGCGCGAACAGGCGCGCCAGGTCGTCCTCGCCGATGCCCACGCCGGTGTCGGTGACGCTCACCGCGATCACCGCCGCTTCGCCTTCCCGCCGCCGCGCGAGCTGCACGACCACGGAACCGCACTCGGTGAACTTGATCGCGTTCTGCACGAGGTTGATCACGATCTGGCTGAAGGCGCGCCGGTCGGTCGTCAGCCGGCACGGCTCCTCGGGCAGTTCGAGCATCAGCGCGAGGCCCTTGTTGTCGGCTTGCGGCCGCAAGGTGCCGGCAACCTCGTTGATCACCGCATCGCAGTCGACGGTCTCCGGCGCCAGCTGGATCTTGCCCGCCTCGATCTTGGCGACGTCGAGCAGGTCGTTGATCAGCGCGAGCAGGTGCTGCGCGCTCGACTGCACCGTGCGCAGCTGCTTGTCCTGCACCTCGTTCAGCGGCCCGGGCAGCTTCATCAACAGCGTACCGGTGAAGCCGATGATCGCGTTGAGCGGGGTGCGCAGCTCATGGCTCATGTTGGCAAGGAAGTGATCCTTCGCCGCGTTCGCCTGCGCCAGCTCGACGTTCTTCTCCTGCAGCGCGCCCTCGAAGCGCTTGCGCTCGGTGATGTCGCGGATGGCGCTGGAGACGAGGGTGCCCTCCTCGGTCTCGAGCGGGCTCAGGCTGATCTCCACCGGAAACTCCGCGCCGTTCTTGCGCCGCCCGTACAGCTCCAGGCCCACGCCCATCGGCCGCACGCGCGGATCGGCAAAGAACGCCGTGCGGTGCCCCGGGTGCTGCGAGCGGTAGCGCTCGGGCAGCAGCATCTCGATCGGGTTGTCCACCAGCTCGCTGCGGGTGTAGCCGAACAGGCTCTCGGTCTGGGTGTTCACCAGCACGATGCGGCCCGCGCGATTGACGATCACGATCGCGTCGGGGGCGGATTCGAGCAGGCCCCGGAACTTCTGCTCCGCCTTCTTGCGCCCGCTGATGTCGCGGATGGCGCTCATCACGAGGGCGCCCTCCTCGGTCGCGAGCGGACTCAGGCTGATCTCGACGGGGAACTCCGTTCCGTCCTGGCGCAGGCCGAACAGCTCGAGCCCCATTCCCATCGTGCGCGTGCGCAACTGACTGAAATAGGTGGCGCGATGCGCCACGTGCCCGCCACGGAAGCGTTCGGGCAACAACATCTCGACCGCCTTCCCGCGCAGGGCTCCGGCTTCGTAGCCGAACATGGTCTCGGCCTGACTGTTCGAGAACACGATGCGCCCGGTCGCGTTCACCATCACGATCCCGTCCGGCATCGACTCGAGCAGATCCCGATAGCGCGCATCGACGAGCTTCGCGTCACGCATGACCTTGAGCTGGGTGACGTCCTTCTTGCTGACGAGGAGGTAGCGGACCTGCCCCGCGTCGTCGAGCACCGTCCGGCACGAGATCGAGACATAGACGAGGGAGCCGTCCTTCCGCCTGCGCAGCGATTCGACCGCGGCGTAGCCGGTGTCGAACACCTCACGCAGCATTTCGCGCTCGTCCTCGAGGCGGTCGGCGGGCACGACGCTGTCGCTCAGCGGCCGCCCCACCACCTCATCGGCGCTGTAGCCGAAGAGCGATTCGGCGCGCTTCCCCCAGTGCAGCACCGTCCCCTCCGGGCTGAGCACCAGGAAGGCGTCCGGCGCCTCGTCGAGAAAAAGTCCACAGACGTCCATCGCCACGCTTACTCCCTGTCATGACCTGCGACAGCCGTTTCAAGCTAACCCAGGAGCATGCAACCCGATCCACGCATACGGCAACAGAGCGGCCCGAAGCCCAACGGGCAATGCATTCTTGCTATCGACGTCTGGCCGCGCATGACGCACATATAGCAGAACGGCCCCTATTATCCAACTAATTTTGTCGGGTAATATCCATTGCTCAATCATGGGCTTTGCACCGCCAGCCGGGCGGCAACGCGCTGTTCACGGGGCATTCGATGCGCGGGCAAGCGGGCGTCAACGGCGTCAGCAAAGCGGCGTGCGCAAGGAAGGTGGAACGAGATGTTTGACGGCGTTCCAAGACAACAAGGCGCTGACAAGAATCAGGGCCTTGCGAACGCGATTGGCGGAAGCGGTGAGATTCGAACTCACGAAGGGTTGCCCCTTGCCGGTTTTCAAGACCGGTGCAATCGACCACTCTGCCACGCTTCCCAGGACTGTCTCGGGGCTGCGGCGATCACCCGCTCCGCCGCGCCCGCGCGAGGCCGCGGAGTATAGCACCGCGGCTGCCCGCGCGAAGCCCGATGCGGCGCGCCGCGTCAGCCGGCCGGCCGCTCGAAGAGCGCGATCGACTCCACGTGCGAGGTCTGCGGGAACATGTTGGCGATGCCCGCGCCACGCAGCGCGTAGCCCTTCTCGTGCACCAGTACCGCCGCGTCGCGTGCCAGCGTCGCCGGGTTGCACGAGACATACACGATGCGCGGCGGCAACTGCTGCGGCCCGAGCGCCTTCACGACCGCGATCGCGCCTTCGCGCGGAGGGTCGATCAGGAGTTTGTCGAGGCGGCCGAGGGCCGCCAGGCTGTCCTCGGTGGCCTCGAAGAGGTTCGCGGCATGGAACTCGGTGTGGCGGTCGAGGCCGTTGCGGCGCGCGTTCTCGAAGGCGCGCGCGACCAGCGCATCGCTGCCCTCGACGCCGACGACGGTGGCGCCGCGGCGGGCGATCGGCAGGCTGAAGTTGCCCAGGCCGCAGAACAGGTCGGCGATGCGCTCGCCCGGCTGCGGGTCGAGCAACTGCACCGCGCGGCGGACGAGCAGGCGGTTGATGTGCACATTGACCTGGGTGAAATCGGTCGGGCGAAACTCCATCCGCACGTCGAACTCGGGCAGGGTGTAGGCGAGGCCGGGGCCGTCCTTCGGGTGCAGCGGCCGGGCCGAGTCCGGCCCGCCGGCCTGCTGCCACACCTGCACGGCCTCGGCCTCGGCGAAGGCGGCCAGGCGCGCCTCGTCGGCCGGCGTGAACGGCAGCAGGTTGCGGAACACGAGCACCGTGGCGGCCTCGCACACCGCGATCTCGACCTGCGGCAGGCGGTCCGGAATCGACAGCCCGGCGATCAGCTCGCGCAGCCGCGGCAGCAGCGCCGAGACGTGCGCCGGCAGCACGTCGCACGAGCGCATGTCGGTGATGTAGCTCGAGCGCCGCTCGTGAAAGCCGACCCGCAGCCCGCCCTTGCTCGGCACCAGGCGCACGCCGATGCGCGCACGGTCGCGGTAGCCCCAGGACGGGCCGTGGATCGCCGGATAGAGGATCCCGGGCCGCAGTCTGGCGAGGTGCCACAGCGCGTCTTCCAGCACCCGCTGCTTGACCGCGGCCTGCGCCACCGCATCGAGGTGCTGCATCGAGCAGCCGCCGCAGGTGCCGTAGTACGGGCAGCGCGGCGGCACGCGCTGGGCGCTCGCCTTGAGGATGCGGCCCACGCGCGCCTGCTCGTAGCTCGGGCGGCGGCGCAGCACCTCGTACTCGACCCGCTCCCCGGGCAGCGCCCCCTCGACGAAGACGGCCTTGCCGTCCACATGGGTGACGCCGCGACCTTCGTGGTCCAGCGATTCGATGACTGCGATGGGCATGATGCATCCGGCCGGTGAAAGAACGCGCGATTCTACCGCCGCACCCGCGCTGCGGGGGAGCAGCCAGGCGACGACGCGCGCGGCCCGCCCGCCGCGGCCGGCCGCCGCCGCAGCCTATAATCGCCGCCATGAACCTACCCGCACTCGAAACCCTGCTCGGCGGCCGCTCGGCGCGCGAGTTCCTCGCCGAATACTGGCAGAAGAAGCCCCTGCTGATCCGCCAGGCGGTGCCCGGCTTCACCGGCGTGCTGTCGCGCACGGACCTGTTCGAGCTCGCCTGCAATCCCGATGTCGAATCGCGCTACATCCGCCTGCCCGCCGATGGCGTCGATGGCGACTGGACGCTCGAGCACGGCCCGCAGCCGCGCAGCCGGCGGCGCGGCAAGCGCCAGCCATGGACGGTGCTGGTGCAGGGCGTGAACCTGTGGGTGCCCGACGGCGACCGCCTGCTGCACCGCTTCGACTTCATCCCGCAGGCGCGGCTCGACGACCTCATGGTGAGCTATGCCATCGATGGCGGCGGCGTCGGCCCGCACTTCGACAACTACGACGTCTTCCTGCTGCAGGGCATGGGTAGGCGGCGCTGGCAGATCTCCGACCAGGCCGACCGCAGCCTGGTGGAAGGGGCGCCGCTACGCATCCTGAAGCACTTCACGCCGACCGAGGACTGGGTGCTGGAGCCGGGCGACATGCTCTACCTGCCGCCGCACTGGGCGCACAACGGCATCGCGATCGGTGAGTGCACCACCTATTCGATCGGCTTCCGCTCGCCGACGGCGCAGGAGCTGGGCACCGAATTCCTCGCCTGGATGCAGGACCGGCTCCAGCTCGAGGGGCTGTATGCCGATCCCGACCTGGAACTGCAACAAAACTCGGCCGAGATCGGGCCGAAGATGGTGGACCAGATCGAGCGCATGCTGGCCGGCATCCGCTGGACGCGCCGCGACGTCGAGGCGTTCGTCGGCGCCTACCTCACCGAGCCCAAGCCGCACGTCTTCTTCGAGCCCCCCGAGGCGCCGATGGACCGCCGGCGCTTCGAGCGCGAAGTCGGGGCCCACGGCTTCGCGCTCGACCCCCGCAGCCTGCTGTTGTTCTCGGCCGCCGGCTTCCACCTCAATGGCGAACCGGTCGACGCTGACGAGACCCTGCGCCCCGCGCTCGCCGAGCTCGCCGACCGTCGCTGCCTGCCGGCGAGTGCCGTGGCCCGCTTCGGCCCCGCGCTGCTCGAACTGCTCCACGACTGGTACTGCAGCGGCTTCGGCGCGCCGCAGTGACGGCCTGGCCGGGCCGCGACCGACTACAGGCACAAACCCTGATCCAACGCCCGCAGCGACGGTCAGTGGGCCCGGGACGCAATCCGCCACGGCGCACAAACTGAAACAATCCCGCCCCCGTCCGAGCTCGTCCAAATCATTGTTTGGCGCAGGTTTCGGCAAAACCATGACACATATTGCTCCGCACCATCCGGGGGATTGGCGCGGAGCGGCGGGGTAGAATGAAGTCCGGTTTGCAGCCATTGCAGCACTTTCATCCGTGCCCGCTCGGGCCCCGGCCTGCGGGCACACAAACCTGACAAAAGGACAATACAACATGAAAACTTCCCTCCTCGTCGCCGCCCTCGTCGCCATCGCCGTCACCGCCTGCGGCAAGAAGGACGAGCAGGCTGCCGCCCCGACCGAGCAATCGGCCCCTGCCAGCGTGCAGGAACAGGCCAAGGAAGCCGCCGACCAAGCCGTCGAAGCCGCCAAGGAAGGTGCGGAAACGGCCAAGGAAGGCGCCGCAGCGGCCGTCGAAGCCACCAAGGAAGGCGCCGCAGCGGCCGTCGAAGCAACCAAGGAAGGTGCTGCCGCCGCGGTCGAGGCGGCCAAGGAAGGCGCGGCCGCCGTCCAGGAAGGCGCCGCCGAGGCGATGGCGCCCGCCAAGGAAGGCGAGCAGAAGTAAGCTGCGCAGCAGCGCGTCGCAAAAAAGCCGGCTTCGAGCCGGCTTTTTTGTGTCTGTCCATTTGTTGTGGCGGGGCTGCGGATGCCACTGCCACGCAGGGCATCCGCAGCCGGGGCTCAGCGCAGTTCCTGCTGCAGCAGGCCCAGCATGCGCTTGGCGGTGTCCGAACTGTCGGCACCGCCCTCGCGCGTCAGCACCGTGACGCGGGAGAGGTCACCCTGCCCCTGCACGCGCAGGCGGTACTCGCTGCCGCCGGCGGCCGGCTTGTCCTCGCTGCGCCAGAAGGCGAGCCGCGACAGGAAACCCTTGTCCGGGCTGCGGTTGTCGACCTCGGGATCGACATAGCGGACGAAGTACAGGCCCTGTGCGCGATCGCGGTCTTCCACGGTGAAGCCGATGCGGTCGAGCGCCAGCCCGACGCGGCGCCACGCGCGGTCGAAGGGTTCCTCCATGCTCAGGCTGACCTGGCCATCGCTGCCGGCGCTGACCTTGGCACGCTCGGCAACTGGCGCCGTCGTCAGCGCCGCTTCGGCGCGTGCCTCTTCGGCACCGAGGCGAACCATCAGTCGGCGCAGCATCTCGGCCTCGAGCTCGGGGTCGGCCGGGCGCGGCTGCCAGATCGTGGTGTCCTTGGCCTCGTTCGGATAGATCTCCATCATGCCGCGGTGGCTGACGTAGACCTCGACCGTACCGGCCTCCTTGCCCGCTTCCAGACGGGTGCGGAACTTGTCGCGCTCGGGGGTGGAGAACAGGCCGTCGAGCACCTTGCCGATGCTGCTGCGAATGAAATCCTGCGGGATCTTGGCGCGATCTTCGGCCCAGTCGGTTTCCATGACGCCGATGTCGGGGCTCTCGATATTGAGGATGAAGCCGAGCTCGAGCCAGAAATCCTTGATCTGCGGCCACAGCTCTTCCGGCGTCCCGGCGACCACCAGCCAGCGCTGCGTCCCGGCCCGCTCGATGCGCATCTTCTCGGGCGTCGCGAGCACGTCCGCGGCGCCGGTGGTGGCGGCGGTCGCAGGCTGGCCGGCGCGGTCGGCCGAGTAGGCCGAGTAGGTCGCCACGCCGCGCGGCGAAACGTCGGGCACGGCGAAGCGGTCGTCACGCGTCGGTGCGGTGAGATCGGGCGGGATCTCGAGCGGCTGCTGCATCTGGCGCGCGCTCTTGTAGTCGATGCGCTTGGACTCGAGCAGCGAGCTGGAGCAGCCGGCGAGTACGAGCGACAAGGCGATGAGGGGAACGGAAGTGCGCATGGGGCGATTCATGTGGTTCCTGGGTGGAGAAATTCGGGTCAGACCGAAATGCCGGCCTTGCGCATCGCCTTGAGGACGCGCGCGTGCTGCGACTCGGACAGCTGCGTGAGCGGCAGGCGGATGCCGTGGCCGATCAGCCCCATGCGGGCAACCGCCCACTTGACCGGAATCGGGTTGGCTTCGCAGAACAGGTCGCGATGCAGTCCGGTCAGCGTGGCGTTGACCTCGCGCAGCGTGCGCATGTCGTCGGCTGCCGCCGCTGCGCACAGCGCGTGCATCGCGCGCGGCGCGACGTTGGCGGTGACGGAGATCACGCCGTGGCCGCCGAGCATCAGGAACGCGGCCGAGCTCATGTCGTCGCCGCTGTAGAGGGCGAAGCCCTTCGGTGCGCGCTCGATCAGGTCGCAGGCGCGGTCGAGATTGCCGGTGGCGTCCTTGATGCCGACGACGTTGGGGATCTCGGCCAGGCGCAGCGTGGTGTCGTTGGCCAGGTCGGCCACCGTGCGGCCGGGCACGTTGTACAGGATCAGCGGCAGTTCGACCGCTTCGGCGATGGTGCGGAAGTGGCGGTAGAGGCCTTCCTGCGTCGGGCGGTTGTAGTAGGGCACGACCGACAGGTGGGCGGCGGCGCCCGCCTCGGCGGCGAAGCGCGCCAATTCGACCGCCTCGGCGGTGGAGTTGGCGCCGGTGCCGGCGATCACCGGCACGCGGCCGGCGGCGTGCGCGACGGCGACGCGGATGAGCTCGCAGTGTTCCTCGACGTCGACCGTGGGCGATTCGCCGGTGGTGCCGACGATGACGATGCCGTCGGTGCCCTCGGCGATGTGCCAGTCGATGAGACTGCGCAGGCGGGGAAAATCCAGGCTCCCGTCGTCCAGCATGGGAGTGACGATGGCGACAAGCGATCCGGTAATCATGGCGTTGGGCAGAACGATAAAAGGCCGATTCTAACCGATCGTCGGCACACGGCCAGCGCGGCGCGCATTTTCCTGCCCGCCCTGCCGGCCGCAGCGCATGAGGCCCGCGCCGCCGCTACAGGTCGGCCAGCGCCTTGATGTGCGCCACCACCGAGCGCGCCAGCGCGGACAGGGCGTAGCCGCCTTCCAGCACCGAGACGATGCGCTTGTGGCCGCAATCCTCGGCCACGCCCTTGATCTGGTGCGTCGCCCAGACATAGTCGGCCTCGAGCAGGCCGAGCGAGCCCATGTCGTCCTCGTAGTGGGCGTCGAAGCCCGCCGAGATGAAGATCGCCTGCGGGTTGTGACTGCGCAGCGCGGGCACGACGATGTCGGCAAACACCTGGCGGAAGGCGTCGCCGCGGGTCCCCGCCGGCAGCGGCACATTGCACATGTGCGGCGGCGGATTGTCGGTGCCGCAGTAGGGGTAGAACGGATGCTGGAAGATGCCCGCCATCATCACGCGCGCGTCGTTGCGGAAGATGTCCTCCGTGCCGTTGCCGTGGTGGACGTCGAAGTCGACGATCGCGACGCGCTCCAGGCCATGGACTTCCAGCGCATGGCGCGCGGCGATGGCGACGTTGTTGAGGAAGCAGAACCCCATCGCCTTCGCATGTTCGGCATGATGCCCGGGCGGGCGCACCGCGCAGAAGGCGTTCTCGATCTCGCCTGCCATCACCAGGTCGGTGGCCAGCACGCCGGCGCCCGCCGAGCGCAGCGCCGCCTTCATCGTGCCGGGGCTCATCGCGGTGTCCGGGTCGAGGTGGCGGATGCCGTGCTCGGGCACGCTCGCGAGCAGGTCTTCCAGATAGGAAGCCGGATGCACGCGGATGATCTGCTCGCGCGTGGCGACCGGGGCGTCGTAAAAGGAGATGTACATGTCGAGCCCGGCCGCGATCAGGCGGTCGTTGATCGCGGACAGCCGATCCGGACATTCCGGATGCATCGACCCCATGTCGTGCAGCCAGCACTCGCGGTGCGTGATGAATGCCGTAGTCATAATCCTCCCTCTCCTGTCCCGAACATTCGACGTGGCGGCCGTCTCGAGCGGAGGCCGCGCAGGTATTCGCCACGCCCGCCTGGCGAGGCACACGGGGCGGCGATGTTTGTCGTCTATTATCACCGCTTCACCGCCAATTTCACAGTAAGCCGCACATGCCCAGACATCATGCCAACCGGCTCCTCGAAGCGGCCGGCCAGATCATCCTCGGCAAGGAACGCGAGCTGCGGCTGGCCCTCGCCTGCCTGATCGCGCGCGGCCATCTGCTCATCGAGGACGTTCCCGGGGTGGGCAAGACCACGCTGGCACACGCGCTCGCCCGCCTCGTCGGCCTGCAGTTCCAGCGCATCCAGTTCACCAGCGACCTGCTGCCGGCCGACATCATCGGCGTGACGGTGTTCGACCGCGACAGCAGCGCCTTCGGCTTTCGCCCGGGGCCGCTGTTCGCGCAGCTGATCCTGGCCGACGAGATCAACCGTGCGACGCCGAAGACGCAGAGCGCCCTGCTCGAGGCGATGGAGGAGCGCCAGGTGACCGCGGACGGCGAAACCTACGCCCTCCCCGAGCCCTTCTTCGTCATCGCGACGCAGAACCCGGCGCACCAGATCGGCACCTTTCCGCTGCCCGAAAGCCAGCTCGACCGCTTCCTGCTGCGCATCCAGCTCGGCTACCCGGACCATCTCGCCGAACGCGCGCTGCTGATGGGCGAAGAACGCCGCCACGTGCTCGAACGCCGGACGCCGGTGATCACCCCCGCCGCGCTGCAGGAACTGCAGCACGCCGCGCGCGCGCTGCACGTCGCCGAGCCGCTCGTCGATTACGTGCAGGCCCTGCTCCACGCCAGCCGCCACGGCCCCGAGCTGGCGGGCGGCCTCAGCCCGCGCGCCGGACTCGGCCTGATCGCGGCCGCGCGCGCCTGGGCGCTGATCGAAGGCCGCGACCACGTCCTGCCGGAAGACGTGCAGACCGTCTTCCCGCATGTTGCCGCACACCGCCTGCACCTCGCGGGCGACGGCCGCCCCGCACCGCCAGCGGCGATCCTGCGCCTGCTGCAGAGCGTGGCCGTGCACTGATGCCCTCACCGCGCGCCATCGCACGCCGCTTCGCCGGGCGCTGGCTGCGGCGCACGGGCGCCGCCGAAGCGGGCCCGCTGCGGCTCGTGCAGCGGCGCATCTACGTGCTCCCCAGCGCCGCCGGGATGGGCTTTGCCGCCGTGCTGCTGGTGATGCTGGTGGCGTCGGTCAACTACAACCTCAGTCTCGGCTACGGCCTCACCTTCCTGCTCGGCGGCGCCGGCGTCGCCAGCATCGTGCACGCGTTCCGCAACCTGCTCGGGCTGACAATCCGCCCCGGCCGCTGCGAGCCGGTGTTCTGCGGCGAAGCGGCGGGTTTCCAGCTCGTGCTCGACAACGGCCGCAGCGTGCGCCGGCCCGCGCTGCGGCTGCGCGCCCGCGGCTGCCAGACCGCGTTCGACCTCGGTCCGGGCGAGACACGCAACGTCCTCCTCGCCTGCCCCGCACCGCGGCGCGGCGAGTTCGCCCTCGGTCGCGCCGTGCTCGAAACCACCTGGCCGCTCGGTCTGATCCGCGCCTGGAGCGTGTTCGTGCCCGATCTGCGCTGCCTCGTCTATCCCGCCCCCGAACCCGACCCGCCGCCGCTGCCGGATGGCGTCGGTGACCGCGGCGGCGGACGGCGCGTAGCGCACGGCGGCGACGACGATTTCGCCGGCCTGCGCCTGCATCGCCTCGCCGACTCGCCGCGCCACGTGGCATGGAAGGTTCTGGCGCGCGGCGGGCCGATGCTGACGAAGGAGTTCGCCGCACAGGCCGGCGACGACCTCGTGCTCGACTGGGCCCTGCTGCCCGCCCCCCTCGGCACCGAGCAGCGCCTGTCGCGCCTCGCCGCCTGGCTGCTGGCGGCCGAACGCAGCGGCCGACGCTACGCCCTGGCCCTGCCCGGCGCAGCCATCGCCGGCGCGCACGGGCGCGAGCACCTGCACCGCTGCCTGCGGCAGCTCGCCTTGTTCGGGCCGGGCGCACCGGGCACACGGCCCGATGCCTGAGCACGGGCTACCCCTGCGCTGGCTGCCCTTGCGCTGGCTGCCCTTGCGCTGGCGCCGCCGCGGCAAGGGCGGGGAGACGCCGGCCCTGCCGCCGCCGGCCCTCGACCGCCGCCAGGGCGCCTGGCTGCTCGGCGCCGCCGCCGTCACGCTGGCGCCGCACACCGCCTGGGTGCCGGGCTGGGTCGCGGCGCTGTGCGCCCTGCTGCTGGGCTGGCGGGCGATGCTGCTGTGGCGCGGCAGCGCGCCGCCGCCGGGCGCGCTGCTGCTCCCACTCGCGCTGGCCGCGGTGCTGGCCGTGCGCGCCGAGTTTGGTCATTTCTTCGGCAAGGATCCGGGGGTGGCGATGCTCGCCCTGCTGCTCGGCCTGAAGCTGCTCGAGATCCGCGCCGCGCGCGACATCCGGGCGACCGTGCTGCTGTGCTTCTTCCTCCAGCTCGCGCTCTTTCTCGAAAGCCAGTCGCCGCTGGTGGCGGCACAGGCACTGGCCGGCAGCCTGCTCGCCCTCGTCGCCCTGGTCGCCCTTGCCGACCCGCGCGCCCGCTGGCGCGAGCAGTTGCGCACCGGCACCACCCTGCTGCTGCAGGGGCTGCCCTTCATGCTCGTGCTGTTCCTGCTGTTCCCGCGCGTGCAGGGGCCGCTGTGGGGGCTGCCGGCCGACGCGTTCAGCGCCCGCACCGGCCTGTCCGAGACGATGAGTCCGGGCTCGATCAGTCGGCTCGGCGAGTCCGGCGCAATCGCCTTTCGCGCGGCGTTCGCCGGCCCGCCCCCGCCGCCCGCCCAGCGCTACTGGCGCGGCCCGGTGCTGACCGAGTTCGACGGGCGCAGCTGGCGCGCCGCCGCCTTCGACGAAGCGGCGACGCCCTTCTACACGCCGGACGGCGCGCGCCTCGACTATCGCCTGACGCTCGAGGCGCACAACCGGCGCTGGCTGCTCGCCCTCGACTACCCCGGCAGCATCCAGCCGCCGGCGCGCTATGCGAGCGACCATCACGCACTTGCCGCGCAGCCGGTCCGCGCCCGCTCACGCTTCGAGCTCACGGCCTACCCCGCCACCCCGGTCGGCGCGCAGGAATCCACCGCCACGCTCAGCGCCGCGCTGCGCCTGCCGGAGGGCGCAAACCCGCGCAGCGTCGCCCTGGCACGCACGCTCGCCGCAGACGCCGCCTCGCACGAGGTGATCCTGCAGCGCGTGATCGGCCATCTGCGCGACAGCCGCCTGATCTACACGCTGCGCCCGCCACTGCTCGGGCGCGACACGGTGGACGGATTCCTGTTCGAGACCCGGCGCGGCTTCTGCGAGCACTTCGCCTCCGCCTTCACCGTCCTGATGCGGGCTGCCGGCGTGCCGGCACGGGTCGTGACCGGCTACCAGGGCGGCGAGCTGAACCCGGTCGACGCCCACCTCGTCGTGCGCCAGGCCGACGCCCACGCCTGGTCCGAGGTCTGGCTGGCGGGGCGGGGCTGGGTGCGGGTCGATCCCACCGCCCTCGCTGCGCCGCGGCGCATCGAGGACGGCCTGGCCGCCGCACTGCCCGCGGGCGAATTGCTACCGCTGATGCTGCGCCCGCAATTCGACTGGCTGCGTGACCTGCGTCACCGCTGGGAGGCGGTTTCGAATGCCTGGAACCAGCGCGTTCTTGGCTACAATCCGGAGCGTCAACGCGAACTCCTGGCGCAGCTCGGCTTTCATCGCGCGGACCTGTGGACGATCGCCGGACTGCTCGGCGGCACCTGCCTGCTGCTGTTCGGCGCCTTGCTGCTGTGGGCCGTGCACCGCCGGCGGCCGCAGGACCCGCTGGAGCGCGCATGGCGACGGCTCTGCCACCGCCTGGCACGCCTGGGTTGTCGGCGCGCGCCGTGGGAAGGGCCGCTGGCCTACGGGCAGCGGGCCGCCGCCGCCCTGCCTCGCCATGCAGACGCCGTGCGCGAGCTTGCCGCCGCCTACGCCCGCCAGCGCTATGGACACGCGCCCAGCGCCGCCGAACGGCGCGCGCTGGCCCGAAAGATGAACACCCTCGACCTGTCATGAGCCTGCCACACCGCAACGCCGTCGCCGCCCACCGCCGCCCGAACCCGATCCTGCTCGCCGCCATGCTGGCCGCACTGACGGGCGCCATGGCACCGCCTGCGCACGCCTCCTTTGCCGAACGCGACGACGCCCGCGCCTTCGTGGACGAGGTCGCCTCCCGTCACGGTTTCGACCCCGCCGAGCTCAGCGCCGCGCTGGCCCGCGCGCAGCACGAGCCGGCGGTGATCCGCCTGATCACGCCGCCCGCGCGGAAGGGGGTGCGTTCCTGGCACAAGTACCGTGCGCGCTTCCTCGATCAGGTGCGCATCGATGGCGGCATCTCGTTCTGGGACGAGCATGCGGCGGACCTGGAACGCGCTGCCGCGCAGTACGGCGTGCCGCCCGAGATCATCGTCGCCATCATCGGCGTGGAGACGCTCTACGGCCGCCACACCGGCAACTTCGAGACCCTGTCCGCACTCGCCACGTTGGCGTTCGACTACCCGCCGCGCGCCGATCTGTTCCGCCGCGAGCTCGAGGCGCTGTTCCTGCTCGCACGCGAGCAGGGGCGCGACCCGGCCAGCTACAGCGGCTCCTTCGCCGGCGCCCTCGGTTATCCGCAATTCCTGCCGAGCAGCGTGCGTGCCTACGCGGTGGACTTCGATGGCGACGGCGGCATCGATTTCGATGCGGGGCCGGCCGACGCCATCGGCAGCGTCGCCCGCTACCTGCACGACCATGGCTGGCAGGCGGGGGCGCCGGTCGCCGAGCCCGCCCGCCTCGACGGCGGCGCGGACCCGGCACCGCTGGTGGCCGCCGGCATCGAGCCCGCGCTCGAGCCCTCCACGCTCACGGCGGCGGGGGTCAATACGCTGGATGGAGCGCCGGCCGCGGCCACGGCGACCCTGGTCGATCTCGAGACGCCGGGCGCGGCCACCGAATACTGGCTCGGCTACCGCAATTTCTACGTCATCACCCGCTACAATCGCAGCAGCTTCTATGCGATGGCGGTGTTCGAACTGGCCGAGGCGCTGCGCCTGCGCCGCCTGGTGGACAGCCTGCGCGCCGCACGACAGGACCCCACCGCCCCGCCCCCTTCCGACTGAGGTCGCCTCATGCAAGCCCGCCGCCCCCCGGACGCCACCGCTGCAACGCGCGCCGCGGGCCTGCGCCCGGCGGCACTCCGGCTGAACGACATCGGCGCCTCGCTGGCGACCGGCGTGCGCCAGTTCCGCGCCCTGCCCGGCCTCAGCATGGGCTACGCTGCCGTCTTCGTCGTACTCGGGCTGATCCTGTTCGGCGTGCTCGAGGCACAGGCGATCGCGCCCATCAGCCTGTCGCTGGCAGGCGGCTTCATGCTCGTCGGCCCGATCCTGCTCGCGGGCTTCTTCGCCCTTGCCGACGCACTCCATGCCGGTACGCGGCCGGTGGCGGCGGACGTCGTCCACGGCTTTCGCCGCATGCCGCGCGGGGGCTGGGTGGTGTCCTTCGTCTGCGCGCTGCTGTTCCTGATCTGGATCACCGATGCGGGCACGCTTTACGGCTTCATGGTGGGGCAGACGCCAACCGGCTTCGCCCGCCTGCTGCGGGCAGAGGATGCGGTGACGAGCTTCGTCTTCTTCAGCTCCATCATGGGGGCGGTGCTCGCCTTCATCCTGTTCGCCATCTCGGCGTTCTCGATCCCGCTGATCTACGACGGTCGCGCCGATCTGGTCGCGGGTGTGGTCGCCAGCGTGCGCACGGTGTTCGGCCGCTTTCCGGTGGTGATGAGCTGGGCCTGCCTGCTGGCCGGCGTGATCATCCTGAGCGCGCTGCTGTTGCCCTTGCTGCTGGTGAGCCTGCCGGTGATGGCGTATGCGAGCCGTGCGCTTTACTTCCGTGCCTTTCCGCGCGAACCGGAGCGGGGCTCCGGCGCGCGCGGACAGGCCTGACCGGCGCGGATCCGCGCCACCTCGCCGGCGGCGCGGCCTTACAGCAGGGCGTCGCGCGAGATGCCGTGGCGCTTGAGGATACGGCGCAGCTGGCCGAGGGCCTCGAGCTGGATCTGGCGCACCCGTTCGCGCGTCAGCTCCAGCCGCAGTGCGAGCTCCTCGAGTGTCAGCAGCTCGCATTCGTCGATGCCATAGCGGTGGCGGATGACCAACCGCTGCTTGTCGCCGAGCATCTGGATCCATTCACGCACGAGGCCTTCGACTTCGGACGAGTGGATCTGCACGTCGGGCGTTTCTGCATGCTCGTCGGCGAGCGATTCGCCGATCGAGAGCGTGGGGTCGATGTCCAGCGGCGCATCGAGCGAGGCCGTATGCTCGCTCAACAGCAGGATTGCCCGCACTTCCTCGACCGACTTGCCCAGCCGTTGCGCCACCTCATCCAGCGAGGACTCGCCGTTCGAGGCCGCCTCGAGGTGGCGCTGGGCGCGCAACACCTGGTTCAGCTCCTTGACGACGTGCACCGGCAGGCGGATCGTGCGCGACTGGTTCATGATCGCGCGCTCAATGTTCTGCCGGATCCACCACGTCGCATAGGTGGAGAAGCGGAAGCCGCGTTCAGGGTCGAACTTTTCCAGCGCGTGCATGAGGCCGAGGTTGCCTTCCTCGACCAGGTCCAGCAGCGGGATGCCACGGTTGAGGTAGTGCTTGGCGATGTTCACGACCAGGCGCAGATTGCGCTCGATCATGGTCTGCCGGGCAACGAAATCACCGTCGCGCACGAGGCGGGCGAGCCGCACTTCCTCGTCGGCCGTCAGCAGGGGATTGGCGCCGATCTCGTTCAGGTAGAGCTGCGTGACATCGCTGAAGAAGTCATTCTCGGCCACCGGCACCGGGTGGCTGGCAAAGACTTCCACCTCGGGCGGAAGGTCCGGTTCATGACTCTCTAGTTCGTCAAGACTGACCGGCTCTTCCATGCTTCCCCCTTAGCGCGCAGGCAGATACTTCATCGGATCGACCGCCTTGCCCTGCTTGCGGATCTCGAAATGCAACTTGGGCCGATCGGATTCCGAACTGCCGAGTTCGGCAATCTTCTGGCCCTGCGTCACCTGATCGTCTTCCTTGACCAGGAGCTTGTCGTTGTGCGCGTAGACCGAGTTGTACTCCTGGTTGTGCTTGATGACAACAAGCTTGCCGTAGCCGCGCAGGCCGCTGCCGGCATACACCACCTTGCCCGCCGCCGACGCATAGACCGGGTCACCGACGTTGCCGCCGATATCGAGCCCCTTGTTCGACGCCTCGCTGTAGCCGGCGATCACGCGCCCGCCGGACGGCCACTGCCACAAGCTGTCGCCCGCCGGCCTCGCCGCCTCTTCCGGCGGCGCCACCGGCGTGGGCGGCGTCACCGTCGTGCCCGGGCTGAGCTTTGCCCAGGCTTCGTCGGAATACGGCTGGCGCCCGCCGATCGGGCCCTGCTTGAGCGGCACCGACGCCCCGTTGACCGCCGGCGCGGGCAGCTCGCCCCCACCGGGCACGACTGGAATCGCGGTCGCGACGGCACCGCTTTCGGCACCGGGCGGCGCCACGCGCAGGGCCTGGCCGACATGGATCTGGTTGGGGTCGGTGAGCATGTTCCACGACACCAGGTCGGGCAAGGTCACCCCGTACTGGCGCGCGATGCCAAGCAAGGTGTCACCCTGGCGCACGGTGTGCAGCGTGGCTGACTGCCCCGGTGCCGCCGCCCCGGGTGGCTGCTGCACGCCGTTGCCATCGCGGATCGGCGCGGACAGTTGGGAAGCGCAGCCGGCGAGAAACCCGACCGCCAGCAACAGGGAGAAAGTGGTGAGGCGTGTCTGCATCCGAATAATGTATTTCATTCCGTACCTGCGAGAAGCGGAACGAAGCGTACTGCCTCGCACCAGCTTTCCCGGAAAATATTACCTTGCCGCTCAACGACCAGCAGCCGCTGCTCGGCCGCTCCCACCGGGACGATCAACCGTCCGCCCGGAGCAAGCTGCGCCTTCAGCGCAGGCGGCAAACCGATCGCCGCCGCGGCGACGATGATGGTGTCGAATGGCGCAGCCTCAGGCAGCCCGAGGCTACCGTCGGCAAGTTTCAGTCTCACGTTCGGCAAACGCAAGGGACGAAGGTTCGATCGCGCACGATCGAGCAGAGGGCGGATACGCTCGACCGCGTACACCTCGCTCGCCAGTTGCGACAATACCGCAGCCTGGTAACCGCAACCTGCGCCGACCTCGAGCGTGCGCCCGAGTTCGCGCCCGGCGCGCACGAGCTCGATCATGCGGGCAACGACGAACGGCTGAGAGATCGTCTGCTGAAAGCCGATCGGCAGGGGCGTGTCGTCGTAGGCGCTGAACGCAAGCCCTTCGTCGACGAACTGGTGCCGCGGAACGGCCTGCATCGCGGCGAGGACCCGTTCGTCGCGGATACCCTGCGTGCGCAGGCGCTCGACCATGCGCGCCCGCGCACGCACGGCCTGACCGGCATCGGCCGTGCGCAGACTCACCGCTGCAGCCACTCCGACACCGGCAAGATCTGGCCGGTGTGGGTCAGATCGATCTGCAGCGGCGTGACCGACACATAGCCGTTCGCCACGGCATGGAAATCGGTGCCCTCGCCCGCATCGGCCGCGCCGCCGGCGGCGCCGACCCAGTACACGGTTTCGTTGCGCGGCGTGACGCTGCGCACCACGGGTTCCGCCTTGTGACGCTTGCCCAGGCGGGTCACGCGCACGCCCTGCAGGCGTTCGTAGGCGACATCGGGCACATTGACGTTGAGCAGCACGGGGTGCGGGAACGGCGCGCGCAGGAAGCGTTCGGCCAGATCGCGCGCGACGCGGGCGGCGGCCGAGAAGTCCGACGCCGACTTGCTCACCAGCGACACCGCGATCGACGGCACGCCGAGCAGAAAACCTTCCGTCGCCGCAGCCACCGTGCCGGAATAGACCGTATCGTCCCCCATGTTGGCGCCATGATTGACGCCGGAGACGACCATGTCGGGCAGGTGATCGAGCATGCCGGTGACGGCGAGATGGACACAGTCGGTCGGCGTGCCGTTCACATGGTAGAAGCCGTTGGCCGTGCGCTTGAGCGAGAGCGGGCGGTCGAGGGTCAGCGAATTGCTCGCGCCGCTGCGATCACGCTCCGGAGCCACCACCGTGACCTCGCCCAGCGTGCCCAGCGCTTCGGCAAGCGCCGCGATTCCGGGGGCGAAATAACCGTCGTCGTTACTGACCAGAATACGCATTTGATATCCGTGCGATGTGACGCGAGGGCGACCGAAGGACGCAAAATCTTAGCACAGGCCCTCACCTCGCCCGGCGCGCACAGAAAACAAAAAACCGGCCGAAGCCGGTTTGTTTGATTGGTCGGGGCGGCGGGATTCGAACTCGCGACCCCTTGCACCCCATGCAAGTGCGCTACCAGGCTGCGCTACGCCCCGACACAAGCCGCCATTATAGCAGCGGTTTAGAGATTTTCCAGCTTTCCGATGTGAAAAGTCAGCGCCGCAGTTCCGCGAGCAGTTCCTCGACGTCGGCGCGGAGTTCCCGCAGCAGCGACCTGCAGCGCACGACTTCCGCCTCGCTCTCCTGCTCGTGGATTGCGCTCTCGCCCAGGCGGTTGCGTGCACCGGAAATGGTGAAACCCTCCTGGTACAGCAGCTCCCGAATACGGCGGATCAGCAGGACTTCGTGGTGCTGGTAGTAGCGCCGGTTGCCGCGCCGCTTCACCGGCTTCAGCTGGGTGAACTCCTGTTCCCAGTAGCGCAGCACGTGGGGCTTTACGCCGCACAGCTCGCTGACCTCGCCGATCGTGAAATAACGCTTCGCCGGGATCGGCGGCAGGGGTTCGGTGCCGGTGTCAGGGTTGCTTGCTTGCATCGCTGAGTTGCTCCACCGCGGCCTTCAGTTTCTGGCTGGCATGGAAGGTGACCACTCGCCGCGCAGTGATCGGGATCTCCTCGCCGGTCTTCGGGTTGCGCCCCGGACGCTGGGGCTTGTCGCGCAGCTGGAAGTTCCCGAAGCCGGACAGCTTGACGCTGTCGCCGCGCTCGAGGGCGGTCCGGATCTCTTCGAAGAACCCCTCGACCATGTCCTTGGCTTCACGCTTGTTGAGCCCGACCTGCTCGAACAGCAGGTCGGCGAGTTCCGCTTTGGTCAGGGTCACGTCAGTCTCCCGCGCCACGCAGGCGGGCGCCTAGCACGGACTCGGCCTGTCGGACCAGAACCGCGACCGCGGCATCGACTTCGGCGTCCTCGAGAGTGCGCTGAGTATCTTGCATCAATATCCTGAAGGCAAGGCTCTTCTTGTCCGGATCGATGCCCTTGCCATGGTAGACGTCGAACAGCGAGATCTCGCGCACGACCGCCGGCGCCACCTCGCGCAGGAGCTCGATGACGCGATCGGCAGTGACCTCGACCCCGAGCACGAGCGCCAGGTCGCGCGTCACCGCCGGCATGCGGGAAATCTCGGCATAGGCAGGCAGGCGCGCACCGAGCGCGGCGTCGAGTTCGACCTCGAACACCACCGGCGCCGTGCCCAGGTCATAGCGCTGCACCCACACCGGGTGGAGCTCGCCCAGAATGCCGATGTTGCGCCCATCGAGCCGCACCGCCGCGGCACGACCGGGATGCAGGGCCGGATGCGAGAGCCGCTCGAAGCTCAGCTGGCGCGGCGCGAACAGCGCTTCAAGATCACCCTTGACGTCGTAGAAATCGACCGCGCGGCTGCGTTCGCCCCACTGCTCCGGCAGTGCCGGCCCGGCAGCGAGCGCGGCGACGTTCATCGTCTGGTGGAAACCGGCCACCGGCTCGCCGTCGGCCTTGCGCTCGAACACGCGCGCCACTTCGAACACGCGCACACGGTCGATCTGACGCTTGCGGTTGGTGGCGAGATTGGCCGCCAGACCGGGAATCAGGCTCGAGCGCATCACGCTGAGCTGGCTTGCGATCGGGTTGGCGAGGCGAATCGGGTCTTCGTTGGCGCAGAAGTCGCGCTCCCAGGCCTCCTCGACGAAGGCGAAGTTGACCACCTCCTGGTAGCCGCGCCCGGCCAGCAGGTGGCGCACCGCCCACACCGGCCGCCCATGTTCGCTGCTCGGCAGCATCATGAGGCTGCCCTGCGGGGCGACGGCCGGGATATTGTCGTAGCCGTGCAGACGGGCGAGTTCCTCGATCAGGTCTTCCTCGATCTCGATGTCGAAGCGCCACGAAGGCGGCGTGACGAGGAAGTTCTCACCCTCGCGCCCGACCTGCAGATGGACCCGCTCCAGCAACACGCGGATCGCCTCGTCGTCGATCGAGATGCCGAGCACGCGGCGCGCCCGCGCCGGGCGCAACTGCACCGCCCGGCGTTGCGGCAGCGCATCGACGGCGACCGCCTCTTCCACCGGGCCGGCCTCGCCGCCGCAGATGTCGAGCACGAGCCGGGTGGCGCGCTCGATCGCTGCCTTCGCGAGCTCGAAATCGACGCCGCGCTCGAAGCGGTGCGAGGCATCGGAGCCGAAGCCGTAGCTGCGGGCGCGACCGGCGATGGCGTCGGGCGCGAAGAAGGCACTCTCGAGGAAGACTTCGGTGGTCTCGAGCGTCACGCCACTGTCCTCGCCGCCCATGATGCCGGCCAGCGCAAGTGCACGCGCCTCGTCGGCGATGAGCAGGGTGTCGGCGGCCGGCGTGATCGTCTGCTCGTTGAGCAGCAGCACCTGCTCGCCTTCACGCGGGAAGCGCACGTGGATGGCGCCGTGCAGCTTGGCGTTGTCAAAAGCGTGGAGCGGCTGGCCGAGCTCGAGCATGACGTAGTTGGTGATATCCACCAGCGCGCTGATCGAGCGGATGCCGCTGCGCGCGAGCCGACGCACCATCCATCCGGGTGTCGGCGCCTTGGCATCGACCCCGCGCAGCACGCGACCGCAATAACGCGGGCAGGCGGCCGGCGCATCGAGCATGATCGCCCGCCGGTCGTCGAAGGCCGGCGCCACGGGCTCGATCGCGTCGAGCCTGAGCGCAGCGCCGGTGATCGCCGCGACCTCGCGGGCCACGCCGAGCAAGCTCAGGCAGTCGGCGCGATTGGGCGTGAGCTTGATCGTGAACAGCGTGTCGTCGAGGCCGAGATAGCTGCGGATGTCGGTGCCGACGGGGGCATCGGCCGGCAACGCATGGAGGCCGCCGTGATCCTCGGACAGACCGAGCTCACGCGCCGAACACAGCATGCCGAAGGACTCGACGCCCCGCAGCTTGGCGGGCTTGATTGCGAAATCGCCCGGCAGCACCGCCCCGACCTTGGCGCACGGCACCTTCATGCCGGCGGCCGCGTTGGGCGCGCCGCACACGATCTGGAGCGGTTCGCCGGTGCCGACATCGACCTTGCACAGCTTGAGTTTGTCGGCGTTGGGGTGTCGTTCGGCCTCGACGATCTGCGCCACCACCACGCCGGAGAACGCAGGCGCGGCCGGTTCGGCCTCCTCCACTTCGAGACCGGCCATGGTCAGCAGGTGGCCGAGGTCGGCGCTGTCGAGTTGCGGATCGACAAAGGTCCGCAGCCACTGTTCGGAGAATTGCATGATTCGATTACCTGGATGGAGCCACGTGGGTCGGTACGCGTGAACCCGCTTATCGGAACTGACTCAGGAAACGCAGATCGCCCTCGAAGAACAGGCGCAGGTCATTGACGCCATAGCGCAGCATGGTGAGCCGGTCCGGCCCCATGCCGAAGGCGAAGCCGGTATAGCGCTCGGGGTCGATGCCGCCGAAGCGCAGCACGTTCGGGTGCACGACGCCGCAGCCGGCGATCTCGAGCCAGCGCCCCTCGAGCGCTCCGCTCATGAAGGCGACGTCGATCTCGGCAGACGGCTCGGTGAAGGGGAAGAAAGACGGGCGGAAGCGGACCTGCAGATCGTCGGTTTCGAAGAACTTGCGCAGGAAGTCGGCGATCACGCCCTTGAGGTCGGCAAAGCTGACGCGCTCACCCACCCACAGCCCTTCGACCTGGTGGAACATCGGCGCATGGGTCGCATCCGAATCGACCCGGAATACCCTGCCGGGCGCGATGACGCGGATGTCGGGCATCGTGTCGAGGTGCCGGTGGCGCTCGACATGGGCCTGCATGGCGCGGATCTGCACCGGGCTCGTGTGCGTGCGCAGCAGCACGTCGTCGTGACCTTCAAGGTAGAAGGTGTCGTGCATCGAACGCGCCGGATGGTTCTCGGGCGTATTGAGGGCAGTGAAGTTGTGCCAGTCGGTCTCGATCTCCGGGCCGTCGGCGACGACGAAGCCGATCGAGGCGAAGAGCTGCTCGATGCGCTCGAGCGTGCGGCTGACCGGATGCAGGCCGCCCTGTGCGCTTCCGCGCCCTGGCAGCGTGACATCGAGCGCCTCGGCGGCGAGCTGCGCGAGCAGCGCGGCCTCGCGCAACGCATTGCGGCACGCCTCAAGTTCGCTCTCGATCGCCACCTTGGCGGCATTGATGGCAGCGCCGGCCTCGCGCCGAGCTTCGGGCTCGAGCTTGCCGAGCGACTTCAGGCGCTCGGTCAGCGAACCGCTCTTGCCCAGGTAGCGCGCCTTGGCCTGTTCGAGCTGGGCGCCATCGGCGGCGGCGGCGAAGTCGGCCGCGGCCTGTTGAACCAGTTGATCCAGGTGTTCCATTTCCCTGCCCTGCCGAAATGCGGTGTTGCGTGAGGGGTGAAGCTGAAATCAGAAAAAAAAAGGAGGCCAGGCCTCCTTTTTTCG
Organism: Thauera sp.; assembly: GCA_024710965.1. Lineage (GTDB taxonomy): Bacteria > Pseudomonadota > Gammaproteobacteria > Burkholderiales > Rhodocyclaceae > Thauera. The sequence continues at coordinate 11,492 of JANJTU010000132.1, read as the reverse complement.
GGCTGCGATCGATTACGCAGCGAGTTTGGCCCGGGCTTGCTCGGCAATCGCGGCAAAAGCCGGCTTGTCGAACACCGCCAGGTCGGCGAGCACCTTGCGATCGACTTCGATCGCCGCCTTCTTCAGGCCGTTCATGAAGGTGCTGTAGGTCAGGCCCAGCTCACGTGCGGCGGCGTTGATACGCGCGATCCACAGCGTGCGGAACTGGCGCTTGCGCTGACGGCGGTCGCGGTAGGCATACTGGCCAGCCTTCATCACCGCCTGCTTGGCGATGCGATAGACATTCTTGCGACGGCCGCGATAACCCTTGGCCTGGACGAGGACTTTCTTGTGACGGGCGCGGGCGGTTACACCACGTTTAACGCGAGGCATTGCGGTCTCCTATCAAGCGTACGGAAGCATGGCGCGGATCAGCTTTTCGTCGGCGGCATGCACTTCGGTCATGCCGCGCAGCTGACGCTTCACCTTGGTCGTCTTCTTGGTAAGGATGTGGCGCTTGAACGCCTGGGACCGCTTGATCCCGCCGCTGGAGCGGACCTTGAACCGCTTCGCGGCCCCGCTCTTGGTCTTCATCTTGGGCATTGCTGAGACTCCGTGTTATTGGATGCCGCCAGGTAGCGCCAGCACAACCGGCGCATTTTGAACCTGACACCACTTGTTTGCCGCCGGGCCGATCATCCGCCCCGACGGAATTGCCCCCAAGGGGGCAAATTCGATGACCGATCAGCGATTTTTCTTGATCGGCGCCACCACCATGATCATCTGACGCCCTTCCATCTTGGGCATCTGCTCGACCTGACCGAGTTCTTCGAGATCGGCCTTGACTCGCTCGAGTTGGCGCAGACCGAACTCCTGGTGGGCCATCTCCCGACCGCGGAAACGCAAGGTGACCTTGCACTTGTCGCCGTCTTCCAGGAAGCGCTTCAGGTTGCGCAGCTTGATCTGGTAATCGTTTTCGTCGGTGCCGGGGCGGAGCTTGACCTCCTTCACCTGCACCTGCTTCTGCTTGAGTCGGGCTTCGTGGGCCTTCTTCTGTTCCTGATACTTGAACTTGCCGTAGTCCATCAGCTTGCAGACCGGCGGCTTGGCCATCGGTGCAATCTCGACAAGGTCCAGCCCGGCCTCTTCGGCCATGTTCAGGGCGGCGTTCAGGGAGACGATTCCGAGCTGTTCGCCTTCTTCACCGACGAGCCGCAGTTCAGGCGCGTTGATCTCCCCGTTTACGCGCTGCTTTTTTTCTTGAGCGATGGTTCAACTCTCCACGAAAACCAAAATCAGACCGGGCCGGCCTTCGCTTCTACTTCGCGACGCCAGCGTTCGATCAGCGAATCGAGGGACATTTGGCCAAGATCCTGGCCACCCCGGGCGCGCACCGCCACCACCCCTGCGGCTTTTTCCTTCTCGCCGATAACAAGCTGGTATGGCAGCTTCTGCACGCTATGTTCTCGAATTTTATAGTTAATCTTCTCGTTGCGCAAATCGGCCTCGACGCGGAAGCCGGCCCTCTTCAGCGCCGCCGCCACCTCGGCAGCGTATGCCGCCTGCCCCTCGGAGATATTCATCACCACCGCCTGCACCGGCGCCAGCCACAGCGGCATCGCGCCGGCGTGATGCTCGATGAGGATGCCGATGAAGCGCTCGAGCGAACCGAGAATCGCGCGATGCAGCATCACCGGGTACTTCTTGCTGTTGTCCTCGGCGACGTACTCCGCCCCGAGCCGAACCGGGAGGTTGAAGTCCAGCTGCAAGGTGCCGCACTGCCACACCCGACTCAGACAATCCTTCAGCGAGAATTCGATCTTCGGCCCATAGAAAGCCCCCTCGCCCGGCTGCAGATCGTAGACCAGTCCCTGCGCGTCCAGCGCCGCCGCAAGTGCAGCCTCGGCGGCGTCCCACTGCGCGTCGGTACCGACGCGCTTGTCGGGACGGGTGGAGAGCTTGACCTGCACGTCGGTGAAACCGAAATCCGCGTAGACCTGCTGCAGCAGCCGGATGAACTCGGCCGACTCGCCCTGCACCTGATCCTCGGCGCAGAAGATGTGCGCATCGTCCTGCACGAAGTTGCGTACCCGCATGATGCCGTGCAGCGACCCGGAGGGCTCGTTGCGGTGGCAGGAGCCGAACTCCGCCATGCGCAGCGGCAGGTCGCGATAGCTCTTCAGCCCCTGGTTGAAGATCTGGATGTGGCACGGGCAGTTCATCGGCTTCACCGCGTAGTCGCGCTTCTCGGACTGCGTCGTGAACATGAGGTCGGAATACATGCCCCAGTGCCCTGACTTCTCCCACAGCGAGCGATCGACGATCTGCGGCGTCTTCACCTCCTGGTAGCCGCGCTCGCCGATCGTGCGGCGCAGGTACTGCTCGACCTGCTGCCACAGAGTCCAGCCCTTGGCGTGCCAGAACACCATGCCCGGCGCCTCTTCCTGGATGTGAAAGAGATCGAGCAGGCGGCCGAGCTTGCGATGATCGCGCTTTTCCGCCTCTTCCAGCATGTGCAGATAGCCCTCGAGTTCATCCTTCTTCGCCCAGGCGGTGCCGTACACCCGCTGCAGCATCTCGTTCTTTGAATCACCCCGCCAGTAGGCGCCGGCAAGCTTGGTGAGCTTGAACACCTTCAACTTTCCAGTCGAGGGCACGTGCGGACCGCGACAGAGGTCGATGAAGTCGCCTTGCCGGTAGAGCGAAACATCCTCGCCCGCCGGAATCGACGCAATGATCTCCGCCTTGTAATGCTCGCCAATGCTCTTGAAGAAGGCCACCGCCTTGTCGCGCGGCCACACCTCGCGCTGTACGGCGACCTCCCGCTTCGCGATCTCACCCATGCGCTGCTCGATTGCCGCCAGATCCTCCGGCGTGAACGGGCGCTTGTAGGAAAAATCGTAGTAAAAGCCGTTGTCGATCACCGGCCCGATCGTGACCTGCGCCTCGGGAAACAGCTCTTTCACCGCATGCGCCAGCAGGTGCGCCGTCGAGTGGCGGATGACATCCAGCCCCTCAGGCACCTTGTCGGTCACGATCGCCAGTTCGGCGTCGGACTCGAGCCGATGCGACAGATCGACGAGCCTGCCCCCGACGCGACCGGCGAGCGCCGCCTTGGCAAGACCGGCACCGATCGATGCCGCAACCTCTCCGACCGTCACCGGATGATCGAAACTGCGCACAGAACCATCAGGGAGCGTGATATTCGGCATGATGTAGAGCCTCGGAGTCGATTGGAGCACCTGGATGCCTGCTTGTTGCAGACATTGCGGCACGCCATGCAGATCAAAAAACGTGGACGAAAAAAAAGCGCGGTCTAGGCGCGCTTTTTTCTCTAGCAGACAAGCGGAGCCGACCTGTTCAGTTTCCGGCCTGAGTAGTAGTTCGGAACATGATGATCAACCCCAGAATGTGGTAGGCGCGATTGGATTCGAACCAACGACCCCCACCATGTCAAGGTGGTGCTCTAACCAACTGAGCTACGCGCCTGCTGAAGACCCGCATTATAGGCAATGAAAAAATCCTGTCAAAGATTTTTTGTGCCGTAAGCCGAAAGTTTCACTTTCTCAGCCGCGTCATGACGAACAGGATCACCACCGCGCCCACCACGGCACCGATGAATCCAGCCACCTCGCCGGCGCGGTAGATGCCGAGAAACTGCCCGCCATAGGTGGCGAGCATCGAACCACCCACGCCGAGCAGGGCGGTCATGATGAGCCCGAGCCCGTCGCGGCCCGGATGCAGCAGGCGGGCAATGAGCCCGACGATGAGACCGATGATGATGGTGCCAATGATGGACATGTCTATCACCCCCGCTTGATGGAGTCCCTGCCGCCTGGCCGGCTATCCGCCCGGCCAGGCGGCGAGGAACTGCTTCCAGTGCCCTGCGTCGAGTCGGCCGAGCGCTTGGCGCACGACATCCACTTCATCCGCCCAGGCCTTTTCGTCCAGGTGGCCACGCATGCGCTGGAAACGAAGATACACGAGGTAGGTATTGACCACATCCGTTTCACAGTAATCACGTATTTCAGCGATCCTGCCTTCCTGCCAGGCCTGCCACACCGCCGAGCCGTCCATGCCGAGTTTCCCCGGATAGCCCATCAGCTTGGCGAGGTCGTCGAGTGGCGCGTTCGCACGCGGCTGATACAGCGCCAGCAGGTCCATCAGGTCAAGATGGCGCGCATGGTAGCGGCCGATGTAACTGTTCCACTTGAAGTCACGCGAATCGTGGTAGTCGCCCTCACCCTGATCCCAGTAACGCGGCGCCGACACGCCGTGCAGCATGCCGCGATAGTGCAGCACCGGAAGATCGAAGCCCCCCCCGTTCCAGGAGACGATCTGCGGCGTGAAACGCTCGATGCCGTCGAAGAAGCGCTGGATGATCTCTCCCTCGCCGGCGTCGGGCTCGGACAGCGAGAACACGCGAAACTGCTGCGCATCGCGCAGCACACAGGAGATCGTCACCACCCGCTGCAGGTGATGTGGCAGGAAATCACTGCCGTGACTCGCCCTGCGCTGCTGGAACGCCCACTCCGCCACTTCGAAATCGGCCAGATCGGCCGGCAGGTCGTTGATGGCGCGGATGCCCGCGACGTCGGGAATGGTTTCGATGTCGAAGATCAGGACCGGCATTACTTCTTCATCCAGTTGCCGCCCTGCTGCACCCACCAGCCCGTCTGTGCGCGTTCGATCCAGCGCTGGGCGAAGGTGCGCCGCACGTCGGCCTCCCACTCGGGATGGTTGTTGGCGCGGGCGATCTCCCGGTAGAGCGCGGACCGGTCGGCATTCTCTGCCGCGATCAGGCTGTTGGCCTGGCCGCGCTGCGCCAGCGGCACCGCCGCCGCGTCACGCATGGCGACCGTTCCGTCCGCCGCAAGCCCGATCGCGCCCGACGCATACAAGGGCGCAAGCTGCGCGTGACGCTGCTGCATCGACTGCTTCAGGGCCGTGATCGCGGGCGTGTTGACCTCGAGGTTCCCCTGCGCGTGCGCGCCCGACACGAGTGCGGCACCAAGCACTAGCGCCAGCAGCCAGCGCGCGGATACAAGGCGCTGGATCATGGTTTTCCTCCTTCCGAGGGCGGCGTTGTCTGATCGGGCGGCTGTGCGCTTGGCGCACCGCGCTCGCGAAGCTGCCAGACTTCGTCGATGATGCGATCGGCGGCCTTTTCCGCCGCCGCAGCCGGAAAATAGATGTTGATGGTGACGCAGGCCGATGCGGCCAATGGCAGACCGAGTACGCAAAGCCGATTCAGGGTGCGTGGCATGGAATCCTCCAGCTAGGCCGGCGCTGCGGCACGGCCGGGGTGCTCAGCGCACTTCGGGTGCGACGTTGCCCTCAATCACCCGCTGCAGCCGGTCGACAAGTTCGTCCCAATCGACGCGCCGATTGTAGCCGATGACATCGAGCGCGGGCACACCACCACCTCGGACCATGACAAAGCCCCCATCGGCGCGCTCACGACCCTCGATGCCACCCATCAGGCATACGCCGCCATCGAGCACGCAGCGAAAGCCGAGCTCCCGATAGCCGAAGGTGTCAAACAGCCCCAGCAGGCTGCGCTGGATAGCGGCAAGCGCGCCGGCACCGCCGAGCGCGCTGATGTTCCGCACCGCACGCTGGCTGATGCGGCGCGGATAGCGCCCCGGGCTGCTGGCGATTCGGGCGTCGAAGCCGACCGGCCGCCACCGCACCAGCTCGAGGCCGTGGAGGTCGAGGTCGGCATAGCCGGTGATGCTGCCGAAACTGAAGGCATCGGTCAGCTGGGCGAGGTCAATGTGGCGCCCTTCGACATCGACGGTCAGATGCGACGCCACGCCGAACGGCTCGCGCACCCGAAGGCCGGTCGCCTGCAGGTAGCCGTCGAACACCGAGATCACCAGCGCACCGTCGAGCGCGACCTCTCCCGGGCGGATGCGCAGGCCAGGCAGGGCCGCGGACAACCTGCCCCGCATCGTCGGCAGCCCGAGCGCGGCCGTGAGCCCTTCCATCGACACCGGCTCGACGACCACGCCACCGCTGCCGACCCAGCCCACGCGGTCACGCCGCAGGGACAGGCCGTCGAACACGAGCGCCCCATCAAGGAGCGGAATCACGGTGCGCTCGAAAGCGAGCGCCTCGTCGCCGAGCATCACCCCAAGTTCGAACGCACCGAGCGACAGCTTCTCCCAGCGACCGCCCCCCAGCCGCAGTTCGCCTCGCGCCGGTACTCCGCGCTGCCAGGGTAGATGCCCGCTCACCGGCCCAAGCGCCACCCCGCCCCCTCCGGTCGCGCCGAGCAGCTTGAACCCGGCCTCGTCGAACGCGACATCAACGGCCGCCAGCCGCCCGCCCTCGATGCGCACGCCGGCGCTCATCCGGCCATCGAAGCGCAAGCGCTCGACGCTCGCCGGCGCGATCAGCGGCGCGAGCCAGCGCGGCCCCACCACCGCCAGATCTAGGCCCGATGCGGCCAGCCCCGCACTAACGAGCATCGCCCCGCGCAGATCGATCAGCGCCGAGGCCGCAAGCTGGGTCACGCCCTCGAGCGCAAGCTTCGCCTGCTCTACGCGCAACAGGCCGTCGTGCAACTGCCCCGTCGCCTGCAGCGCCGGCCCCGCGTCCACGTACAGCGGATGCAGGTAGGCGGCGCCCTCGCGCCAGTCGAGCCTGCCCGTCCAGGCCCAGCCCTGCGCGTCGGGCCGCGCCTCGACGGCGAACTCCACAGCCAGGCGTTCCGCCGCCTGCAGCCCGTCCGCCGTCGCGAAGCCGCCTTCACGCAGCTTGCCGGCGAAGCGCAGTGCCCCGCTACCCAGCCCGCGCCCTGCCGCAGGAAGCCAGTCGAGTTCGCCGTCGAGCACGCCGGTCGGCCGCAGTTCAGTCAGAGACGAGCGCAGCCCGGGCCGCCAGGCCGACAGCCAGCGCCCGGACTCCGCAAGCGGCAGTCCGACGACACGCGCATGCAGGCGCCCGTCCGCGTCGACGCGAACGTCGATCCGCGCACCGCCGCGCTGCACGAGCTCCACGCGCGCCGCACCGCTGCGTGCATCGAAATGCAGATTGGCCGCAAGCGGCAGACGGCGCCCCGCGACCCGCACCTGCCCGCCGACGCAGGCACCCCCTTCGCTCCCGAGCTCAGCCTGCGGGCAAACGACGCTCAGCGTGCGCCATTCGCGCCCACCAAGAACAAGCCGCCGAATCTCGAGATCGGCGCGCGCCTGCGCCGCATCGAAGTGGAAGGCGATTCCTTCCGCCACCAGCGCCGGGTGGCGGATGTCGCCGATGCCGAGCGTCATCCGCTCGATCGCCTGGGCCGACGGCGGCAGCACCAGCACGCATGCGAGACGCAAGAGCCACGCGCCAGCCCCCGCCATGGTGGTGGCGGCGGAAGGCGGACGATCAGGCGGGGAAGACACCCGTGGAGAGATAGCGGTCGCCGCGGTCGCAGATGATCGAGACGATCACCGCGTCCTCGACTTGCGCCGCGATCCGCAGCGCGACATGCATCGCCCCGCCGGACGAGATGCCGGCGAAGATGCCCTCTTCGCGAGCCAGGCGCCGGGTCATCTCCTCGGCGTCGGCCTGGCTCACGCGCTCGAGCTGATCGACCCGGGGGCGCTCGAAAATCTTCGGCAGATAGGCCGCGGGCCACTTGCGGATGCCCGGAATCTGCGACCCCTCTTCCGGCTCGCAGCCAATGATGCGGATCGCCGCGCTCTGTTCCTTCAGGTAGCGCGACGTCCCCATGATCGTGCCGGTCGTCCCCATCGAGCTGACGAAATGGGTCACGCGGCCGCCGGTCTGCGTCCAGATCTCGGGGCCGGTGCCTTCATAGTGCGCAAGCGGGTTGTCGGGGTTGGCGAACTGGTCGAGGATCACGCCCTTGCCCTCGTCACGCATGCGCTCGGCGATGTCGCGCGCCATCTCCATGCCGCCGGACGCCGGCGTCAGCACCAGCTCGGCACCGAAGGCACGCATCGTCTGGCGACGCTCGACGCTCTGGTTCTCCGGCATCACCAGGATCATGTGGTAGCCCCGCATCGCCGCCGCCATTGCCAGCGCGATGCCGGTGTTGCCGCTGGTGGCTTCGATCAGGGTGTCACCGGGCCGGATGTCGCCGCGCCGCTCCGCGTGGACCACCATCGACAGCGCGGGGCGGTCCTTCACCGAGCCGGCCGGGTTGTTGCCTTCGAGCTTGGCCAGGATGACGTTGTTGCGCCCGGCATTGATGCGCTTCAGGCGCACCAGCGGCGTGTGGCCGACGTAGTCTTCAAGCGTCTTGTATTCCATGTCTTCCGTTGTTCACATTGGGGTGGCGAGCGGACGCAGCGTGCACCGGCAGGGCTCCCGCGCGCCGGTCACTTATGGGGTAAGGTCGAACTCTTCGGTTCGGCGCGGTGGATAGGTCTCCCAGCCGCCGCAGGCCGGACAGCGCCAATGGAACTGGCGCGCCTTGAAGCCACAGGCATCGCAGCGATAGCGCGCCACCTTGCGCGTGTGACCGTGAATCAGTTCTTTGACCAGCTCGATGTCGCCGCGTTGCTCGGCCGGCGCAGTCAGCAGCGCCGCCTCGAGCAGCTTGTCCAGGCCGAGCAGCGTCGGGTTCCGGCGCAGTTCCTCGCGCACCAGATCGTAGGCTGCGCGCGGCCCCTGCTTGTCCATTTCCCAGTGGAACAGCTCGTCGAGCAGGTCGAGCGAAGCGTGCGCTTCGAGCCACGCGCGCAGCAGTTGATGGCCCTGCTCCACCTTGCCGAGCCGCTCGTAGGCGTCCATCACCCGCTCTGCGGCAAGCGCCAGATAGACCGGATCCTGATTCTCGATCCGCTTCCAGGCCTCCAGCGCTTCGCCATCGCGCCCTTGCGCCGCGTACAGGTCGCCGAGCAGCACGCTGGCGCGCACGGAGCGCCGATTGACTTCGAGGGCCGCATCGAGGTGGCTGCGCGCCTCGTCGTAGCGCGAGTTCGCCATCGCGCTGGCCGCCAGTTCGCAGTGAAAGTTCGCCACTTCGGTGCGCCACATGACGCTTTCGTGGTCGGGCAGCGCGCGTGCGACTTCGATCGCCTTCGCCCAGTCCTTCTCCTGCTGGTAGATCTCGAGCAGGTAACGCAGCGCCACGTCGTCTGCACGCGTGCCGCGCAACTTCAGGAACACCGCCTCGGCTCGGTCGAGCAGGCCCGCCTTGAGAAAGTCCTGGCCGAGCTCACCGAGTGCCTGCAAACGCTGCTCTTCACTGATGTCCTCGCGATCGACCAGCAGCTGGTGCATGCGAATCGCGCGGTCGGTCTCGCCGCGGCGGCGGAACAGGCTGCCGAGCGCGAAATGGAGTTCGACCGTCTGCGGATCGATGCGCACCGCCTCGACGAAAGCGTCGATCGCCTTGTCAGGCTGCTCGTTGAGAAGAAAGTTGAGGCCGGTCAGGTAGGAACGCGGCAGCGCGCGCGATTCCTGCACGACCTGACGGATGTCGATGCGCGCGGCCAGCCAGCCCAGGGCGAAGAAAAGCGGCAGGGCCAGCAGCCACCAGAACTCGATCTCCATGCTGGATCAGGGCAGGCCGGGAATCTGCGCGTCGGCGGCAGACGCGGCCACCGCCGTTTCGCCGCGATCGCGTTCGGCACGCTCGAGCTGGCGGCGCAGGCGCGAGATCTCGCGGCGCTGGCGCAGCAGCGAGGCGAAGGTCGCGGTAATGCCCAGCAAGGCCCCGGCCGCAAAGCTGACCAGGATCACGAATACCAGCGGAAGCTGCCATTGCCCGCCGAAGAAGAAGTTCAGGGTCGCGAAATGGTCATTCTTGATCGCAAACCCGAACAGCAGGAAGAACAGCAGCAGGCGGAGAAACCACATGATTGCACGCATGGCCGGCATTATCTCCGAGCGGATGACAAAAAAGAACGCGGCCGTAGCCGCCTTCCCCAACTGCCTGTACAACCGATCGCTGCGCGGTCAGCCGCTCACATCCACTCGCTCGCGCAACTCCTTGCCTGCCTTGAAGTGCGGCACGTACTTTTCCGGCACATGCACCTTCTCGCCCGACTTGGGGTTGCGTCCGACGCGAGGCGGACGATAGTTCAGCGCGAAGCTTCCAAACCCGCGGATCTCGATGCGGTCCCCGCGCGCCAGGGCGTCGGTCATCGCATCGAGAATCATCTTGACCGCGTAATCGGCGTCCTTTGCGACGAGCTGCGGAAAACGCTCCGCGAGCTGCGCAATCAGCTCCGATTTGGTCATGATCGGTTTGATTACTGCTTCTGCTCGTTCAGCTTGGCCTTGAGCAGCGCACCGAGGTTCGTGGTGCCGGAAGCCGCAGAGCTCTCGGACGCCAGCTTGCTCATCGCTTCGGACTGTTCGGCCTGGTCCTTGGCGCGGATCGACAGATTGATCGAACGGGTCTTGCGATCGACGTTGATCACCATCGCCTCGACCTGGTCGCCTTCCTTGAGCACGGTGGTCAGGTCGTCGACACGGTGCGCGGCCGCTTCCGAGGCGCGCAGGTAGCCTTCGACGTCGTCGCCCAGCGCGATCACCGCGCCACGCGCATCGACCGACTTCACGGTGCCGCGCACGAGGCTGTTCTTCTCGTGGGTGGCGATGAAGTTGGTGTAGGGATCGCCTTCGAGCTGCTTGATGCCCAGCGAGATGCGCTCGCGCTCGACGTCAATCGCCAGCACCACGGCCTCGACCTCGTCGCCCTTCTTGAAGCGGCGCACGGCGTCTTCGCCGGACTCGCTCCACGACAGGTCGGACAGGTGCACCAGGCCGTCAATGCCGCCTTCCAGGCCGATGAACACGCCGAAGTCGGTGATCGACTTGATCTGGCCGCGAACCTTGTCACCCTTCTTGTGGTTGATGGCGAAATCGTCCCACGGGTTGGACATGCACTGCTTCATGCCCAGCGAGATGCGGCGACGGTCTTCGTCGATCTCGAGGATCATCACTTCGACTTCGTCGCCGAGCTGGACGACCTTGGTCGGGTGGATGTTCTTGTTGGTCCAGTCCATTTCGGACACGTGCACCAGACCCTCGATACCCTGCTCGACTTCGACGAACGCGCCGTAGTCGGTGATGTTGGTCACCTTGCCGAACAGGCGGGTGCCCTGCGGGTAGCGGCGCGAGATGCCGACCCACGGATCTTCGCCGAGCTGCTTGAGGCCCAGCGAGACGCGGTTCTTCTCCTGGTCGAACTTGAGCACCTTGGCTTCGATCTCGTCGCCCACGTTGAGCACTTCGCTCGGGTGACGGACGCGGCGCCACGCCAGGTCGGTGATGTGGAGCAGGCCATCGATGCCGCCGAGGTCAACGAACGCACCGTAGTCGGTGATGTTCTTGACCACGCCCTTGATGACGGTGCCTTCCTTGAGGTTGGCGAGCAGCTTCTCGCGCTCTTCGCCCATCGACTCTTCGAGCACGGCGCGGCGCGACACGACCACGTTGTTGCGCTTGCGGTCGAGCTTGATGACCTTGAATTCGTATTCCTTGCCTTCGTACGGCGTGGTGTCCTTGACCGGACGCATGTCGACCAGCGAGCCCGGCAGGAA
>JANJTU010000103.1 GCA_024710965.1 Thauera sp. | reverse complement strand
CGCTCCAAGATCGAGCACAAGCTGAAGGGCGACGTCACGGTCGAGGGGCCGAGCGCCGTGCTCAATGCGGCAGGGAGCAGCGACGCGGATGTGGATGTCGAGCTCCCGGATACCTTCATCGCCAGCGTCGCGCACAAGCTCGACGATCGCTGGGAACTGCTCGGCGACCTGTCGTGGACCGGCTGGAGCAGCATCAAGCAGGTCGACATCGTACGCAGCTCCGGCCCGCAGAGCGGGGCGGTGGCGCAGACGCTGGACACCGAATTCAAGGACACCTGGCGCGTCGCCCTCGGCGCCAACTACAAGCTCAACGACGCCTGGAAGCTGAAGTTCGGCATCGCCTTCGACGAGAGCCCGGTCCCGGACAAGGAGCGCCGGCTGGTGTCGCTGCCCGACAACGACCGCACCTGGTTCAGCGTCGGCGGGCAGTGGAAGGTGAGCAAGACCAACACGCTGGACCTCGGCGCCGCCTACCTCTACGTGCCGGACACCAAGATCGACAACGACCAGACCACGGCCAACCCGCTGACGAACCGCGGCCGCGTGACCGGCGAGTACGACTCCAGCGTCTGGATCCTCGGCGCCCAGTACTCGATGGCCTTCTAGCGTTCCGCCCTGAGCCGCGGGGAGGGGGCGCAGGCTGTGCTCGCTGCCGCCCTTCCCGCATCAGGCCCGGACGCGCGCCCGGGAGGCGCGTCCGGGGCTGTCCGGCCCCCGCATCCGATCGATCCCGATTCCGGAGAAGCACATGAGCCGTCTCATCATCCGCAAGGTCGCCGTCCTCGGTGCCGGCGTCATGGGGGCACAGATCGCCGCCCACTGCGCCAACGCCGAGCTGCCGGTGCTCCTGTTCGACCTGCCGGCGAAGGAGGGCGAGCCGAGCGCGATCGCCGCGCGCGCCATCGCCGGCCTGAGGAAGCTCGACCCCGCGCCCTTGGCGGCGAAGGACCGGGCGCAGTTCATCGAGCCTGCCAACTACGGCAGCGACCTCGCCCGCCTCGGCGAGTGCGACCTCGTCATCGAGGCGATCGCGGAGAAGGTCGAGTGGAAGCTCGATCTCTATACCAAGGTGGCGCCCTACCTGAAGCCGGGCGCGGTGTTCGCGTCGAACACTTCGGGGCTGTCGATCAACGCGCTGGCGGCGGGCATGCCGGCCGAACGGCGCGGCCGCTTCTGCGGCATCCACTTCTTCAATCCACCGCGCTACATGGCGCTGGTGGAGCTGATCGCCACTGCCGACTCCGACCCGGCGATGCTCGATGCGCTCGAGGCCTGGCTGACGACGGGGCTGGGCAAGGGCATCGTGCGCGCGAAGGACACGCCCAACTTCGTCGCCAACCGCGTCGGCGTGTTCTCGATCCTCGCCGTCATGCACCACACGACGCGTCTCGGCCTGGAGTTCGACGAAGTCGACCTGCTCACCGGGCCGCGCATCGGCCGCCCCAGGAGCGCGACCTATCGCACCGCCGACGTCGTCGGCCTCGACACCCTGGCGCATGTCATCGGCACGATGCAGGCGACGCTCGCCGACGACCCCTGGCATCCCCACTTCCGCGTGCCGGACTGGCTGCAGGCGCTGATCGCGAAGGGTGCGCTCGGGCAGAAGAGCGGTGCCGGCATCTACCGCAAGGCGGGGCGCCAGATCCAGGTGCTGGACCTGGCGCTGCAGGACTACCGCGACAGCGGGGGCGAGGTCTTCCCCGACATCGAGGACATCCTGAAGCTGAAGGATCCGGTGGAGAAGTTCGCCGAACTGGCCGCCCACCCGCACCCGCAGGCGCAGCTGCTGTGGTCGGTCTTCCGCGACGTGTTCCACTACTGCGCGGTGCACCTGGGTGACATCGCCGACAACGCGCGCGAGCTCGACCTGGCGATGCGCTGGGGCTTCGGCTGGGCGCAGGGCCCGTTCGAGACCTGGCAGGCCGCGGGCTGGCGCGAGGTGGCGGCGATGATCGCCGACGACATTGCCCACGGCCGCGCGATGGCCGAGGTGCCGCTGCCGGCCTGGGTGCTGGCGCGCGACGGCGTGCACGAGGCGGCCGGCTCCTTCAGCGCCGCGGCGAATGCGCTCAAGCCGCGCCCGGCGCTGCCGGTCTACGACCGTCAGCTCTATCCCGACCGCGTGCTCGGCGAGGCGCCCGAGGAGCGCGGCCGGACCTTGTGGGAGAACGCCGGGGTGCGCCTGTGGTGCCGCCCGGACCAGGATGCGCGCATCGGCATCGCGTCGATCACCTCGAAGATGCACGCGATCGGCGACGAGGTCATGGAGGGTCTGCTGGAGGCGATCGCGCGCGCCGAGGCCGAGCTCGACGGCCTGGTGATCTGGCACCAGCCGCCGTTCGCGGTCGGCGCCAACCTGCAGCAGGTGGCCGAGGCCTGCCGTGCCGGCGAGTTCGAGCTGCTCGAGCGCATGGTGGCGAAGTTCCAGCGCACCTCGATGGCGATCAAGCACGCCCAGGTGCCGGTGGTGGCCGCCGTGCAGGGCATGGCGCTGGGCGGCGGCTGCGAGTTCGCGATGCACGCCGCGCACCGCGTGTTCGCGCTCGAGAGCTACGTCGGCCTGGTCGAGGCCGGCGTCGGCCTGATCCCGGCCGGCGGCGGCAGCAAGGAGTTCGCGCTGCAGGCGCACGCGCTGGCGCAGCGCGCCGCCGGCGGTGACGTCTTCCCCTACATCCAGACCGCGTTCCAGACGATCTCGATGGCGACCGTGGCGAAGAGCGCGCGCGAGGCGGTGCAGCTCGGCTTCGGCCGTGCCGGCGACGACATCGTCTTCCACGCCGCCGAGTTGCCCTATGTGGCGATCCGGCGTGCGCGCGCACTCGCCGAGGCGGGCTGGCGCCCGCCGCTGCGCAATCCGGCGGTGACCGTGGCCGGGCGCAACGGCATCGCCACCTGCGAGATGGTGCTGGTGAACATGGCCGAGGGCGGCTTCATCTCGGCGCACGACTACCGCGTCGCCAAGGCCGCGGCGACCGCGCTGTGCGGCGGCGAGGTCGAGTCGGGCGCGGCGGTGAGCGAGGACTGGATCCTCGACGTCGAGCGCGCGCAGTTCGTGGCGCTGTTGAAAACCGAGCAGACCCAGCAGCGCATCGCGCACATGCTGGAAACCGGCAAGCCGCTGCGGAACTGAGCCGGGCGCCCGGGCGTGGTCGCCCGCCGGCATGCCCCGGGCGTTTGTTCCGTCGGGCTGCGGAACTCGCTCGCTGCGCTCGCTCAGACAGTCCTCGCCCGCTCCACAAACGCCCGGGTCCTCCCGGCAGCAACGCCGGATGACGGCCCATATTTTCCGGATGGGGAAAGAACATGAGCAAACAGATTCAGGACGCCTACATCGTCGCCGCGGTGCGCACGCCGGTGGCGCGGCGCAACGGCGCGTTCCGCCACGTGCGCCCCGACGACCTGCTCGCGGCGGTGCTGCGTGCGGTGGTGGACAAGGTCCCCGGGCTCGACGCGCGCGAGATCGGCGACGTCATTTGCGGCTGCGCGATGCCCGAGGCCGAGCAGGGCATGAACGTGGCGCGCATCGGCCTCCTGCTCGCCGGCCTGCCCGAGCGCGTGCCGGGGGTGACGATCAACCGCTTCTGCGCCTCCGGCCTGCAGGCGGTGGCCGATGCCGCCGCCCGCATCCGGCTGGGCGAGGCCGACGTGATGATCGCCGCCGGCACCGAGAGCATGAGCGCGATGCCGCAGATCATGGGCAACAAGGTCAGCCTCAACCCGGCGATCTTCGCCGATGCGGAGCACCTCGCCATCGCCTACGGCATGGGGCTGACCGCGGAGAAGGTGGCGCAGCAGTGGAAGGTCGGGCGCGAGGAGCAGGACGCCTTCGCCCTCGAGTCGCACCGCCGCGCCTGCGCCGCGATCGCCGCCGGGCGCTTCGCCGACGAGATCCTGCCGTACACCGTGCGCACCCATCTGCCGGGCGAGGGCGGTGCGGTGCGCGTCGTCGAGCGCGTCGTCGCGCACGATGAAGGCCCGCGCGCCGACGCTTCGGCCGAAGGCCTGGCGAAGCTCAAGCCGGTGTTCGCCGCGCGCGGCTCGGTCACTGCCGGCAACAGCTCGCAGATGTCCGACGGCGCCGCCGCGGTGCTGCTGATGAGCGAGGCCGCGCTGAAGCGCTACGGCGCCACGCCGATCGCGCGCTTCGCCGGCTACGCGGTGGCCGGCGTGCCGCCGCAGGTGATGGGCATCGGCCCGGTGGAGGCGATCCCGCGCGCGCTGGCGCAGGCCGGCGTGGCGCAGGACGCGCTCGGCTGGATCGAGCTCAACGAGGCCTTCGCCGCGCAGGCGCTGGCGGTGATGCGCGAACTCGGGCTCGACCCGGCGAAGGTCAATCCGCTCGGCGGCGCGATCGCGCTCGGCCATCCGCTCGGTGCCACCGGCGCGATCCGCACCGCGACGCTGATGGCGGCGATGCGGCGCGACCCGGGGCTGCGCCACGGCATGATCAGCATGTGCATCGGCACCGGCATGGGCGCGGCGGGCGTGTTCGAGCGCGTCTGAAGGGCGCGTCTGAAGGGCGCGGCCGGGCTTGCAATCGAGGGCGGGATGAGGGCGGATGGGGCCGCCCTCACCCCGCCCTTGTGCTTGTGGATTTCCTGTATGACGTGAACGTCAACGGGCCGATCGTCGTGATCGGAGGAGCGCACTCTTTTATAATCCACAGGTTTTGTTTACTCGGGGCCGGTCGCCCCGTCGTCTGCGCTCATGACGCGCGAATGCTGGCGACCGGCCCTGTTCATTCTCACGAGTGTTTGGGCGAGAGACGCATGATTAAAATCAGACGCGGACTGGACCTGCCCATCAGCGGCGCACCCGCACAGCGCATCGAGGCCGGGCGGCCGGTGCGCAGCGTGGCCGTCATCGGCTTCGACTATCACGGCATGAAGCCGACGATGGCGGTGCAGGTCGGCGACCGGGTGAAGCTCGGACAGGTCCTGTTCTCCGACAAGAAGACGCCGGGCGTGGTCTACACCGCACCGGGTGCGGGGACGGTGAGTGCCATCCACCGCGGCGAGCAGCGCGTGCTGCAGTCGGTGGTGATCGATGTCGAGGGCGAGGACGGTGCCGACAGCGCGGTCGAGTTCGCCCGCTACGACGACGCCGAGCTCAATGGTCTGGCGCCGGAGAAGGTGCGCGAGAACCTCGTCGCCTCCGGCCTGTGGACCGCGCTGCGCACCCGCCCCTACAGCAAGGTGGCGGCGGTCGATGCGACGCCGAGCTCGATCTTCGTCACCGCGATCGACACCCATCCGCTCGCGGCCGACCCGATGGTGGTCATCGCCGCGCACGGCGCCGACTTCGTGCGCGGCCTGAAGGCGCTCGCGCGCCTGGCGCGTGTCATCGTCTGCCACGCCGAAGGCACGCAGCCGCCGGCCGCGGGCCTGGCCAACGTCGCCAGCGAGACCTTCGCCGGTCCGCATCCGGCGGGGTTGCCCGGGACCCACATCCACTTCCTCGATCCGGTGCATGCGCACAAGACGGTGTGGCACCTGAACTACCAGGACGTGATCGCGATCGGCAAGCTCTTCGCCAGCGGCCGGCTGTGGGTCGAGCGCGTGGTCGCGCTCGGCGGGCCGATGGTGGACCAGCCGCGCCTGCTGCGCACCCGCCTGGGCGCCAACCTGGACGAGCTCACCGCGGGCGAGATCAAGGTCGGGCGCAAGGTGCGCGTGATCTCCGGCTCGGTGTTCGGCGGGCGCAGCGCGCGCGGCGCCTGTGCCTACCTCGGCCGCTATCACCTGCAGGCCTCCTGCCTGGAGGAAGGCACCGAGCGCGAGTTCATGCACTACCTGCGCGCCGGGGCGAACAAGCATTCGGTGATGAACCTCTACGTCTCGAAGCTCAATCCGGCCCGCCTGTTCGACTTCACCACCAGCACCAACGGCAGCCCGCGGGCGATGGTGCCGATCGGCAACTACGAGGAGGTCATGCCGCTCGACATCCTGCCCACCCAGCTGCTGCGCTCGATCATCGTCGGCGACACCGAGATGGCGCAGAAGCTGGGCTGCCTCGAACTGGACGAGGAAGACCTGGCGCTGTGCACCTACGTCTGCGCCGGCAAGTACGAATACGGCCCCATCCTGCGGGATAACCTGACGCGCATCGAGAAGGAGGGTTGAGCATGGGTCTGCGTTCCTGGCTCGACAGCATCGAGCATCACTTCGAGAAGGGCGGCAAGTACGAGAAGTACTACGCCCTCTACGAAGCCATCGACACCGCCCTGTTCAAGCCGGGCAGCGTCACCCGCACCACGGCCCACGTGCGCGACGGTCTCGACCTCAAGCGCATGATGATCACGGTCTGGCTGTGCACCTTCCCGGCCATGTTCTTCGGCATGTGGAACACCGGCTACCAGGCCAATGCCATCCTCGCCGCCAGCCCCGAGCTGATGGCCGCGCAGGAAGGCTGGCGCATCGGCCTGGTGAACCTGTTCGCCGGCTTCGACCCCGGCAGCCTGTGGGACAACTTTGTCCACGGCGCGGCCTACTTCCTGCCGGTCTACCTCGTCACCTTCATCGCCGGCGGCTTCTGGGAGGTGCTGTTCGCCTCGATCCGCCGCCATGAGGTGAACGAGGGCTTCTTCGTCACCTCGGTGCTGTTCGCGCTCACCTGCCCGCCGTCGATCCCGCTGTGGCAGGTGGCGCTGGGCATCAGCTTCGGCGTCGTGATCGGCAAGGAAGTGTTCGGCGGCACCGGCAAGAACTTCCTCAACCCCGCGCTGACCGGGCGCGCCTTCCTGTTCTTCGCCTATCCGGCGCAGATGTCGGGCGACGCCGTGTGGACCGCGGTCGACGGCTACACCGGCGCCACGGCGCTGTCGCAGGCGGCCGCCGGCGGCATCGACCAGATCGCGGCCAGCGGGCTGAGCTGGACCGACGCCTTCCTCGGCTTCATGCACGGCTCGATGGGCGAGACCAGCGCGCTCGCGCTCCTGATCGGTGGCGGCGTGCTGCTGGTGATGAAGATCGCGTCGTGGCGCATCGTCGCCGGCGTCATGCTCGGCATGATCGCGATGAGCCTGGTGTTCAACGCCATCGGCTCGGACACCAACCCGATGTTCTCGATGCCCTGGCACTGGCACCTGGTCGTCGGCGGCTTCGCCCTGGGCATGATGTTCATGGCCACCGACCCGGTGTCGGCGTCCATGACCGACACCGGCAAGTGGATCTTCGGCGCGCTGATCGGCGTCATGGTGGTGCTGATCCGCGTCGTCAATCCGGCCTTCCCGGAAGGGATGATGCTGGCGATCCTGTTCGCCAACCTGGCCGCGCCGCTGATCGACCACTTCGTGATCGCGGCCAACATCAAGCGGAGGATGGCGCGCAATGTCCAGTAAGAAGGAATCGACGGCCCGCACGCTGCTGGTGGCGCTCGCGGTCAGCCTCGTCAGTTCGGTCTTCGTCGCCGGCGCGGCGGTGTCGCTGAAGCCGGTGCAGATCGAGAACCGCCAGCTCGACAAGCAGCGCAGCATCCTCTCCATCGCCGGCCTGGGCGACGCGGGGATGTCGGCGCGCGCGGTGAAGGAACTCTTCGCCAGCCGCATCACGGCGAAGGTGGTGGATCTCGAGACCGGCGAATACACCGACGCCTACGACCCGGCGATGTTCGATCCGCTCAAGGCGTCGAAGGATCCGAAGCTGTCCGCCGCGCTGTCGGGCGAGGCGGACATCGCCCTGATCAAGCGCCGCGAGCGGTACACGACGGTGTATATGGTGGAGCAGGACGGCAAGCTCGAGTCGCTGATCCTGCCGGTGCGCGGCTACGGCCTGTGGTCCACGCTGCACGGCTTCATGGCGGTGAAGGCCGACCTCAACACCGTGGTCGGCTTCGGCTTCTACCAGCATGCGGAAACGCCGGGCCTGGGCGGCGAGGTCGACAACCCGAAGTGGAAGGCGCTGTGGCCGGGCAAGACGCTGTTCGACGACGCCGGCAAGCCCGTCATCCGCATCGTCAAGGGTGGCGTCGATCCGGCCAGCGCGGAGGCCGGGCATCAGGTCGATGCCCTGGCGGGCGCCACGCTCACGAGCAACGGCGTCGATCGTTTGCTGCAATTCTGGCTCGGCGAGCAGGGCTTCGGCCCCTACCTCGCCAAACTGCGTACCCAGGGGGTCTGATCATGTCCAAGCCCACCATCAAGGAAGTCCTGCTCAACCCGATCTTCGCCAACAACCCGATCGGGCTGCAGATTCTCGGCATCTGTTCCGCGCTCGCGGTCACCTCCAACCTCAACACCGCGGTGGTGATGTCGATCGCGCTGACGCTGGTGACCGGGTTCTCGAGCATGTTCATCTCGATGATCCGCACCCAGATCCCGGGCTCGATCCGCATGATCGTGCAGATGGTGATCATCGCCTCGCTCGTGATCGTGGTCGACCAGATCCTGCGCGCCTACGCCTTCAGCCTCGCCAAGCAGCTGTCGGTGTTCGTCGGCCTGATCATCACCAACTGCATCGTCATGGGGCGGGCGGAAGGCTTCGCGATGAAGAACCCGCCCGTCCTGTCCTTCTTCGACGGCATCGGCAACGGCCTCGGCTACAGCGCGATGCTGCTGACGCTCGGCGTCATCCGCGAGCTGTTCGGCGCCGGCAAGCTGTTCGGCATCGAGATCATTCCGCTCGCGAAGGACGGCGGCTGGTACGTGCCCAACGGCCTGCTGCTGCTGCCGCCCTCGGCCTTCTTCCTGATCGGCCTGATCATCTGGGCGCTGCGCACCTGGCGCACCGAGCAGGTCGAGCAGCCCAGCTTCCGGATGGCGCCGCAGGTCATCACCAAGGAGGCCTACTGACATGGAACACCTGATCAGCCTCTTCGTGCGCGCCGTGTTCATCGAGAACATGGCGCTCGCCTTCTTCCTCGGCATGTGCACCTTCATCGCCATCTCGAAGAAGGTCGAGACCGCGATCGGCCTCGGCATCGCGGTGATCATCGTGCAGACCATCACCGTGCCGGCCAACAACCTGATCTACACCTGGCTGCTGCGCGACGGCGCGCTCGCCTGGGCCGGCCTGCCCGATGTCGATCTGTCCTTCCTCGGCCTGCTGTCCTACATCGGCGTGATCGCGGCGATCGTGCAGATCCTCGAGATGCTGCTCGACAAGTACGTGCCCACGCTCTACAACGCGCTCGGCGTGTTCCTGCCGCTGATCACGGTGAACTGCGCGATCATGGCCGGCTCGCTGTTCATGGTCGAGCGCGACTACAACCTCGCCGAGAGCACGGTGTACGGCGTCGGCTCGGGGGCGTCGTGGGCGCTGGCGATCGCGCTGCTCGCGGGCATCCGCGAGAAGCTCAAGTACAGCGACGTGCCGGCGGGCCTGCAGGGCCTGGGCATCACCTTCATCACCATCGGGCTGATGTCGCTGGGCTTCATGTCCTTTTCCGGTGTGCAGCTGTAAGGATGGAATGAACGCATGAATACGGAAATCGTACTCGGCATCGGCATGTTCACCGCGATCGTGCTCGCGCTCGCGGTGTTCATCATCTATGCCCGCTCCAAGCTCGTCTCCAGCGGCGACGTCACCATCACGATCAACAATGAGCACAAGCTCACCGTGCCGGCCGGCGGCAAGCTGCTGCAGACGCTGGCGGCCAACGACATCTTCCTGTCCTCGGCCTGCGGCGGCGGCGGCACCTGCGCCCAGTGCAAGTGCATCGTCGAGACGGGCGGCGGCGCGATGCTGCCGACCGAGGAGTCGCACTTCACCCGCCGCCAGGCGCGGCAGGGCTGGCGCCTGTCGTGCCAGACCCCGGTCAAGCAGGACATGGTGATCGAGGTGCCGGAGGAGGTGTTCGGGGTCAAGAAGTGGGAATGCACGGTGGAGTCCAACCCCAACGTCGCCACCTTCATCAAGGAACTGACGCTGCGCCTGCCCGAGGGCGAGCACGTGGACTTCCGCGCCGGCGGCTACGTCCAGCTCGAATGTCCGCCGCACGTGGTGAAGTACCAGGATTTCGACATCCAGGACAAGTTCCGCGGCGACTGGGACAAGTTCAACATGTGGCGCTTCGTCTCCAAGGTCGACGAGACCGTGATCCGCGCCTACTCGATGGCGAACTACCCGGACGAGAAGGGCATCGTCAAGTTCAACATCCGCGTCGCTTCGCCGCCACCGGGGCGCGACGACATCCCGGCGGGCAAGATGTCGTCCTGGGTGTTCAACCTCAAGCCGGGCGACAAGGTCACCGTCTACGGCCCGTTCGGCGAGTTCTTCGCGCGCGACACCGACCACGAGATGGTCTTCATCGGCGGCGGCGCGGGCATGGCGCCGATGCGTTCGCACATCTTCGACCAGTTGAAGCGCCTGCACAGCAAGCGCAAGATCACCTTCTGGTACGGCGCACGCTCGCTGCGCGAGGCCTTCTACGTGGACGAGTTCGACAAGCTGGCCGCGGAGAACCCGAACTTCACCTGGCACCTGGCGCTGTCCGACCCGCTGCCCGAGGACAACTGGACCGGCTACACCGGCTTCATCCACAACGTGCTGTACGAGCACTACCTCAAGGACCACCCGGCACCCGAGGACTGCGAGTTCTACATGTGCGGCCCGCCGATGATGAACGCCGCGGTGATCAAGATGCTGCTCGATCTCGGCGTCGAGCGCGAGAACATCATGCTCGACGACTTCGGCGGCTGACCGCCGCCATTCCTGCGGGGGCGCGCCGTGCGCCGGCCCCGCGTGGCTCGAACCATGCCCGCCTGCCGGTCGCCACGTGCGCCCGGGCGGGCATTTTCACAAGGATGCAGTCATGGCTGGAACCGTTCTGCTGGAAGTGGCCGATGGCGTCGCGACGCTGACGCTGAACCGGCCCGACGCGCTCAACGCGCTGTCGGTGGAGATGATGCAGGATCTCGCTGCCGCGGTCCGTGGGCTGGCTGCGCGCCAGGACGTCGCGGTGGTGGTCGTCACCGGTGCCGGCGAGCACTTCATGGCCGGCGGTGACCTGAAGGATTTCGCCCGCAACCTGCACCTGTCGCCCGAAGCGCGCCAGGCCGCGTTCCGGGCCATGATCGTGCAGTACATCAACCCCACGGTCGAGCTGCTGCAGAATCTCCAGCAGCCGGTCATCGCCTGCGTGCGCGGTGCCTGCGCGGGCTTCGGTCTGTCGCTGATGGCCGGCTGCGACCTCGCCGTCTGCGCCGATGACGCCAGGTTCACCACCGCCTATGCGGCGATCGCGCTGTCGGGCGACGGCGGCGCGTCCTATTTCCTGCCACGCATCGTCGGCCGGCGCAAGGCCACCGAGCTGTTGCTGCTCGCCGACCGCTTCGACGCCGGCGAGGCGCTGCGTCTCGGCCTGGTCAATCGTGTCGCCCCTGCCGCGGCGCTCGATGCCGAGGTGGCGAAGCTGGTGGCGCGCCTGAAGGCCGGGCCGCGCCAGGCCTATGGCGAAATCAAGCGCCTGATCGCCGCCTCGCACGACAACCAGCTCGAGTCACAGCTGCAGAGCGAGGCGGAGGCCTTCGGACGCTGCAGCGCCCGCGCCGATTTCGCCGAGGG
The DNA here is from genome assembly GCA_024710965.1 of Thauera sp. Classification (GTDB taxonomy): domain Bacteria; phylum Pseudomonadota; class Gammaproteobacteria; order Burkholderiales; family Rhodocyclaceae; genus Thauera. The sequence continues at coordinate 6,635 of JANJTU010000103.1, read as the reverse complement.
CGTCACCGCCTTCCTGGAAAAGCGCAAGCCGGACTTTCGCGGCGCCTGAGCGTTCCCGCATCCGGCGCGAGGCGCTGCCGAGACGAGGCCGAGACCAGGGGGAGCGGGCGCTGTCGCCCGCCTCAGCGTGACAGCTGGTAGGCGAGCTGGCCCAGCCACTCGTGCACTGCGAACCAGCCGGCGTAGGCGCTGTTCTGGCTCGGCAGCGAGGCCAGCAGCGGTTCGCCACGTTCGGAGCCCTCGTTGCCGCCCAGCCAGGCCGTGGCGGCGGGGATGACGGCGAGGCCCTCGGCCTCGAACTCGCGGCTCGCGCGCCGCATGTGCGCGGCGTGGGTGACGAGCAGGATGCGCCTGACCCCGGCCGCGTGCAGCTGCACGGCGGACATGCGCGCATTCTCGCGCGTGTCGCGCGACACGCTCTCCACCCAGCGCACCGGGACGCGGAAGTCCTGCTCCAGGGCGCTGCGCATCAGCAGCGCCTCGGGCACGCCGCCCGCGGGCGCGCCGCCGCTCACCAGCACCGGCAGGCCGGACTCGCGCGCGAGGCGCGCGCCATAGCGCAGGCGCTCGAGCGAGAGCCGATTGACCGTCTCGCCGCCGAACTCGGGCGCGTGCGAGCGACGCCCCGCGCCGAGGATCACCACCGCCTCGGCGCCGCGCGCCGCGGCGCGGTCGAGCGGGCTCGGGTGTTCGACCTGCGCCACCAGCCAGCCCACGCTCGCCGGCATGATCAGGAGCAGCTGCAGCACCACGCCGCTCCATGCCAGAATCATCCCGATCCGGCGCCAGCGCGGCAGCAGGATGAGGCCGATCACGATCGGGAGCAGGGGCAGCGTCGGCGGCAGCACGAGCGCGGCGATGACTTTCTTGAGCCAGAACAGCAGCAGCGACGGGTGGAAGTCCATCTTGGTTTGTCGGTAACGGAGGCGGACAGTATTATCCGTGCATTCCGGTGTGGCCGCCTTTGATGTCCGATCGAAATCCTTCCTGGTGCACAGCAGGCCGCAGTGCTCGCGCGGTACGCCGCGGCGTGGCGGGACCCGTCTGATGGGGCTGCGCGAGGCGCTGTGGGCGCTGGTGCTGGCGTTGCTGCTGTACGGCGGGTGGCAGTTCCTGCGCGCGCTGCGGGCGGCGCGCGGTGCGCGCCCGGCCCGGGGCGCGGCGCCGGGCGCACGCAAGGCCGAGGCCAGGAGCCCCGCCCGCGCCACGCCGACCGACGCTGCGGGCGAGGAGGGGGACGAGGAGGGGGACGAGGACGGTGGTTTCGACTACGCACCGGAGCTGCGCCCCGGTCCGGCCGCCATGCCGACGGCGGCCGTGCCCGCGTCGCCGTCCCCGACCCCGTCCCCGTCCTCATCCGTGTCCCCGCCGGCGCCCGCGTCCGCATCCGATGGATTCCAGCTCGAGGTCGAGAACCGGCGCCTGCGCCGCGAGCTCGCGGCCCTGCAAGGCGTGATCGAGCGCCAGCAGGACGAGATCGACGCCTTGAACCTCGAGCTGCACAGCCTGCGCGAGCAGCTCGAGCAGGTCACGGCGGTGCATGCCAGCGCCTCGCCCGAGTACGCCGAAGCCCTGGTGCTCGCCGAGCAGGGGATGACGGCCGAAGAGATCGCTGCGCGTTGCGGCATCACGGTCGCCGAGGCCGAGCTGGTGCTGTCGCTGTCCGACAGCCGGGGGCCGCGGTCGTGATCGGCCGGCCGCGCCCCCCCGCCGCCGATCCGCGTGCACGGCGCAACACCGCGCTGCTGCGGGCCGGGCTGGCGCTGGCGGCAGCGCTCGTGCTGATGATCGTCGCCCTGCTGATCGAAGTGCAGGCGACGGCAGGGGCGCCCGCCGTTCCGGCCGCGGCGCCGGCTCCGGTGGCGGGCGTCGCGGCGTCGGCGCCGCCCGTGCCGTCCGCCGAGCCACAACCCGCGGCCAGCGGTGCCGGCCGCATCGCGCTCGCCGGCGCGGTCGCGCCGGCCGCGGCAGCCACCGATGCGCGGGCGCCCGCAGCAGGCCCGGTGCCCGTGGGAGCCGCCCTCGCCATGGCGCAACGCCCGGCAGTGGCCCCGGTTCCAGCGTCAGCCCCGAGCCCGGTGCCCGCCGCCGTGTCGAGGCCCGCTGCGACGCCGCTCCCCGCCACCGCTCCCGTGGCCGTGCCAGCCCCGGCCACGCCCCCACCAGCATCGCCGCCGGCGCTGCCGGCCGCGGCCGTGGTCCAGGCGGCCGATGGTTACCGCATCCAGCTCGGCGTGTTCGGCGAGCCGGCCAACGCCGCGCTGCTGCAGGGCGAGCTCGCCGCACGCGGCCTGCCGGCCCAGGTCCAGAGCCGGGTGGTGCTGGGGCCGTACCGCGACCGCGCCGCCGCCGAGCGGGCGCGGGCGGCGCTGCGCAAGGCGGGCGGCGATGCCGGTATCCTGCTGCCACCGCCGGCCAGGCCCTGACACGGGCGACGACAGACATTCAACCGAGGAGCATCGCAAGCATGAAGATCACGAGTTCCATGTTCGGCAGCGCGGAAGTGGCCGACGACAAGGTCATCGAGTTTCCGGCCGGGCTGCCCGGCTTCGAGCAGTGCCACCGGTTCGCGCTCATCCATGAGGAAGGGAGCGAGGCGGGCGTCTTCCTGCTGCAGAGCGTGGACGATCCGGAGGTGGCCTTCTCCGTGACCGGGCCGGAGCGGCTGGGGATCAACTTCGAGTTTCCGCTCAGCGACGCCGAAGTCGAGCTGTTGCAGCTCAAGGCGGCGGAGGATGCGATGGTGGCGGTGATCGTGCGCAAGGAGGACGCCAGCGAGGGCGGGCCGGCCTCCACCGGCCTGCGCGCCAACTTCATGGCGCCGCTGGTGATCAATGCGCACGCGCGGCGGGGCCTGCAGAAAGTGATCAATCGCCTCGGCTGCGAAGTGCTGCTGCGCGCGCAGGGCTGAGCGCCGGCTGGCGGCGGCGCAGCCGATGCTGCGCTGCCGGTTTAGAATGCCGGTTTAACGCACCCGAGGTTCCGCTCATGGCCCGTACGATCATTTCCACGCCCAACGCCCCGGCCGCCATCGGCCCCTACTCGCAGGCCGTCAAGGTCGGCAACCAGGTCTTCCTCTCCGGCCAGATCGGCCTCGATCCCGTCACCATGGCGATGGCCGACGGCGTCGAGGCGCAGGCGGTGCGCGTATTCGAGAACCTGAAGGCGGTGGCCGAGGCGGCCGGCGCCTCCTTCGCCGACGTGGTCAAGATCACGATCTACCTCACCGACCTCGCCAACTTCGGCACCGTCAACGAGGTCATGACGCGCTACTTCGCCGAGCCCTACCCGGCGCGCGCCACCGTCGGCGTGCGCGAGCTGCCGCGCGGCGCGCTGGTCGAGGCCGACCTCACCATCGTCCTCGGCTGACTCCCGGCGCCGCTTCCGCCCGCGTCGCGCGAGCGCCCCGGCGCGGCGGCGCGCGGGGCACCGGCCCGGCATCGACCCTTGTCGCACGAGTCCGCTTCACCCGACATCGGCCATCCTGCGCCGCCCGCCTGCTCCGCTGCCACGGCGCTCGCGGGCTGGCCGGGGGTCGGCGCGCAGCTCGCCGGCCGGCTGGCGAAGCTCGACCTGCGCCGCGCCGAAGACCTGCTGCTGCACCTGCCGCTGCGCTACGAGGACGAGACCCGGCTGACGCCGATCGGCGCGACGCGACCGGGCTATCCGGCGCAGGTCGAGGGCGAGGTCGTTGCCTGCGAGGTGACGCTGCGGCCGCGCCGCCAGCTCGTCGCCCGCATCCGCGACGATTCCGGCACGCTGGTTGCGCGCTGGCTCAATTTCTACCCCTCGCAGCAGAAGCAGCTCGCCGTCGGCCGGCGCGTGCGCCTGTTCGGCGAGGTGCGCGGCGGCTTCTTCGGCGACGAGATGGTGCACCCGCGGCTGCGCCCGGTGGAGGCCGGCGAGGCCTTGCCGGAGGCGCTGACGCCGGTGTACCCGACCACTGCCGGTGTCGGCCAGGCCACGCTGCGCAAGCTGATCGACCGCGCACTGGCGAGCCTGGCGGTGGACGACCCGCTGCCGCCGGCGATGTGCCGCCGGCTCGGCCTGCCCGGCTTCGCCGAGGCCCTGCGCGCGCTCCACCACCCCGCGCCCGACGCCGACCCCGCCGCGCTCGAGCACCGCGAACACCCGGCCTGGCGGCGGATCAAGTTCGACGAGCTGCTGGTGCAGCAGCTGTCGCTGCGCCGCGCCTACAACGCCCGCCGCGCGCGCGCCGCGGTCGCACTGCCGCCACGCCGCCGCCTCACCGCGGCGCTGCTCGAGCGCCTGCCGTTCGCGCCGACGCGGGCGCAGGCGAGGGCGGTGGCCGAGATCGCCGCCGATCTCGCCGCCCCGCACCCGATGCAGCGCCTGCTGCAGGGCGACGTCGGCAGCGGCAAGACCCTGGTGGCGGCGCTGGCGATGCTGCAGGCGGCCGAGAACGGCTGGCAGGCGGCGCTGATGGCGCCGACCGAGATCCTCGCCGAGCAGCACTACCGCAAGCTCGCCGACTGGCTCGCGCCGCTCGGGCTGCAGCCGGCCTGGCTGTCCGGCAGCCGCAGGAAGCGCGAGCGCGCGGCCGAGCTCGAACGCCTGCGCCGCGGCGAGACGCTGCTCGCGGTGGGCACCCACGCCCTGATCGAGGACCCGGTGGACCTGCCGCGGCTGGCGCTCGCGGTGGTCGACGAGCAGCACCGCTTCGGCGTGCGCCAGCGCCTCGCCCTGCGCGAGAAGGGCGCCGGCGCGCTGCGCCCGCACATGCTGATGATGTCGGCGACGCCGATCCCGCGCACGCTGGCGATGACGCACTACGCCGACCTCGACGTCTCCGTGCTCGACGAGCTGCCGCCGGGGCGCACGCCGATCCGCACCCGGCTGGTGTCCGAGGCGCGCCGCGACGAGGTCGTCGGCCGCGTGCGCGCCGCCTGCCTCGACGGACGCCAGGCCTACTGGGTGTGCCCGCTGATCGAGGAGTCCGAGGCGCTGCAGCTCAAGACTGCGCTCGAGACCCATGAGACGCTCGCCGCCGCGCTGCCCGAGCTCAAGGTCGGCCTCGTGCACGGTCGGCTCAAGGCCGACGAGAAGTCGGCGACGATGGCGGCCTTCGCCGCCGGCGAGCTGCACGTGCTGGTCGCGACCACCGTGATCGAGGTCGGCGTCGACGTGCCCAATGCCAGCCTGATGGTGATCGAGCACGCCGAGCGCTTCGGCCTCGCCCAGCTGCACCAGTTGCGCGGCCGGGTCGGGCGCGGCACCGCCGAGTCGGTGTGCATCCTGCTGTACGCCCAGCCGCTGTCCGAGACCGGGCGGGCGCGGCTGAAGGTCATCTACGAGAACGCCGACGGCTTCGCCATCGCGCGCGAGGACCTGCAGCTGCGCGGCCCGGGCGAGTTCGTCGGCGCGCGCCAGAGCGGGGTGCCGCTGCTGCGCTATGCGGATCTGGAAGCCGACGCCGAGCTGATCGAGCCCGCGCGCGCGCTCGCCGAGCAGCTGCTGGCGCAGGCGCCCGAGCGCGCCGAGCGCCTGCTCTCACGCTGGCTCGGCGGCCGCGAAGCGCTGCTGCGTGCGTAGGCGGGCCGCCACTCTCCAAGCCGGTTCCCGGCAAGCCAGTCCCGCGGCAGCGCAGTTGCTAGAATTGCCGCCTCGTTCACCCGGCCTCCCCATGCGAACCCGTCCCCACCGCGAATCCTGGCGCCCGACGCCGCCCCGTGCCACCGTCCCGCCCGCGCTGCGCCCTTGGCTCACCGACCCGGCCTCGCTGACGGCGCGCGTGCGTGCCCGTTGCGACGCGCTGTGCGTGCAGGTGCTGTTCCAGGGCCTCGGTGCCGCGCTGTGCGACGAGGCCGCGCTGCTCGGCCTGCGCACCGGCGAGCGCGTGTGGGTGCGCGAGGTGCTGCTGGTCGCCGATGGCCGGCCGGTGGTGTTCGCGCGCTCGCTGCTGCCGCGGCGCAACGTCCGCGGCGCCTGGAACCTGTTCCACGGCATGGGCGCACGCCCGCTCGGCGCGGCGCTGTTCGCCGACCCGGCGATCGCGCGTTCGCCGCTCGCCTGTACCCGGCTCGACGCGCGCGATGCGCGTTATCATCGGGCCCGATCGGCGCTCGCCACCCGCTTCCTCGCGGACGCGCCGGAGCGCAGCCTGTGGGGGCGGCGTTCCTTGTTCCGCCTGCGCGGCCGCGCGCTGATGGTGAGCGAGTTCTTCCTCCCCGCAATCTTCGATCTGCCCCGCTGATGAACACGATGACCCTGAGCGACAAGCTGCCCCACTACGCCCGCCTGATGCGGATCGACAAGCCGATCGGCACCCTGCTGCTGCTGTGGCCGACGCTGTGGGCGCTGTGGTTCGCCGCCGACGGCTGGCCACCGCTGCCGGTGCTGGCGATCTTCGTCGCCGGCACCTTCCTGATGCGTTCGGCCGGCTGCGTCATCAACGACTACGCCGACCGCGACTTCGACGGCCACGTCGAGCGCACGCGCAACCGGCCGCTGGCGACCGGCGTGGTGAGCACGAAGGAGGCGCTGCTGCTGGCCGCCGCCCTGGCGCTCGCCGCCTTCGTGCTGATCCTGCCGCTCGCGCCGCTGGTGATCTGGCTCTCGGTGCCGGCGCTCTTCCTCGCCGCGAGCTACCCGTTCACGAAGCGCTTCCTCGCCAT
>JANJTU010000101.1 GCA_024710965.1 Thauera sp. | reverse complement strand
CAGCCTGGTTCCGGCGGTCGATCGCCGTCGCAATCACGACGCCCGCGAGGTGGGTCGCCGCAGCGTGCGCATGGCCGCCGAAGGCAGCCCCCGCCCGAACGAGGTCCTCGACGCGCGCGCCTTCGACAACGCCATCACCCTGCTGTGTGCGGTGGGCGGCTCGACCAACGCCATCATCCACCTGCTGGCGCTCGCCGGCCGCGTCGGCGTGCCGCTGACCCTGGACCGTTTCGACGAGATCGGGCGGCGCGTGCCGCTGATCGCCAACGTCCAGCCCGCCGGCGAGCACCTCACCGAGCGGCTGATGACCGCGGGCGGCGTGCCGGCCCTGCTCAAGACCCTCGCGCCCTTCCTGCACCTGGACGCGCGCACGGTGGACGGGCGCACGATCGGCGAGATCATCGAGACCGCCAAGGTCGTCGATGCGGACGTGATCCGCCCCCTGGACAAGCCGGTGAAACCGGGCGAGACGCTGGTGGTCGTGCGTGGCAACCTGGCGCCGGACGGCGCGGTGATGAAGGCCTGCGCCGCGGACCCGAAACTGTTCCGGCATCGCGGCCGCGCGGTGGTGTTCGAGGACGTGCAGACCATCGCCGACCGGATCGACGACCCCGAACTCGGCATCGACGAGAACAGCGTGCTCATCCTGCGCAACGCCGGCCCCGTGGGCGCGGCCATGCCGGAATGGGGCATGCTGCCCCTGCCCCGCCACCTGCTGGCACGCGGCGTGCGCGACATGCTGCGCATCTCGGACGCGCGCATGAGCGGGACCGCCTATGGCGCCGCGGTGCTGCATGTCTCCCCCGAGGCGGCCGTCGGCGGTCCGCTCGCCCTGGTGCGTGACGGCGACATCATCGAGTTGGACGTCTCCGAGCGCCGGCTCGAGCTGTGCGTCGCCCCGGAAGAGCTCGAGCGCCGCCGCCAGGAATGGCAGCCCCCGGCGCCCGGGCACGCGCGCGGCTACCGCAATCTGTACAACCAACACGTCGAGCAGGCGCATCGCGGCTGCGACTTCGATTTTCTCCGCGGCGCCAACGAAGACACCCTCCCGGAAGGGCTCTTCGATGGCTGGGTCGGAGGCTGGTAGGACATCCCAATGAGCATTCTCTATCGATCCGATGCACCGCGCGCGGCCGCCTGGGCAAGCTACTTCGCCGAGCATGGCCCCGACCTCGATTTCCGCGTCTGGCCCGATGCCGGAAACCTCGACGAGGTCGAATACCTGATCGCCTGGCAGGCCCCGGCCGAGTTCCTCGCCAAGCTGCCCCGGCTGAAGGTGCTGTTCTCCTCGGGTGCGGGCGTCGACCACGTCGACTTCTCCGCCGTGCCGGCGCACATTCCCATCGTCAGGATGGTCGAGCCGGGCATCATCAACGGCATGGTGGAGTATGTGAGCCTCGCCGTCCTGGCCCTGCACCGCGACTTCTTCGACTATGTCGCGGCGAAGGCGGCGCGCGTCTGGAACCCCCTGGAGGTGCCGCCCGCCGCGGCCCGCACGATCGGCGTCATGGGCATGGGCTCCCTCGGCCAGGCGGTTCTCGCGCGGCTGGCCACCTACGGCTTTCGCCTGCGCGGCTGGAACCGCTCCCTGCGCCGCATGGAAGGGGTGGAGAGCTTCGCCGGCCCCGATCAGCTGCAGCCCTTCCTCGCCGGTTGCGATGTCCTGGTCTGCCTGCTGCCGCTCACGCCGGCGACCCAGGGCATCCTGAACCGCGAGCTCTTTTCGGCCCTGCCGGCCGGGGCGGCGCTGATCAACGTCGGCCGCGGGCCGCACCTGGTGGATGCGGATCTCCTCGAGGCGCTGGATTCGGGGCAGTTGTCGCGCGCCATCCTCGACGTGACCGATCCCGAGCCCCTGCCGCCCGAACATCCCTTCTGGACCCATCCGCGGGTGTTCGTGACGCCCCACGTGGCGAGCATGACCCAGCCCGAGACGGCCGCCCCCATCCTGCTGGAGAACCTGCGCCGGCATCGACGCGGCGAGCCGCTCTCCGGCCTTATCGATCGGTCCCGCGGCTATTGAGGCGAGCCGCCGCCGGAGCGCAGCAAGACATGCCGAGCCCCCGCCCGAATACGAATGATTGTGTGATGCGCACGGGCGAATACGGAACGAAAAAGCAGGTGCCGAGTGCTGTAATTCTTCTACGGAAGCGATACGCACAGAGGGCCCAGGCAGATTCCGACCTTCCCTCGAACGTGCGACCCGTCCCTGGTCCAGCGAGACCCGATCCAGAAGAAACTGTCGATTACAGGAGTAGACAAATGAGCAGCCTGCGGCCCAAGTACATCAGCTTCGATTGCTACGGCACCCTGATCAACTTCCAGATGGCCGAGCTGGCGCGCGAACTCTTCGCCGACCGCATCGCGCCCGAGAACATGGCGCAATTCACGACCGACTTCGCGCGCTACCGTCTGGATGAGGTGATGGGCGACTGGCGGCCGTACGATGAGCTCCTGTGCAATTCGGTGAAACGCACCTGCAAGCGCTGGGGCATCGAGTACCGCGACAACGAGGGGCTGAAGTTCTACCACGCCGTGCCGACCTGGCAGCCGCACCCTGAC
>JANJTU010000092.1 GCA_024710965.1 Thauera sp. | reverse complement strand
CGCTTCGCAGACGACCACATCGCCGATGCGCAGCACGCCGCCAGTCAGCACGCGCGCGGTGACGCCACCGTGACCGCGCATCGCGTTGTAACCGCCGCGGCCGAGCACGTCTTCCATGCGCGAGCAGGGCTCGCAGGCGCCGGTGAGCTCGAGCACGACTTCGGCGCCGATGCGCAGCACCAGCGGCTGGTCGCGGAACAGCGTGCGCGCGGCGAGCAGGTTCAGGCCGGACACCACCAGATTGCGCCGCAGCAGCGCGGGGTCGAGCGCGTCGCGGCCGGCGAGCGCGGCGATCGCTGCCAGATGCTCGGCCTGGATCAGGCTCAGCTGGCGCTTGCCGCCGCCGCGGCCGGAGGCGGCGCGGTGGTCGCCGGCGAGGCCGCAACCGGCCACTGCGCGCGCCTCGCTCACGCACTGCACCTCGGCCCGCCGCGCCGGGCGCAGCAGGATCGCCTCCAGCCGGCCGGCGCGGGCGAAGCGGCGCGTCAGCGCGCGCAGATCAACGGATTCGCCTGCAGGCGCAGCGGCAGGCTCGACACCAGAAGCGGCGGCGGAACGGGCAGGCGGCATGGCGGTCAGTGCCGATGAAGGGTGAGGACGCCCCATCCTACCGCGCCTGCCGCCCGCCGCCCCAGCGCACGCCATGATTCCGATCCACCAGCTGCTCGCCCGCATCCGCTGGGACCCCGATTTCGGCCGCGGCGAGTTCGTCATCGGCTACTACGACCGCGTCGCCCGCCGCATCGTCCGCGTGCCGCTGCGCCGCCTGGCGTTCGCGGACCACGAGCACTTCGCCTGCACCCTCGTCGATGACGAAGGCGAGGCCCGCCAGCTGCCCTTGCACCGCATCCGCGAAGTGTTCAAGGACGGCCGCCTGATCTGGCAGCGCGAGGGCCCGCCCGGCGAAGCGCTGCTCCGCCACCGGCCTTGAGCTTTGCCCGGCCGTCGCCCAGAATGAGCTGCACGCTCACGGCCGTTGTTCTCCAGCATCTTGGCATTCCTTCTGCGGATCATCCACGATGGACAGGACCCAGGCGAGTCCGGCATCCCCTATCGGCGCGGCAGCGCCACCGCCGCCGGCCGCGTCTCCGGCTACCTCTTCGGCACCGCCCCCGTGCCGGCTGGAGGGCGGCGAGCTGGTGGTGGCGCCGTTCCGGATCACCGGGCCGCACCAGAGCTACGCCCACGCCAGCGAGAGCCGGATTGAGCTCGCCGCCATCGCCCCGGGGCGCTACCGCGTGATCGCCGTGCACAACTTCCACGTCGAGGACTGCAATCCGCGCCTCGACGAGTGCGTCGCCGGCCTCTTCCTCGCCGCCCGGCGCGCGGACGGCAGCTGGGAAGAGGCCGAGCGCTTCCCGGTCGAATGCCGCGCCGTCGCCGTGCTCGCCACCCTGGACCTGGCCGGCGACGGCGCGGCGGAGCTGCGGCCGTGATCACCAACACCGCCACACGCGACTTCGACGTCATCGAGCTCACCAACGAGATGCCGCACAACCGCCTCGGCGGCGTCGGCAGCGTGGTCGAAGCGCTGGCGAGCGGCTTTGCCGCGCTCGGCGTGCGCGTGCTGTGGTACGTCACCGACCACGCCTACCAGCCCTACGAGGTGGAGGCGATCCTCGCCGGCGAGGCCAGCGTCGCGCTCGGCAGCGCGGCCGAGCTCGCGCACTTCCGCGCCCCGGTCGTGCATGTGCATTCCTACCACCACGGCCCCGGCCTGCTCGACGCCACCGGCGGCGCGCGCACGCTGTTCACGATCCACTCCCTGCTCGCCTACGAGGAAAGCTCCAACGCCGTCGACCTGCACGGCGCGGTGCAGGAGCAGGAGCGCCTGATCGCCGCCTGCGACGAGGTCGTGCTGGTATCCGAAGCGGAGCGCGCCTACTATCGCGCCCTCGGCTACGAGCGCCTGAACCCGCGCGTCAGTGTCGTCGCCAACGGCATCCGCCCGCCGCCGCTGCGGGCGCCCCGACCACCCTCGGCGCGCCACGGCCTGCTCGGCTACTGCGGCCGGCTGGTGCCGCGCAAGCACCCCGAATACGTGCAGCTGCTGCTCACTGAGCCCGACTTCGCCGGCTTCGAGGCGATGATCGCGGGCAAGGCCTTCAGCCCCTACGCGCGCGAGCTGCTGCGCACCCACGGCCTCGAGGCGCGCGTCCATTACCTCGGCTGGTGCGGCGGCGCCCGCCTCGAGGCCTTCTTCGACGCCATCGACGTCCTCGCCCAGCCCTCCACCTACGAGCCCTTCGGGCTGGCCGCGCTGGAAGCCGCCGCGCGCGGCATCCCGCTCGTGTGCACGCCGGTCGACGGCCTCGTCGAAGTGCTCGGCGAGCACGCCTTCTACTGCGAGGACACGAGCTACGCCGCCTTCTGCGACGCGATGCGGCGCTGGCGCGACGCCGACCCCGACGCGCTGGCCGCGCGCTGCGCCGGCGCGCGCGCACGGGCGCTGGCGCACTTCACCGACCTCGCCATGGCGCGCCGCTACCTCGAGCGCTTCCGCCTGCTCGCGGACGAGGCGGGGCAGGAGCTCTGACATGCCCGACGAATTCCGCCTTCCCCCCGGCTACGAGGACCTCGCCGCCGACTGCACGCGCTTCTTCGCCGACCACCCGGACTACGCGCGCAACGTCTTCATCATGACCCGCTTCGTCGCCGGCAACCGCCTGCTCGCGCAGCTCGACGAGACCCTGCGCAAGACCCTGTGCCAGCATGGCCTCACCGGCCTGCGCGCCGACGACCGCGTCTACCCCATCGGCCGCGAGCTGTGGCGCAACGTCTGCGTCTACATGCTGGGCTGCAAGTACGGCGTCGCCGTGCTCGAGGACCGCGTCGCCGACGAGTTCAACCCCAACGTCGCGCTCGAGTACGGCTTCATGCGCGCGCTCGCCAAGCCGGTGCTGCTGCTCGCCGACAGCGGCTTTCGCAGGCTGCGCGCCGACGTCGTCGGCACCCTGCGCGAGGAGTTCGACCTCACCGACATCGGCGCCACGCTGCCGCCGGCGCTCGAGCGCTGGATCCGCGACCTCGGCCTCGACCCGGCCGCCGCGCCCGGCACGCTGCCCGAGCAGGCCGGCAAGATCCTGCGCCGCCTGCGCAAGATCGAGTGCGCCAGCCTGATCGCCGACCCCGCGCGGCGCACCAAGGAGCGCGACGACGAGTTCTGGTACCTCGGCGAGGAGATCGCCGCCTACCGCGCCCTGCTCGAGGCCCGCCCCGGCGCCGAGGCCCACCGCGCCGCGGTCGAGGCCGCCCACGCCCGCCTCGTCCACGGCCACGAACTCGGCGCGCTGGCGGAGGCGATCCGCGCCTTCAGCGCGCTGGCAGGCCACTCCTGAGACGCCGCGCGCCGCAGCCGGGCGGGCGCGCGCTGTCGCAGCGGGCGCGCCGCCGCTCCGGAATCACGGCCGCGCCGGGTCCAATGCGGCCGGCGCCGGCCGCTCGTCGTGGCCGCCGCGACGGCGCAGCGCCTGCTGCGCCCGGCGCACGCCGAACCACACCGCGCCCACCACCGCCGGCATCGCCAGCCCGGTGACCAGTTCGGCCTCGAGCGGCAGCCCGAGCTTGGCGAGCGCCTTGAGGCCATAGCCGAGCACGCCGAGCAGGTAGTAGGACAGGGCGACGATGGAGAAGCCCTCGACCGCGTGCTGCAGGCGCAGCTGCAGCTCGGCGCGCTTGTTCAGCGAGGCGAGGATGGCCGAGTTGTAGCGCTCCTGCGTCATCGTCACCCGGGTGCGCAGCAGCGAGTCGGTGCGCGACAGGCGCTCGATCAGCTCGTGCTGGCGGCGGCGCACCGATTCGCAGAACTCCATCGCCGGCACCAGGCGGCGCTCGAGGAACTCGCCGAAGGTGGGCACGCCCTCGATGCGCTCCTCGCGCAGCTCCTGCACCCGCGCGCGGATGATGCTGAAGTAGGCGGCGGCGGCGCTGAAGCGGTAGTTGTTGGCCTCGGCCATCGCCTCGATGCGCGCCGACAGCCGCGTCAGGCGTTCGAGCAGCGAGCGCTCGGCCGCGGGCGCATCGGCCGCCGCCAGCTCGCGCGAGATCGCCGCCAGCGCCGCCTCGGCCGCGCGGATCACCGGCTGGCACTCGCGCGCCAGCGGCAGCGCGAGCAGCGCCATCATGCGGTAGGTGTCGATCTCGAGCACGCGCTGGCTCAGGCGCCCGGCCTGGAACTCGCGCAGGCCGACGTCGCGCAGCAGGAAGCGGCCCACGCCGTCGGGCTGGACGAGGAAGTCCGACCACACTTCGCCGCCCGCCATCACGCGCGCGCCGGCGATCAGCGGCCCGGCGAACTGCGCCCGCACCCAGGGGTCGTGCGCCGCCAGCGCCTCGCCCGGCGCGCTGACGAAGGCCAGCTGCGCGGCCGAGATCACGTGCCCCGCGAGCCGCGCCAGCCAGGCCTGCGGCAGGCGGCGCAGCGGATCGTGCTCGAAGCCGCCGCCTTCGCCCTTGAGGGCGAAAGTGTAGGTGGAGAACTCCGAATGGTTCTCCCACTTCAGCCGCCACGGGCCGAAGTCGTGGAAGAAGTGGCTCGCCTGCGGCGCCGGCGCGCTGACGCCGAAGCACTCGCACAGCGCGACCAGCCAGGCGTGATGCTGGTCGAGCGCATCGCCGGCGAACAGCGCCAGGTGCAGCACGCGCTCGGGCGGCTCGATGCGCAGGAAGGGGCGGGCGTGCATCTCGCCCGCCAGGCTCAGGCGCAGCGGGTGGTTCAGCGTGCGCGGCGCGTTCATGCCGGCCTCCGCGGCGCCGGGGCGAGATCGGGCCGCACGGTAGGGTCGTTCACCGCCTCTCAGTTGTAGCCGAGCACCGCGGCATGGTCGAGCTCGCCCGCCTCGCCGCCGTCGTGGCCGGACGCGCCGCGCGCCCCCGCCTGCGCCGCGCCCGCCTGGCGCGCCGCGTCGGCCGCCTTGCTCCGTTCCGTCGCCTGTTGCTCAACCGTCTGCATCTGTTGCATTGTTCGCCGTCTCCGATCATTGGGGCTGGGTCTTCTGGTCTGCCGCCACCGCCGCGACGCCGCGGCGGGGCTGGCGGGCGCCATTCTTTGCCGCCTGCCCCGGCGCGCTCAAACGAAAAAAACGACGGAGATCGTGAACAGGAGGAACAAGCCGTGAGACGACGCATCCCCGGCCTCGAGGCGCTCGTGGCCTTCGAGGCCGCGGCGCGCCACCAGAGCTTCACCCGCGCCGCGGTGGCGCTGTCGCTGACGCAGAGCGCGGTGTGCAAGCAGATCGCCGCGCTCGAGGACTACCTCGGCGTGGCGCTGTTCCACCGCGTCAAGAAGCGCATCTCGCTGACCGAGGCCGGCGCACTCTACGCGCGCCAGATCGGCGAGGACCTCGACCGCCTCGAGCGCCACACCGCCGCGCTGATGACCCATCGCGGCGAGCGCAACGTGCTCGAGCTCGCCGCCGTGCCCACGTTCGCCACGCGCTGGCTGATCCCGCGCCTGGGCGGCTTCAAGGCCAGCCACCCGGACATCACGCTGAACCTGACGACGCGCTCGCAGCCCTTCATCTTCACCGACACCGGCTTCGACGCCGCGATCCACTTCGGCGCGCCGCAGTGGCCAGGCGCGAGCACGGTGGCGCTGTTCGGCGAGGAGGTGATCCCGGTGTGCAGCCCGCGCCTGCTGCCGCCCGCCGGCTGCACCAGCGCCGCCGCACTCGCCCGCCTGCCGCTGCTGCACCACGCCGGCCGCCACGACGCCTGGCCGCGCTGGTTCGAGCAGGCCGGCGCGGCCGAAGTCGACGTCACCGCCGGGCCGCGCTTCGAACTGTTCTCGATGCTGATCGAGGCCGCGCTCGCCAGCCTCGGCGTCGCCCTCGTGCCGCGCTTCCTCGCCCAGCGCGAGCTCGCCACCGGCGAACTCGTGGTGCCCTTCGAGCTGTCGCTGCACTCAGCCGAGGCCTACTATCTCGTGATCCCCGACACGCCCGGCCCGAGTGCCGCGCTGCGGCGCTTCGCCGACTGGCTCAAGCACGAGGCCGCCGTCTACCGCGACGGCAGCGCGGCAGCGCCCGCCGCGCCCCGGCCGCGTCAAGCGTAGGACCGGCCCGCTGCCGCACCCCCCGCCTGCCTCACCCGACCGGAACACCGACGATGGAACTGAAATGGCTGGAAGACTTCCTGAGCCTCGCCGAAACCGGCAGCTTCTCGCGCTCGGCCGAGCAGCGCCACGTCTCGCAGCCCGCCTTCTCGCGCCGCATCCGCGCGCTCGAGGCCTGGCTCGGCGTCGCCCTCGTCGACCGCAGCACCTATCCCACCCGCCTCACCGACGCCGGCGAGGCCTTCAAGGGCCCGGCGGTGGATCTGCTCAACCGTCTGCACGCCGCGCGCGCGCAGGCGCGCGGCCACCAGGCGGTGGCCACCGACGCGCTCGTCTTCGCCGTGCCGCACACCCTCGCCTTCGCCTTCTTCCCGGCCTGGCTCGGCCACCTGAAGGCGAGCTTCGGCGAAGTGCCGACGCGCCTCGTGGCCGGCAACGTCCATGATGTGGTGATGATGCTGGTGGAAGGCGGCTGCGACCTGCTGCTGTGCTACCACCACCCCGCCCACCCGGTGTGGCTCGATCCGGCACGCTTCGAGGGCCTGCGCCTGGGCGTCGAGCAGGTCCGCCCCTACCTGCCACGGCGGCTTGCCGGCGCCGCGCGCTGGCAGCTGCCGGGCACGGCCGCGGCGCCGATCCCCTTCCTGCGCTACGGCCCCAACACCTACCTGCGGCGCATGGTCGACACCATCCTCGACCGCGCCAGCCAGCCCGCCCACCTCGCCCTGCAGTACGAATCGGACATGGCCGAGAGCCTGAAGGCGATGCTGCTCGCCGGCCACGGCCTCGCCTTCCTGCCCGAAAGTTCGGTGCGCCGCGAGCTCGCGCGCGGCGAAGTCGTCAGCGCCGGCGGGCCGGAATGGAGCCTGGAGATGGAAGTGCGGCTCTACCGCGACCGCGGCAACGCCCGCCCCGAGCTCGAGCGGCTGTGGCGACACCTGGCGGAACAGGCGCAAAGTTATGCGCCGAACGCATGACCCGATGAAGCAACGGCATGCCGCTGCACTGCAGCAAGCCAGAGAATGTGCGCACTCACCCACACGCCATGAGGCACGCACATGACGACATCGCCCTATCACGACCACTACGTCGACCGGCTCGCCGGGCTCTCCTACCTGAACCCCGCCGCCCCCGAGCCATGGGCGAGCTTCGTCGAGCAGATCGAGCGCGTGCGCCCGCACCTGGGTGCGCTCGAGCGCTGGATCGAGACCCTGAAGCACCCGAAGCGCACCCTGATCGTGGACGTGCCGATCGAGCGCGACGACGGCACCGTCGCCCACTACGAGGGCTACCGCGTGCAGCACAGCCTGTCGCGCGGGCCGGGCAAGGGCGGCGTGCGCTTCCACC
Source organism: Thauera sp. (assembly GCA_024710965.1). Lineage (GTDB taxonomy): Bacteria > Pseudomonadota > Gammaproteobacteria > Burkholderiales > Rhodocyclaceae > Thauera. The sequence continues at coordinate 7,850 of JANJTU010000092.1, read as the reverse complement.
CCGACGTCACCCTCAACGAGGTGATGGCGCTCGCCGGCTGGATGACGATCAAGAACGCCGCGGTGGGCCTGCCCTTCGGCGGCGCCAAGGGCGGCATCCGCGTCGATCCGGCGAGCGTGAGCAAGGGCGAGCTGCAGCGCATCACGCGCCGCTACACCTCCGAGATCGGCATCGTCATCGGCCCGGACAAGGACATCCCGGCGCCCGACGTCGGCACCAACGCGATGACGATGGCGGTGATGATGGACACCTTCTCGATGAACCGCGGCGGCACCGCCACCGGCGTCGTCACCGGCAAGCCGATCGCGCTCGGCGGCAGCCTCGGCCGCCAGGAGGCGACCGGGCGCGGCGTCTACATCACCGCGCGCGAGGCCGGCCGCCACCTGAAGCTGCCGGTCGAGGGCGCGCGCGTCGTCGTGCAGGGCTTCGGCAACGTCGGCGGCATCGGCGCGCGCCTGTTCCACGAGGCCGGCGCGCGCGTCATCGCCATCGCCGACCACACCGCGACGCTGGTGAACGAGGCCGGCATCGACATCCCCGCCGCGCTCGCCTACGCCGCCGCCCACGGCGGCCTGGCCGGCTTCGCCGGCGCCGCGCCGATCGACATCGAGGACTTCTGGGGCCTCGAGTGCGAGTTCCTCGTCCCCGCCGCGCTCGAAGGCCAGCTCACCGTCGAGCGCGCCGGCCGCCTGCGCGCCCGCGTCGTCGTCGAAGGCGCCAACGGCCCGACCACGCCGGCGGCCGACGACATCCTGCGCGAGCGCGGCATCCTCGTCGTCCCCGACGTCCTCGCCAACGCCGGCGGCGTCACCGTGTCCTACTTCGAGTGGGTGCAGGACTTCTCCAGCTTCTTCTGGACCGAGGAGGAGATCAACAACCGCCTCGAGCGCATCATGGTCGGCGCCTTCGGCGCGATCTGGAAGGTGGCCGAGGAGAAGGAAGTCTCGCTGCGCACCGCGGCCTTCATCATCGCCTGCCACCGCGTGCTCGAAGCGCGCGCCGAGCGCGGCCTCTACCCCTGAGCCGGCGCCGCCGGCCGGCAATCGCGCGCGGTGCGCGGGCGCAGGCGGAAAAACGCCCCGGGCACCGCGGTGCACGGGGCGTGAGGCGGCACGGCCGCCGCGGCGGCCGCGACGGGCTTACTTCAGCGCGGCGAGCGCGGCGGCGTAGTCGGGCTCGTCCTTGATCTCGGGCACGAGCTGGGCATGGACGACCTTGTCGCCGGCATCGAGCACGATCACCGCGCGCGCGGTGAGGCCGACGAGCGGGCCGGAGCTGATCGCCACGCCGTAGTCGGCAGCGAACTGGGGGCTGCGGAAGGTCGACAGCGTCTGCACGTTGGCGAGGCCTTCGGTCTCGCAGAAGCGCTTCGCCGCGAACGGCAGGTCGGCCGACACCACCAGCACCACGGTGTCGGCGAGGCTGGCGGCCTCGGCGTTGAACTTGCGCGTCGAGGTGGCGCAGGTCGGAGTGTCGAGGCTGGGCACGATGTTCAGCACCTTGCGCTTGCCGGCGAAGGCGCCGAGGCCGACGTCGGCGAGGTCGGCGCCGGTCAGGCTGAAGGCGGGGGCGGCATCGCCCACCTGCGGGAAGCGGCCGGAAACTTCGATCGGGTTGCCGCCGAGGGTCACTTTGCTCATGGAATCTGTCCTCTGTCTGGTTGGTGGCGCGGCCGGGCTCTGAGCGGCACCGGTCCGCGCGCTCGATAGCCTACACCAAGCGGACGCCCCTCACCGATACGGAATGCAAGGCCCGCCATCGAACCCCGCCCGCGGCGCGGAAAAAGAAAAGGGGCATATCCCCCCTGACTGGAGGACATGCCCCGCCTTCACCTGCGCCGCCCGCAGCGCTCAGCGCATCGCGCGCAGCCGGGCGATGCGTTCCTGGGTCGAGGGGTGGGTCGAGAACAGGCCGCGCAGGCCGCCGCCCGAGAGCGGGTTCATGATCATCATCTGCGCCGTCTCCGGGTGCTGCTCGGCGGTGTGCATCGGAATGCCGCGCGCGTAGGCGTCGATCTTGGCCAGCGCGCTCGCGAGCGCCTCCGGGTCGCCGGAGATCTCGGCGCCGCCGCGGTCGGCGCCGAACTCGCGCGTGCGGCTGATCGCCATCTGGATGATCATGCCCGCGATCGGCGCGAGGATCATGATGATGATCGAGACGATCGGGTTGGGCCGCTCCTCGCCGTCGCGGCCGCCGAAGAACATGCCGAAGTTGGCCAGCATCGAGATCGCGCCCGCCACCGTGGCGGAGATGGTCGAGATCAGGATGTCGCGGTTCTTGACGTGGGCGAGTTCGTGCGCCATGACGCCGCGCAGCTCGCGCTCGGACAGCATGCGGACGATGCCGGTGGTGGCGGCAACCGCGGCGTTGTCCGGGTTGCGCCCGGTGGCGAAGGCGTTGGGCTGGTCCTCGTCGATGAGGTACACCTTCGGCATCGGCAGCCCGGCACGGCGGGCGAGCTCCTGCACCATGTTGTACAGGTAGGGCGAGGTGCTGGCGTCGACCGGGCGCGCGTTGTACATCTTCAGCACGGCCTTGTCCGAGAACCAGTAGGCCCAGAAGTTCATCGCGCCGCCGATCACGAGCGCGATCAGCATGCCCTGCTGGCCGCCGAGGGCCGCGCCCATCGCGCCGAACAGGGCGACGATGCCGGCCATGAGAATCGAAGTCTTGATCCAGTTTCCGAACATTGCGGAGATCCTTCCTGTAGAGCTGGGGTCGGTACGGCAGATGGGGGCGACGGGGCGCCGAATCAAGCCGCGCCGGCTTCGCCGGATGCGAAGCGTTCGCCGACAGAGACCGTGAATCCGCGCAGGAATTCCCCCGCCGGCAGGCGCTTGCTGCCCGGCCGCTGCAGCACCGTTACGCGCAGGGCATCGCGGCCGCAGGCCACGGTGATGCCCGCATCGGCCACCGCGAGCACCGTGCCCGGCGCGCCCGCGCCATCGACGACGGTGGCCGACCAGCACTTCACCGGCGTGTCGCGCAGCGTCGACACCGCGCCGGGGAAGGGGTCGAAGGCGCGGATCGCGCGCTCGATCTCGAGCGCCGGCCGGCGCCAGTCGATCGCGGCTTCGGCGCGGCCGATCTTGGCCGCGTAGGTGACGCCTGCGGCCGGCTGCGGGGTGGCGGCGAGGCCGCCGCCGGCGAGCGCGGCGAGCGCGTCGACGATCGCCTCGCCGCCGAGCACGGCGAGACGGTCGTGCAGGCTGGCGGTGGTGTCGGCGGGCAGGATCGGGGTCGCGCGCCGCAGCAGCATCGCGCCGGTGTCGAGGCCTTCGTCCATCTGCATGATGGTGATGCCGGTCTCGGCGTCGCCGGCCTCGATCGCGCGGTGGATCGGCGCCGCGCCGCGCCAGCGCGGCAGCAGCGAGGCGTGGATGTTGATGCAGCCCAGGCGCGGCAGCGCCAGCACCGCCGGCGGCAGGATCAGGCCGTAGGCGGCCACCACCAGCACGTCGGGCGCGCACGCGGCGAGGCGCGCGCGCTGCGCCTCGGTGCGCAGCTTCTCCGGCTGGTCGACGGCGATGCCGCGCGCAAGCGCGAGCTGCTTCACCGGACTGGGGGTGAGCTTCATGCCACGCCCGGCAGGGCGGTCGGGCTGGGTCAGCACCAGCGCCACCTCGTGGCCGGCGGCGAGGATGGCTTCGAGCGCGCGCGCAGCGAATTCGGGCGTGCCGGCGAAGGCGACGCGGAGCGGGGCGGCCGTCATCACGCGGTGATGCGGGCTTTCTTCGCCAGCTTGCTCTTGATGCGGTTGAGCTTGAGCTGCGACAGGTATTCGACGAAGACCTTGCCGTCGAGGTGGTCGATCTCGTGCTGGATGCACACCGCGAGCAGGCCGTCGGCCTCGACCTCCCATGGCTCGCCGTGCTCGTTCAGCGCCTTCATGCGCACGCGCTCGGCGCGCGTCACCTTCTCGTAGACGCCGGGCACCGACAGGCAGCCTTCCTCGCACACCTGCTCGCCGGCGCGCTCGAGGATTTCGGGATTGATCAGCACCAGCAGGCCGCTCTTGTCTTCGGTGACATCGATGACGACGACGCGCCGGTGCACATTGACCTGGGTCGCGGCGAGGCCGATGCCGGGCGCCTCGTACATGGTTTCGGCCATGTCGCGCACGAGCTGGCGGATTTCGTCGTCGACCACCGCCACCGGCTGGGCGCGGGTGTGGAGGCGGGGATCGGGGTAGCGGAGGATGGGAAGGAGAGCCATGAATGCTTGCCGCGTTAAACCTTTAAGTGCAGAATTTCAAGCGATTTCACATGCATGCACATGTGCTGCGCCGGAACGAGAGGGGCAGGATTCGTCGCCTGCGCGATAGACCCCGACTGGCCAGAGGCGTTCCGGAGCGGTATCGGCGCGCTCCGTTTCTACCGGAAGCGATCAATGATACGAATTATATTCCCTCTCATCCTCGGCATCGCCACCCTGTTCAGCGCGGGCGCGGGTGCGCAGTCCGGGGTCGAGCTCGCCGACGACGCCCCCGACAGCTACACCGTGGTGAAGGGCGACACGCTGTGGGACATCTCCGGCCACTTCCTGAAGCAGCCCTGGCGCTGGCCCGAAGTCTGGCGCCTGAACCGCGACCAGATCCACAACCCGCACCTGATCTACCCGGGGCAGGTGATCCTGCTCGACCGCGACGGGCCGTGGCTGACGGTCGGGCGCCGCATCGGCACGAGCGAAAAGCTGCAGCCGCGGGTCTACAGCGAAGCGCTGGGCCAGGCCGTGCCGAGCATCCCGCTGCACATCATCGAACCCTTCCTGAACCGGCCGCTGGTGGTCGATCAGGCGCGGCTGGAGGGCTCGGCCACCATCGTCGCCACCGAGACCAGCCGCGTGCTGACCGGCTCGGGCGACACCATCTTCGCCAAGGACGTGCGCGATGACGTCGACGCCTGGCACATCTACCGCCCCGCCCGGCCGCTCGAGGATCCGCTCACCGGCGAGGTGATCGCCTACGAGGCGGCCTACCTGGGCAGCGCCCGCGTGACCGAGCGCGGCAACCCGACCACGCTCGAAGTGGTCTCGGCGGTCGAGGAGATCGGCGTCGGCGACCTGATGCTGCCGAGCGAGCGCCCGAGCGTGTTCTCCTATGCGCCGCACGCGCCGGAGCGGGCGGTCGACGGGCGCGTGATCTCGATCCACCGCGGCGTCGCCGAAACCGGCCGCCTGAACGTCGTCGCCCTCAACGTCGGCGCGCGCGACGGCCTCGAGCGCGGCCACGTGCTGTCGCTGTTCCGCAACCGCGGCGTGGCCGAATACCGCAGCGCGGACGGCAAGGAAAGCTTCCAGTTGCCGGAAAAGCGCTATGGCCTGGTGTTCGTGTTCCGCGTCTTCGAGCGCGTCTCCTACGCCCTGGTGATGGAGTCCGACGGCCCGGTGACGCTCAGCGACGCCGCGCGCAAGCCCTGATCGCGCGGGCGCGGCCGACCCCGTGAGCACCGGCGACGATCTCGTGCACTGGCTGCGGCTGGCGTCGGCGCCCGGCCTGGGGGCCGAGCGCCAGCGCAGCCTGCTCGCCGCCTTCGGTCTCCCCGCGCACATCTTCGGCGCCGGGCGCAGCGCGCTGACCGGCGTCGTCGGCGCCGAAGCGGCCGACGCCGTGCTCGCGCCGCCGCGCGCGGACTGGCTCGAGCGCGCACTCGCCTGGGCCGCGGAGCCGGACAGCCACGTCCTGACGCTGGCCGACGACGGCTATCCGCGCGCCCTGCTCGACATCGCCGACCCGCCGGTGCTGCTCTATGTGAAGGGCGACCCCGCCTTGCTGCAGAAGCCCGCTCTCGCCATCGTCGGCGCCCGCACCGCGACCGCGCAGGGCGAAGCCAACGCCGAAGCCTTCGCCCGCGCCCTCGCCGCGCAGGGCTTCACCATCGTCAGCGGGCTGGCGCTCGGCATCGACGCCGCGGCGCATCGCGGCGCGCTCGGCGCCGGCCGCGCCGCGGGCGGCACGGTGGCGGTGATCGGCACCGGCATCGACCGCATCTACCCGGCACGCAACGCCGCGCTCGCGCGCGAGATTGCCGCCGCCGGCGCAATCGTCAGCGAGCTGCCGCTCGGCACCCCGCCGCTGGCGCACAATTTCCCGCGCCGCAACCGCCTCATCGCCGGCCTGGCGCAGGGCGTGCTGGTGGTGGAAGCGGCGCTCAACAGCGGCTCGCTGATCACCGCCCGGCTCGCCACCGAGGGCGGGCGCGAGGTGTTCGCCATCCCCGGCTCGATCCATTCGCCGCTGGCGCGCGGCTGCCACCGCCTGATCCGCGACGGCGCCAAGCTGGTCGAGACCGCCGAGGACGTCGTCGAGGAGCTGCGCGGCCGGCTCGGCTGGCCGGCCGCGGCGGCCACCAAGACGCCCCGCGCCCGCCCGGCTGCGCGCCCTGCCGTGGCCTCGACGCCCGCGCTGCAGGCGCCGCTCGCGCTCGACGACGAGGCCGCGCGCGTCCTCCGCCTCATCGGTCACGACCCGGTCGACATCGACACGCTGGCGCCGCGCTGCGGCTTGACGGTCGACGCCCTCTACGCCATCCTGCTGCCGTTGGAGCTGGACGGGCATCTCGCCCGCCTGCCCGGCGGCCGCTTCCAGCGCACCTGAAGGCGCTCCGCCGCGCCCGCGACCTGCCCGCCGCGCCCCACGACGCACTTCATGCGGCGCGCCCGCCGTTTCCCCGAGAGGCCGTTTTGTTCGACATCCTCGTTTATCTGTTCGAAAGCTACATCCACGCCGACGCCTGCCCGGAGTCCGACCTGCTCGCGCGCAAGCTGTCCGCCGCCGGCTTCGAGGAAGAGGAAATCTCCGAGGCGCTGGAGTGGCTCGCCGGCCTGCGCCGCGTGGCGCTCGAGATCCATCCCGGCGCCGCGCCGGCCGCCGGTTCGGTGCGCATCTACACCGACGAGGAATGCACCCACCTCAGCGCCGGCTGCCGCGGCTTCCTCAGCTTTCTCGAGAGCGCCGGCGCGCTCGGCAGCGCCCACCGCGAACTGATCATCGAGCGCGCGATGGCGCTGCAGGACTTTCACATCACCCTCAACCGCCTGAAGGTCATCGTGCTGATGGTGCTGTGGCAGCAGGAGCAGCCGATCGACACGCTGATGGTCGATGAACTGCTCAACGAAGACGACGACGACTTCGCGCCGGTGCTGCACTGAAGCCGGCAACGGCTTGCATGGCCGAACGCGGGCTCTTTATCATCCGCGGCTTCCAAACTCCTACCGCGGGACGCCGGCAACGGCGCGCCCGAACCGCCCCCTAGCATGAGCAAGCAACTGATCATCGCGGAGAAACCTTCCGTCGCGCAGGACATCGCCCGTGCGCTGGGCGGTTTCACCAAGGAGAAGGACTACTACGAGTCCGACGACTACGTGCTGTCGTCGGCCGTCGGCCACCTGCTCGAGCTCGCCGTGCCCGAAGAGTACGAAGTCAAGCGCGGCAAATGGACCTTCGCCCACCTGCCGGTGATCCCGCCGCACTTCGCCCTGAAGCCGATCGAGAAGACCGACGACCGCCTCAAGCTGCTCACCCGGCTGATCAAGCGCAAGGACGTCAGCGGCCTGATCAACGCCTGCGACGCGGGGCGCGAAGGCGAGCTGATCTTCAACTTCATCGCCCAGCACGCGGGCACGGCCAAGCCGGTGCAGCGCCTGTGGCTGCAGTCGATGACGGCGAGCGCGATCCGCGACGGCTTCGCCCACCTGCGCGCCGCGCGCGAGGTCGAGGGCCTGCGCAACGCCGCGATCTGCCGCGCCGAATCGGACTGGCTGATCGGCATCAACGGCACGCGCGCGATGACCGCGTTCAACTCCAAGACCGGCGGCTTCCACCTCACCACCGTGGGCCGCGTGCAGACGCC
>JANJTU010000083.1 GCA_024710965.1 Thauera sp. | reverse complement strand
GCCATGCCCAGCGGCCACTGCGTGACGCGCAGTTCGGGCAGCGCGAGGCGCTCGAGCGCATGGCCGCTGCTGCCGGCGAGCGCGCCTTCGAGCTCGGTGTGGGTGCTCATCACCGCGGCGATTTCGCCGCGCTGCATCGCTTCCACCGCCAGCGCCACGGTCTTGAAGTGGCTGACGTTGTCGCGCAGGCGGCCGTTGAGCACGTGGAGCAGGAAGTCGCTGGCGTGGGTGTCGACCTCGACGCCGATCTTCTCGCGCGTGAACACTTCCAGCGCATTGGCGGCGGAGCCGGCGAGCGCCGGCACACGTGCCGGGTCGCGCGCCACTGCCATGGTCTCGAGGTGGTAGGGGGCGAAGATCGCGACCTTGTCCTGCTGCGCCGCGAAGCGCGCATCGACCGGCACGTGCAGCATCACGTCGGCCGGCCGGGTGCCGAGGTAGTGGCCGCGCCACACCATGTTGCGCAGATCATCGCCCATGTCCTCGCCGGGCGGAAACTCGACGAACTCGGCGCGCAGGCCGAGTTGCGCGGCGAGCGCCTTGCCCAGTTCGACCTCCACGCCCTTGCCGCGCGCGGAGTAGGGCGGGAAGTCCGCGTACACCGCGATGCGCAGCGCGCCGGGCTGCTGCGTCTCGACGTGCCCGGCGGCGAGGGCGCGTGCCGCGCCGGGCAGCGCGGCCTGCAGCAGCAGGGCCGCGCCGCCGAGCAGCAGGCGGCGGCGATCGTTCCGGTCATTCTTCATGCACGGTCTCCAGCCAGGCGCGGATCGCCCACATCGCCTCCTGCGTCAGCGTGCCTTCGAAGGGCGGCATGTAGACGGCGCCGTTGCGCGTGACGCCGTTGCGGATGCGCTGGATGAAGTATTCGTCGCCCTCGTCACCGGGCGGCAGCATGCGCAGGTCAGGGGCGATGCCGCCGGAGACTGCGCCCAGGCCGTGACAGCGCGCGCAGTTCTGGTTGTAGGCCGAGTCGCCGATGCGGATCGCGTCGGCGTTCTTGCGGTAGGGGTTCTTTTCCTGCCAGCCGCCGTCGATTGCCTTCAGCGCCGAAGTGTCGACCGCCTGCGGGGTGACGTCGCCGTGCGCGTGGGCAAAGGCCGCGATGCCGGTCAGCGTTGCAGCGAGGGCCGTCTTGCGCACCGTGTTGATCAGAGTCTCCATGCGAATCATGTCTTCCACCTTTGTTGTATCGAGTGATGTAAGGAATCTCATGCCTGCGGTACTCGTGTTCATTCCGCGGCAGGTGCACGGCGATGTGCAAGCGCTGTGCCACTCCTCACCCCGAGGCGACGGGAAAACGCCCCGAGCCGCCACAGAATACGGGATTGCCGCTGATCGAGACAGGCGAATGAATCACGGCGGAAGGCGTCTTCTTCTGCTCCAAAAATTAACCGCGCTTATGGAGCAATTGCTGAATTCACGGGCAAAGGAGCAGTTTGGAGCAACGCTCCAGACGGTGTGCTCGAATTGCTCGCGATTTTTGGAGCAGGTGCTGAAGAGTGGAGTGCTCCAAACCCCACCCGAGCATTCGCCCAAGACAACGAATCAATACAACTTATTGAAAAATAAACAATTGCGGGTTCTGGCACGTTGCCTGCTGAAGTGCTGCCGAGGCGGCAAGCGCCCAAACACCGTCAATCAAGGAGACGAACATGCTGTATGCACTGCCCGGCCAGGATGGCGCCAAGGTTCAGTTCAAGTCCCGCTACGACAACTTCATCGGTGGCAAGTGGGTGGCGCCGGTGCGCGGCCAGTACTTCGACAACATCACGCCGATCACCGGCAAGCCCTTCTGCCAGGTGGCGCGCTCGACCGAGGAAGACATCAACCTCGCCCTCGACGCCGCCCATGGCGCCGCCGCCAAGTGGGCCCGCACCTCGCCGACCGAGCGTGCCAACATCCTGCTGAAGATCGCCGACCGCATCGAACAGAACCTGGAAGCGCTGGCCTACGCCGAGACCGTGGACAACGGCAAGGCGATCCGCGAAACGCTCAACGCCGACATCCCGCTGTCGGTCGACCACTTCCGCTACTTCGCCGGCTGCCTGCGTGCGCAGGAAGGCAGCCTCTCCGAGATCGACGAGAACACCATCGCCTACCACTTCCACGAGCCGCTGGGCGTCGTGGGCCAGATCATCCCGTGGAACTTCCCGATCCTGATGGCGGCATGGAAGCTGGCGCCGGCGCTGGGTGCGGGCAACTGCGTGGTGCTGAAGCCGGCCGAATCGACGCCGGTCAGTATCCTGGTGCTGGTCGAGCTGATCGCCGACCTGCTGCCGCCGGGTGTGCTCAACGTGGTCAATGGCTACGGCCGTGAAGCCGGCATGCCGCTCGCTACCAGCAAGCGCATCGCCAAGATCGCCTTCACCGGTTCCACCGCCACCGGCCGCGTCATCGCTCAGGCCGCCGCCAACAACCTGATTCCGGCCACGCTGGAACTGGGCGGCAAGTCGCCCAACATCTTCTTCGAGGACGTTGCCCGCGCCGACGACGAGTTCTTCGACAAGGCCATCGAAGGCCTGGTGCTGTTCGCCTTCAACCAGGGCGAAGTGTGCACCTGCCCGTCGCGCGCGCTGATCCAGGAGTCGATCTACGAGCGCTTCATGGAGCGCGCGATCGCCCGCGTCGCCAGCATCAAGCGCGGCAGCCCGCTCGACACCGACATCATGATGGGTGCGCAGGCCTCGCAGATGCAGATGGACAAGATCCAGACCTACCTCGCGCTCGGCAAGGAAGAAGGTGCGCAGGTGCTGATCGGTGGCGACCGCGCCCACCTGCCGGGTGAGCTGGCCGGCGGCTACTACATCGAGCCGACGCTGTTCAAGGGCCACAACAAGATGCGCATCTTCCAGGAGGAGATCTTCGGGCCGGTGCTCGCCGTGACCACCTTCAAGGACGAAGCCGAAGCGCTCGAGATCGCCAACGACACCCCCTACGGCCTCGGCGCCGGCGTGTGGACCCGCGATGGCAGCACCGCCTACCGCATGGGCCGCGCGATCCAGGCTGGCCGCGTGTGGACCAACTGCTATCACGCCTACCCGGCGCACGCCAGCTTCGGCGGCTACAAGGAGTCGGGCATCGGTCGCGAGACGCACAAGGTCATGCTCGACCACTACCAGCAGACCAAGAACCTGCTCGTCAGCTACAGCCCCAAGGCGCTCGGCTTCTTCTAAGAGCGTCGTACCTCTCTCCTTCCGCCCTCTAGGGTGTTTGCGGGGGTGGCGCAGGCCACCCCCCTTTTTTTCTTCATGCGACCGCGCCGATGCCGGGTGCTGCCGGCTGACGATGGCCGACGGGCGCAGGCTCAGCGCGAGCCTGCGCGGCAGCGCGCCCATCGCCAGGCGGCGGGACGACCGCGGCCGACCTGCGCCCGCGCCTTTGGCACGCCCGCAGGCAAGCGCAAGATTTTACGGAGCCCTGTCGATGGATCCGTCTGATATCCTGTCCACGTGGCAAGCGTTTTGCTTTAATTCCGAACAGAAGCCGGATGCATCCTCCCTGGAGCAATCCGGCCCGGAACAAGCCCCGAAGGGCACGGCAGTGGCGATACGCCCGCAACAAGGCGTCACTGTCGCAGACGGAGGAGGAGACATGGGTCAGACCCTGACGCGCGGCGCCGCGCAGTCGGCGCAGCTTGCATCGATCCGGCGGCAGTTCTTCGAACTCGGACGCGTGCCCGAGGCCGGTCTGCCGGAACCGGTCATCCGTTCGTGGCGGCGCTGCCGCGGCCACGGCCTGGACGAAAGCGACATGACGCGGCTGGACAATGCCAGCCGCACCGAATTTTCCCTGGCGCGCGAGCGCAGCGGCCTGCTGCTGAGCCACGCCAGTGGCGTCATGGAGCACCTGTACGAGCAGATCCGCTCGTCCGGCAGCATGGTGATCCTCGCCGACGCCGATGGCCTGATCCTGCATGCGCTGGGCGACTCCAGTTTCGTCGACCGCGCCGGCCAGGTCGCCCTGCAGCCGGGGGCGAGCTGGAGCGAGCAGCAGCGCGGCACGAACGCGATCGGCTCGGCCCTGATCGAGCGCAGCGCGGTCGAGATCTTCGGCGCCGAGCACTATCTCGAGCGCAACAACATCCTCACCTGCAGCGCCGCCCCGATCCTCGATCCCTGCGGCGAACTGCTGGGCGTGCTCGACATCTCCGGCGACCATCGCAGCTACCAGCCGCACACCCTCGGCCTGGCGCGGCTTGGTGTGCGCCTGCTCGAGCGCCGCCTGTTCGAGAGCGATCACGCGCGCCACATCCTGTTCGCCTTCCACGACCGTCCCGAAGGCGTGGGCGGCTTGCAGGAAGGACTGCTGGCGCTGTCCGTCGACGGCGAGATCGTCGGCGCCGATCGCCAGGCGCGTGCCCTGCTCGGCGTTCCGAGCGGCAAATGCGGCGGGCTGGGCGGCTTCGGCAGCCTGTTCCGCACATCCTTCGGCGCAGCAATGGATCGCGCCGCGCGCGACCCCGCCTCGCTGCTCGAGCTCGAGCTGCGCAACGGCGGCTCGATCTTCGCCCGCGCGCGAGTCAGCCTCGCCTGGCATGGCGCCGCGGGCGGGCTGGTCCGCCCGGCTGCGCGCACGGCCCGGCGCCGCAGCGACGACGCCGCACGCAGCCCGGCCCGCCCCGGCGTGATCACCCTCGACAGCCTCGACACCGGCGATGCCGCGCTGCACCTGGCGCTGGAGCGCGCCGGCCGGGTCGTGGGCAAGAACATCCCGCTGCTGATCCAGGGCGAATCCGGCGTCGGCAAGGAACTGCTCGCGCAGGCCTGCCACAACAGCGGGCCGCGGGCGGACGGGCCCTTCGTTGCGCTCAACTGCGCGGCGATCCCGGAGAACCTGATCGAGTCCGAACTGTTCGGCTACGTTGGCGGCGCGTTCACGGGCGCACGGCGCGAGGGCGCGGTCGGCCGCATCCAGCAGGCGCACGGCGGCACCCTGTTCCTCGACGAGATCGGCGACATGCCGCTGGCGATGCAGGCGCGCCTGCTGCGCGTGCTGCAGGAGCGGCGCGTGCTGCCGATCGGCGCGAGTGAGGCGGTGCCGGTCGACATTTCGCTGGTGTGTGCCACCCACCGCGTGCTGAGCGAGGCGGTGAAGAGCGGGCAGTTCCGCGAGGACTTGTATTACCGCGTCAATGGCCTGACGGTGAGCCTGCCGCCGCTGCGCGAGCGCACCGACATCCCCTGCATCGTGCGCAAGCTGGTGGAGGAGGAGGCTACCGACCGTGCCGCCGCTAGCGTGCGGGTGAGCGACGAGGTGATGCGCTTCTTCGAACGCTACGCCTGGCCGGGCAACATCCGCCAACTGCAGAACGTGCTGCGCGTGGCGCTCGCCCTGCTCGATGACGACGAGGACGAGATTCGTCCGCGTCACCTGCCGGAGGAGATCTTCAGCGCCGACCCGGTGGCGCAGGACGCCCAGCCCGCGCCCTCGGCGATGCCTCGCCCGGCTGTCGAAGCGCCCGTGCCGCGGCCGCGCGGCCGGCGCCTGAAGGAAGTCCAGGCCGACGTGATCCAGCGCGCCATGGAGGAGGTCGGCGGCAACGTCTCGGCGGCGGCGCGCAGCCTGGGCATCAGCCGCAACACGCTGTACCGCAAGCTCGGGCGCAAGTTCTGACGCCGCGGGTAATCCCGGGTTGACTGGCCACCGCCCTGGGGTAGGCTTTTCCGGCTCTTCGTGCAGGCGTGCCGGCCTGCTCAGCGTTGTCTCCGGCACGCCGTCTGCATGTCGCGTTGTGCATCACGCAGTTGAATCGTGGCGAGGAAGTGCCGGCCCCCGGGGCCGGCGTGACTCACAATCCAAGGAGACGATCGATGTGGAAAGCACTGCACATTGATCCCGCGAAGTGTACCGGCTGTCTGCAATGCGAGATGGCCTGCTCCTACGAGCACACCGGGGTCATCAATCCCAGCAAGTCGCGCATCAAGGTGTTCAACTTCGAGCACGAGGGCAGGAAGGTGCCCTACACCTGCACCCAGTGCACCGAGGCCTGGTGCATGAACTCCTGTCCGGTCGATGCGATCCGCATCGACCTCACGACCGGCGCGAAGATGGTGTTCGAGGACACCTGCGTCGGCTGCAAGGTATGCACGATCGCCTGTCCATTCGGCACGATCAACTACAACCAGGACACCGGCAAGGTGCAGAAATGCGACCTGTGCGAAGGCGACCCCGCCTGTGCGAAAGCCTGTCCGACCGCGGCGATCACCTATGTGGACGCTGACTGGACCGGCATCGACCGCATGCGCGCCTGGGCCGCGAAGGCCAACACGCCGGCTTCGGCCGCTGCCTGAGGAGGATCGTCATGGGATGGAATCGCAAGGTCCTGCGCGTGAACCTGACGCAGGGCAGCTGTACCGAAGAGCCGCTGAACATGCAGTGGGCGCAGGACTACCACGGTTCGCGCGGGCTGGCGACGAAGTACCTGGTGTCCGAGATCGACCCGAAGGTCGATCCGCTGTCGCCCGACAACAAGATGATCATGTCCACCGGCCCGCTCACCGGCACCATGGCCTCGACCGGCGGGCGCTACACCGTCGTCACCAAGGGGCCGCTCACCGGCGCCATCGCCTGTTCGAACTCGGGCGGCTTCTTCGGCGCCGAGATGAAGTTCGCCGGCTGGGACATGGTGATCTTCGAGGGCAAGTCACCGAAACCGGTCTGGCTCTACATCGAGAACGACCGGGCCGAGCTGCGCGATGCGACCGGCCTGTGGGGCAAGAGCTGCTGGGAAACCGAGGAGCAGATCAAGCACGAACTGCAGGACCCGCTCGTGCGCGTCTCCTCGATCGGCGTCTCGGGCGAGAACCAGGTGCTGTTCGCCTGCATCGTCAATGACATGCACCGCGCCGCGGGCCGCTCCGGCGTGGGTGCGGTGATGGGTTCGAAGAACCTGAAGGCCGTGGTGGCGTTCGGCTCGGGCACGGTACGCGTGGCCGATCCGAAGCGCTTCCTGCAGTTGTCGACGCGCGTCTACCGCGCGCTGATGCAGGGCCGCCACGTCCACGAATGGCGCCGCTTCGGCACGCTGATCCAGTTCCAGAGCTTCGCCGAAGGCGCCGACGAAGACATGGCGCGGCGCGGCTTCGACATGCGCGGCTGGACCGGCGTCTACGGCGACAAGCTGTGGAAGGCGCCAGTCACCTGCCCGGGCTGCCCGGTCGGCTGCAAGGCGCGGCTCGAGATCGACGAGGGGGAGCGGGCCGGCACGAAACTGCCGATCTCGTGCCCCGCCGGCACGCTGACCGGCCCCTACGCGATGGGCTCGTCGGAT
>JANJTU010000063.1 GCA_024710965.1 Thauera sp. | reverse complement strand
TTGGGGTCGAGGTTGCCCTGCAGCGCGACCTTGTCGCCGACGAGCTTGCGCGCGCGGCCGATGTCCATGGTCCAGTCGAGGCCGACGGCGTCGCAGCCGATGTCGGCGATGCTCTCGATCCACAGGCCGCCGCCCTTCGTGAAGACGATGTTCGGCACGCGCTCGCCGTCGCGCTCCTTGATCAGGCCGTCGACGACGCGCTTGAGGTAGGGCAGCGAGAATTCGTGGTAGGCCGCTTCCGACAGCGCGCCGCCCCAGGAGTCGAACACCATCACCGCCTGCGCGCCGGACTCGATCTGCGCGTTGAGGTAGGCGACGACGGAGTCGGCGGTCACGCTGAGGATGTGGTGCATCAGGTCGGGACGCGAGTAAGCCAGCGCCTTGACCTTGCGGTAGTCGTCCGAGCCGCCGCCCTCGACCATGTAGCAGGCGAGCGTCCACGGGCTGCCGGAGAAGCCGATCAGCGGCACGCTGCCGTTGAGCGCGCGGCGGATCTCGGCGACCGCGTCCATCACGTACTGCAGCTCGGCGTGCGGATCGGGAATCGCGAGGTTGCGGATCTCCCATTCGTCGCGCAGCGGGCGCTCGAAGCGCGGCCCCTCGCCTTCGGCGAAGTACAGGCCCAGGCCCATCGCGTCCGGCACCGTGAGGATGTCGGAGAACAGGATCGCGGCATCGAGGTCGTAGCGCGCCAGCGGCTGCAGCGTCACTTCGCAGGCCATCGCCGGGCTCTTGCACAGCTGCAGGAAGCTGCCCGCGCGCTTGCGCGTCTCGCAATACTCGGGCAGGTAGCGGCCGGCCTGGCGCATCAGCCAGACGGGCGTGTAGTCGGTGGGCTGGCGCAGCAGGGCGCGCAGACAGGTGTCGTTTTTCAGGCTGCTCACGTCGAGTCCTTTAGTCCAGGCGGTCGGCACAGGGGTGGGATTATCGCCTGTCGGCGGCGGCGATGGGGTTGTCTGCGGTCAAGCGCCGCCGCGCTGGCGGCTCAGCGCCGCCAGAACGCCGGCGTCAGCACGACGAGGAAGGTGAAGATCTCGAGGCGGCCGAGGATCATCGTGAACGCCAGCACGCCCTTGTGGAACACGTCCAGGGCCTGGTAGGTGGACGCCGGCCCGACCGCGTCCAGGCCGGGCCCGGTGTTGTTGAGGCAGGCGACCACCGCCGAGAACGCGGTGACCAGTTCCAGCCCGGTGGCCGACAGCAGCAGCGTGAGGCTGACGATCGACACCATGTACATGAAGCTGAAGCCGAGCACCGCGTGCAGGATCGTCTCCGGCACCGGCTGGCGGCCCATGCGCACCGGGCGCACGGCGCTCGGATGCAGCGAGCGGACGATCTCGCGGAACACCTGCTTGTACAGGATCATCGCCCGCATCATCTTGATGCCGCCGCCGGTGGAGCCGGAACAGGCGATGAAGCTGCCGAGGAACAGGATCCAGAGCTGCGCGAACATCGGCCACGCAGTGTAATCGTAGGTCGCCAGGCCGAGCGAGGTGGAGATCGACACCACGTGGAAGGCGACGTAGCGCAGCGTGGTGGCAAGGTCGGCGTGGGCCTCGAACTGCATCAGGTAGAGCGTCAGCAGGCCGGTGCTGCCGAGCAGCACGCCGAAGTAGAAGGGGATCTCCGGATCGCGCAGATAGGGGCGGGGCGAACGGCGCACCAGCGCGAGGTAGTGGGTGGCGTAGTTCAGCCCGGCGAGGAGCGCGAAGCCGATCGTGACGAGTTCGACGTTGACATCGTCGAAATGGCCGAGCGAGGCGTCCTTGCTCGAGAAGCCGCCCAGGCCGGCGATCGAGAAGGCGTGGATCAGGGCGTCCCAGCCGTCGAGCCCGGCGCCCCACAGGCTCAAGGCGCACGCAATCGTCAGCAGCACGTAGGTCAGCCACAGGCCCTTGGCCGTCTCGGCGATGCGCGGCGTCAGGCTGGCGTCCTTCATCGGCGTCGGCACCTCGGCCTTGAAGAGCTGCCGGCCGCCGATGCCGAGCAGGGGCAGGATGGCGACGACCAGCACGATCACGCCCATGCCGCCGATCCAGTGCATGAAGGTGCGCCACAGGTTGATCGACACCGGCAGCGCATCGAGCCCGGTGAGCACGGTGGCGCCGGTCGCGGTGAGCCCCGACACCGCCTCGAAATAGGCGTTGGTGAAGCCGATCTGGGGCAGGTAGCCGATCAGGGGCAGGGCGCCGAACAGCGGCAGCACGACCCAGGTCGCGGCGACGAGAAAGAAGCCGTCATGCACGCGCAGGTCGCGCCGCTGCACGCGGGTCAGCGTCCACAGCAGCAGGCCGGAGACGAAGGTGATGAAGATCGCCTGGTCGTAGACGAGCGTGGCACCGTCGTCGAGCCAGACCGACACCGCGAGCGGAAAGGTCATCAGCAGGCCGAAGATCATGATGATCAGGCCGAGCGCATTGAGCGCGGGATTGTAGGCACGCATCCGGGGCGGAGTCAGAGGAAGGTGAAGCCGACCTGGAACAGCTTCTCGACCTTGCGCACGAGCTTCTTGTGGGTGCAGAAGACGATCACGTGGTCGTCCTCCTGGATCACCGTGTCATGGTGCGGCATGATCACCTCGCGCCGCACGATGCGGCCGTCGTCGCGCTTGTCGTCGCGCACGATGACGCCGATGGTGGCGCCCTTGGGCAGGGCGATCTCCTCGATCGCGCGCCCGACCACCTTGGAATCCTTGCGGCTGCCGTGGGCGATGATCTCGAGCGCCTCGGCCGCGCCGCGGCGCAGGCTGTGCACCGCGACCACGTCACCGCGGCGCACGTGCGCGAGCAGGGTGCCGATCGAAGTGTGGGCGGGCGAGATGGCGATATCGATCGGCCCGCCCTGCACCAGGTCGACGTAGCTCTTGCGGTTGATCAGGGCCAGCGTGCGGCGTGCGCCCATGCGCTTGGCGAGCGAGGCGGACATGATGTTGTCCTCCTCGTCGTTGGTCAGGGCGACGAACAGGTCGGTCTCGTCGATGCCTTCGTTCTCGAGCAGCTTCTCGTCGGTGGAGTCGCCGCGCAGCACCAGGGTCTTCGACAACTGGGTGGCGAGCAACTCGGCACGGCTGGCGCTCACTTCGAGGATCTTGACGTGGTAGTTCTCCTCGATCGACTGCGCGAGGCGAAAGCCGATGTTGCCGCCACCGGCGATCATGATGCGGCGCATCGGCCGGTCGGAGCGGCGCAGCTCGCCCATGACCTGGCGGATGTGCACCGTCGCCGCGAGGCAGAACACCTCGTCGCCCGGCACGATGACGGTGTCGCCCTCGGGGATGATCGCCTCGCCGCCGCGGTAGATCGCGGCGATGCGCACCTCGACGTTGGGCAGATGAAAGCGCAGCGCCTTCAACGGGTGGCCAACGAGCGGCCCGCCTTCGAACGCGCGCACGCAGATCAGGCTCACCACGCCTTCGGCGAACTCGAGCACCTGCAGCGCCTCGGGAAAGGCGATCAGGCGCTTGATGTAGTCGGTGACGACCTGTTCCGGGCAGATCGAGAAGTCGACGGCGAAGTTGTCGTCATCGAGCAGTTCGGGGTGGTCGACGTAGTCGGTGGAGCGCAGGCGGGCGATGCGCGTCGGCAGGTTGAAGAGGGCCTTGGCGATGCGGCAGGCGCACAGGTTGGTCTGGTCCGACTGCGTCACCGCAATCAGCAGGTCGGCATCGTCGGCGCCGGCCTCGCGCAGCACCGAGGGCGATGCGGCATTGCCGCAAACGGTGCGTATCTCGAGGCGCTCGCGCAGCGCGGCGAGATAGTCGGGGCTGGTGTCGACGAGGGTGATGTCGTTCGCTTCGGACACCAGGTTCTCCGCCACCGAGGCGCCGACCTGGCCAGCGCCGAGAATGATGATCTTCACTGCGGATTCCAGACTCGAATGGAAGCGGGATTCTACGCCCGCGTGGCCACCCCCGGGGCAGGGGTGGTGCAATGCAACAAGAAGGCCGCGGGCGGGCAGCGCCGGCCCGCGCCTGCTCAGGCTTCCTCGTGCCGCCTCCCGGCCTGCAGGCCGAGCTGCTTGAGCTTGCGGTAGAGGTGGGTGCGCTCGAGCCCGGTCTTTTCCGCCAGGCGCGTCATGTTGCCGCCTTCGAGGCGCAGATGGTGCTCGAAGTACATGCGCTCGAAGGCCTCGCGCGCCTCGCGCAGCGGCTGGTCGAGCGAGACCCCGCCGCTGCTGGCGCCGATGTCGGGCGGCAGCAGGCGGCGCACGTCGGCGGCGGCGACTTCTTCTTCCAGCGTCCCGAGCGCGAGCGACTTCACCGCCGCACGCAGCTCGGCGTAGCCGCCCGGCCAGGCAAGATTGCGCAGCTGGTTGAGCGCGGCGGTGGAAAAGCGGCGCAGCGGCACCTCGCCGCCTTCCACCAGGTGCAGCAGGATCTGGCTCGCGAGTTCGGGCAGGTCGTCGCGCACGTCGGCGATCGAGGGCGGGGCGAGGCTGACCTCGAACAACCGGCTCGCCAGGGCCTCGTCCCAGCCGTCGGCGAGCAGGGCGTCGAGGCTGCGGTCGGTGGCGACGACCAGGCGCAGGTCGTAGCGCTCGAGCCGGTCGAGGGCGAAGGCGAGGTTCTTCTGCTGCGCGCGCGACAGGCGCGCGAGCTCACCGACGAACAGCACGCCGCCCTGCGCCGCCTGCAGCTGCGTGATGTCGAGCGGGCTCGTCACCGCGGCGAGGTCGAGCCAGTGCGGTGCCCCGCCGTGCACGCTGCGCGCGACGAGCTCGGCCAGGCTGCCGGCCCCGACGCGCAGCAGCAGCACGCGCGAGCTGACCGCGATCTGCTCGATGCGGCGGCGCAGGTCGCGCAGCGGCACCGAGCGCGTGAACGCCGCCAGCGTCAGCGGCGCCGGTGCGCCGGGCGCCTGCGGGCGCTGCAGGCCGCGCTTCACCGCGGCGAGCAGCTTCTGCAGCGCGATCGGCTTCTCCAGGTAATCGATCGCGCCGATGCGGGTGGCCTCGACCGCGGTGTCGATCGTGCCGTGCCCCGACATCATCACCACCGGCATGTTGAGCTGGCCGTTGGCGGCCCATTCCTTGAGCAGCGTGATGCCGTCGGTGTCGGGCATCCAGATGTCGAGCAGGACCATGTCGGGGCGCCCGGCATTGCGCGCGGCACGCGCCGTGGCGGCGTTGTCGGCTAGCTGTATGTCATGTCCTTCGTCGCGCAGGATCTCGGACAGGAGCTCACGAATGCCGATCTCGTCGTCGACGATGAGTATCTTTGCCATTGTTCAGTGTTCACCATTGAGTTCGGCCAGCCGCAGGCGGATGCGGATCTCCGCGCCGCCGCCGTCGCGGTTGACCAGCCGGACGTCGCCCCCGTGCTCATCCACGATCTTCTTCACCATCGCCAGTCCCAGCCCGGTGCCACGCGACTTGGTGGTGAAATAGGGCTCGAAGGCGTGCGCGAGCACTTCCGGCGGGAAACCCGGCCCGTTGTCGCGGAACAGCAGCAGCACGCGCTCGCCCTCGCGCCGGGTGACGAGGCTGACCTCGCCGTCGTCCTGCCCGGCGAGCGCATCCTGGGCATTTTGCAGCAAATTGTGGATGACCTGCCGGATCTGCGTCGGATCGCCCTGCACCCGCGGCAGGCCGGCGGCGAGCTCGACGCGGATGTGCACGGCCGAGCTCTCGTACAGGTTCAGCACCTCGCGGATCAGGCCATTGAGCTCGGTCGGCACCATCTGCGGCGCGGGCAGGCGGGCGTAGTCGCGGAAGGCGTTGACCAGGTTCTTCATCGCCTCGACCTGGTTGACGATCGTGCTCGTGGCACGCTCGAGCATCTCGCGGCCGCTGTCGTCGAGCTTGTCGGCGAGCTTGAAGGCGAGGCGCTCGGCCGAGAGCTGGATCGGCGTCAGCGGGTTCTTGATCTCGTGCGCGAGGCGGCGCGCGACTTCGGCCCACGCCGCGGTGCGCTGCGCCGCGACCAGGCGCGAGATGTCGTCGAACACCACCACCAGCCCGCCCCCCGACCCCGGCGGCAGGCGCGAGCCGTGGATCAGCAGGGTCAGCGGCGAGCTGTCCTTCACCGCGAGCTCGATCTGCGCCTGCCAGTCGCCGTCGTGGGCGGCGAAACCCTCGAGCAGGGCATCGCGGAAGGCGGTCAGGCGCGGCCATTCGTCGAGCGCGATGTCCTCGAATCCGGCGAGCTCGTCGCCCAGGATCTGCAGCGCGCCGTGGTTGGCCGCACGCAGGCTGCCATCGGCGGCGAAGGCGAGGACACCGGTGGAGAGGTTGGCGAGCACGCTCTCGAGATAGGCGCGCGCGGACTCCACCGCGGCGCGGTTGCGCTCGGCCGCCGCGCGCGCATCCTCGAGCTGGCGCGTCATGCGGTTGAAGGACTGGGTCAGCACGCCGAGCTCGTCGCGCGCGGGCAGCGCCTGGCGCGGGCTGAAGTCGCCCTGGGCGACGGCCTGCGTGCCTTCGGCCAGGATCAGCAGCGGCGCGACCAGCCGCCGCGCGAGGACGAAGGCGACGGCCACCGCCGTGAGCAGGGCGAGGAGCAGGGTCAGGGTCAGGGTCAGGGTGTAGATCCGCTTCAGCCCGCTGCGGCCGAGCGTGAGCTGCTGGTAATCGCGGTAGGCCTCCTGCACCGCCTCGGCATGGCGGCCGAAAGTCTCGGGCACGGCCTGCGTCAGCTGCAGCAGGCTCGGCTCCCCGGCCAGGGTGCGCAGCGGGATCGGCACGATGACGCGGATCACGAGGCGGCCATCGGCCTGCGCCTCCACCGCCCGGTAGTGCCGCGCCTGGCGTGCCTGGCGCAGCTGGGCGGAGCTGGGCAGGTCGGGCAGCAGGCCCGAGAGCGCGTCGGTGGCGGTGGCGAGGATCTGGCCGTTGCCGGCGATGACGGTGGCACTGCCGACGCCGGCCTGTTCGCGCAGCCGATTGAGCAGCGCCGGCGACACCGGGCCGCCGCCCTCAAGCGCCAGCACCATGTCGTCAGCCTGGTCGATGACCTGGCCGGCGAGGTAGTCGAGCGCGTTCTGGCCGAGCGCGATGCCGCCCTCGAGCGCCGAGTCGACGCGCACGTCGAACCAGCTCTCGATGCTGCGCACGACGAACTGCAGCGACACCGCATAGACGACGACACCGGGCACGACGCCCATCAGCGCGAACATCAGCATCAGGCGGTACTTCAGGCGCGAGCCGAACTGGCTGGCGCGGTACTCGCGCCACAGCCGGCGCAGCTGGATGCCGACGAGGCCGCCGAGCGCCACCGCGACCGCGCCGTTGAGCGCGAGCAGGTAGGGGTAGGTGCTGGCGAAGAGGTCGGTGTTGGCGCTGGCCGAGGTGAGCAGGAACAGGAGGATGCCCGCCAGGGCCGCGGCGACGACGAGGATGATGCGCTTCATCGGAAACCAGGCGCCCCCGGCAGGAAGGTCCAGTGCATCCAGTCGGTGCCGATGTTCCAGTCGCGGCTGCCGATCGCCGTCACCTGGAAGGGCTTCGGCAGCTGGCTGGTGTCGAGGCGGAAGCGCAGCGCCACTTCGTGGGAGACGCCTGCGGTGAGCTCGCCCTTCTCCGCCACCTGCCAGTTGCGCACGCGCTGCATCGTCCGCACCGCGGCGTCGAGGCTGTCGAAGTTCTGGTGGATGCTGCCGATCGACAGACGGTAGCTGCGGGTGATCGCATGGTATGACAAACGATAGTCCAGGCTGCGCTCGACGATGACGTCATCAAACCAGTACCAGCGCGGGCGCTCGATCACGAGCTCGGTGGTGAAGTAGAGTGAGACGCCGCGCGACACGGCGTCGACGAGGCGGGGGTTGAGCTCGAGCTCGATGTCGGCGTTGAGCACGTAGCCCTCGTCGCCGGGAATGATCTCGGCGCTGCGGATGGCGCCCTCGGCATGCGCGCCGAGCGCGACCGCCGCCAGCGCGACGAGGACGCAGTGCCGCAGCAGGGCTTCAATCCTGCTTGCGCAAGAGGGCGAAGTAGAAGCCGTCATGGTCGGCATTGGGCAGCAGCTGGCGGTCCGGACAGCCATCGATGGGGAGGCAGGCCGCGTCGGCGTGGCGGGCACGGAAACGGGCGATCTGCGCGGCATTTTCTTCGTCGAACACCGAGCAGGTGACGTAGAGCATTGTGCCACCCGGGGCCAGCGTCTGCCAAAGCGCATCGAGGATCTGCGCCTGCTGTGCGGCAAACTTCACGACGTCGTCCTCGCGCCGCAGCCACTTGATGTCGGGATGGCGGCGGGCCACGCCGGAGGCCGAACAGGGCACGTCGGCGAGGATGCGGTCGAACGGGCGGCCATCCCACCATGCGCCGAGCTCGCGGCAGTCGGCGACCGTGACCCGGGCCTGCAGCCCGAGGCGCTCGAGATTGCGCCCGATGCGCTGTGCGCGCCGCGGATCGACTTCGAGCGCCTGCAGCTCGATGCGCGCACGCTCGAGCAGGTGTGCGCTCTTTCCGCCCGGCGCGGCGCAGGCGTCGAGCACGCGCTCGCCATCGGCCGGCGCCAGCAGCCGCGCCGCCCACTGCGCGCCGGCATCCTGCACCGACACCCTGCCCTCCGCATGGCCAGGCAGGCGGGCGACGGCGACCGGCTGCGCGAGCAGCAGCGTCTCGTCGCCGAGCTGCCGCGCATCGATCCCGGCCGCGGCGAGCTCGG
The DNA here is from genome assembly GCA_024710965.1 of Thauera sp. GTDB lineage: Bacteria > Pseudomonadota > Gammaproteobacteria > Burkholderiales > Rhodocyclaceae > Thauera. The sequence continues at coordinate 18,147 of JANJTU010000063.1, read as the reverse complement.
CCAGCGCATCCTCGACCGTCGTGCGCCGCCGGTTCACGCGCAGACTCATGGGCGGGCGCTGCCTGCCGGCCTCCAGCGCCGCCTCCCAGGCCGCCGGATGCGCGGCGCGCAGGCGCGCGACCCACCACGCCGGGCAGGCGTGGCGCGCCCCCTCCTCCGCCTCGATCCAGCCCGGCCAGGCCCCGCGCTGGCGCAGTGCGTTGCGCAGCACGCCGTTGACCATCCCTTTCAGGCCCGGCATCGCCACCTCCGCCGCACGCACCGCCTGATCGACCACGGTGTGCGCCTGCTCCGGGCGCTGCCCGAGGCGGAACAGCGCCACCAGCAGCAGCGCGCGGATCAGCACCGGCGGCGGGCTGTGCAGCAGATGGGCGAGCACGGCGTCGCCGCGACCGTAGTCGCGCAGGCTCGACCAGGCAAGGTCGCGCACCGCGCCGCGGGTGGCATCCGGCCAGTCCGGATGGGCTTCCTGCACGCGCTCGAAGGCATCGGTCAGGTTCGCGCCCTCGATCACGGCCGCCACCAGCTCCGCGGCCCGCAGCAGCGCATAGGCAAGACCGTCCTCCGGCAGGGCGGGCGGGCGGGCGGAGCCCCGCGGCCGCCGCGTTGCGGCGGTGCGAGCGGGCGCGTTGCCCGTGGCCCGGCGCGCGGGCGAGGAAGAAGAAGTCACGTCGGATCGGTCACGGCGGGGCGACGCTGCCGGCCGCTCAGGCCAGCAGATCGCGCAGATGGTTCGGAAGGGCGAATTGTGCGCGGTGCACCGCGCCATTGTAGTGCTGAAGCGCGCCGATGCGGCGTTCGGCGAGGCGGCGGTCGACCTCGTCCGCAGCGCAGGCGAGCGGATCGAGCACGTCGGCGGCGGTGGCCAGCCCCCACAGGCTGCCGTAGAGCGGAATGTAGAGGAAGTACGGCCGCACCACGGCGAACACCCGGCGCAGACGCTGGACGAGCTCGCGCACGCGCTCGGGCTGGAACACCGGCGGGCCGATGTGCAGGCTGATCGCGCCACCGGGGGCCAGCAGGGCGCGGCAGGCGCGGAAGAAGTCTTCGCTGTAGAGGGCCTCGGCAGGGCCAACCGGATCGGTCAGGTCGAGCACGACGAGATCGTAGCGCTCGCCGCCGGCCCCACCCTGCTCACGCACGTAGGCCATGCCGTCACCGATGCGGATGTCGACGCGCGGGTCGTCGAGGGCGCCGTGATGCACGCCCTCGAGATAGCGGCGCGCGATGTCGATGACCTTGTCGTCGAGTTCGGCGAGGACGATCCGCTCGATGCCGGGGTACTTCAGCAGCTCTTCGGCGGAACCGCCGTCGCCGCCGCCGATCACCAGTACCCGGCGCAGACCGGGGTGCGCGCTGCCGGGGACGTGGATGAGATTCTCATGGTAGTAGAACTCGTCCCGCTCCGAGGTCATGAAGCAGCCGTCGAGGCGGAACAGGCGGCCGAAGCGCGGCGTGTCCCAGACCTCATAGTCCTGCCACGCCGAGCGCCCCTTCTCCAGCAGTCGGCCGGCGCGGTAGAAGTAGCCGGCGTCGTCACTCAGCTGTTCGGTCAGGAAGCCTGCGCCATCCTGACCCGCCTGCCCCGTCATGGCTCAGGCCTCCACCGGCAGGCGGCCACGCACGAGCTCGTGGCGGACGGTCTCTGCCGGGCACAAGGCCTCGATCACGCTGCGGAACAGCTGACGGGCACGATCGCCGTTGTCGCGGGAGAAGTTGCAGACGTAGACATCGAGCGTCGCGTCTCCCGTCTCCGGCCAGGTGTGAATCGCCAGATGGGATTCGGCCAGCACCACGGTGCCGGTCACGCCGGCGGCGGCACCGTGTTCGTCGCGGAACTGGTAGAAATAGGCGCCGAGCGGCGTCAGGCCGGCACGCCGGCATTCATCCACGCAGCGGGTTTCAAGATCACTGCGTTCGCTCAGCAGCGCCGCGGCAGGACGGCAACAGTAGAGATCGGCGATGAGGTGAAGTCCGTTCATGTCCTCGGTCGAAGGCAAGGTGAATGGAACCGAAGATTCTAGCATGGGGCGCGGATGCAATATTTCCGCAAAGATATATGCCGCCACCTGTTCCACGTGAAACAGGTGGCGCGGGAAGGGCGAATCAGCGCAGGAAGGTGTCGTAGGCGAGACGGGCGATGAGCACGCCCACCACTACCAGGAACATCTTGCGCACGAAGCCCGAGCCGTGGCGTAGCGCCAGCCGCGAACCGATGACGGCGCCGCTCAGGTTGCACACCGCCATCACCGCGGCGAGCTTCCACAACAACTCGACATTGCCGACGAAGAAGCCGATCGCCGCCACATTGGTCGCCACGTTCAGGATCTTCGCCGACACCGAGGCGCGGAGAAAATCCATCCCGAGCAGGCGGATGAACAGGAAGATCAGGAAGCTGCCGGTGCCCGGCCCGAAGAAGCCGTCGTAGAAGCCGACCACCCCGCCGATCGCCAGCGCCAGCACGACCGAGCGCGTGCCGTGCTCGGGTTCGTTCGACACCGAGCCAAGATCCTTCTTGACGAAGGTGTAGATCGCGACCAGCACCAACAGCAGCAGGATCAGCGGGCGCAGCACCTCGGGCCGCAGATAGGCAACCGCCTTCGCGCCGTACCAGGAGCCCACCAGCGCCGCGACCGCCCCCGGCCCCACGAGCCGCCACGGAATCGCGACCCGGCGGCCGTACTGGAGCGCGGCGCTGGCAGTGCCGACGATGCTGGCGAGCTTGTTCGTGCCGAACAGCGTTGCCGGGAGCGCGGCCGGGTACGCGGCAAACAGCGCCGGCAGTTGGATCAGGCCACCGCCACCCACGATCGCATCGACGAAGCCGGCGAACAGCGCGGCCAAGCCGAGCGCGAGATAGAGAAACTCGACGTCCATCACAAGGGTTTCACGTGAAACATCAGCGCCGGAACTGGCTGACCATGAACAACCGGCGGAAAGGAAACAGCACGCTGCCGTCTGTCTCACGCGGATAGGCGGCCTCCAGCGCCGGCTGCAGCGCCGCCACAAAGGCCGCAGCGGCCGCCGCGTCGAGCCGCTCGAGGTAAGGCACCAGCGTCGTCCCGCGCAGCCAGTCGAGCACTGGCGCCGCGCCGGTGAGGCGCTGCCAGTAAGTCGTTTCCCACAGCTCCACCTTGCGGAACAGAGCGGCGAGCAGGCGCCAGTACTCCGCCGCCGTCAGTATCGCCCCCATGCGCGCATCGCCGAGCTGCGCCTTCCACGCCGCCCCGTCCGCCAGCGCCCGAATGCACCGGTGCGAGGGCGCGTCGAAGTTCGCCGGCATCTGTACTGCCAGCACGCCGGCAGGCGTGAGCATCCCCGCCAGGGACGCGAACAAGGTCGGATGATCGTCCAGCCAGTGCAGGGCCGCGTTCGAAAACAACAGATCCACCGCCTGCTTCGGCCGCCAGGACGCCGCGTCGGCCAACTCCCAGTGCACCTTGGTCGCTGCCGTCGGCGACTGCGCCGCCCGTGTCAGCATGGCCGGTGAGCGATCCACGCCCAGCACCTCGGCATCCTGCCAACGCTGCGCCAGCAGTTGGGTGACCGTCCCGGGGCCGCAGCCAAGATCCACCACCTTGGCCGGCGCCGCGCACGGGATGCGCCCGATCAGGTCGAGCGCCGGCCGCAGGCGGAGATCATCGAACTGCAGATAGCGCTCAGGGTTCCAGCTCATCTCGGGGTATCCGGTGAAGGGCGCACACGCCCGGGTCGAGGGCCCGCCAGCCCGCGGCGACACGGCGCAATCGCGCGGCGCCTGGCGGCGACAAGCAACGGATTCTAGCAGCGCCCGCCGGCCCCGCAGCGCCGCTCGTGCCGCCTCCTCTCGACGGTCATTGGCGCTGGCGCGACAGATGCGTGCACCGCGACAAGCCCTCTTGCGGGCGCGGCGACAGCACCGCCCCGCCCCGATCGCCCCCACGGGCGGATCGCGCTCAACCCACGAGAGCGAAACGGTTGCGCCCAGCGCTCTTGGCCGCGTACATCGCCCTGTCGGCGTGCTCGAGCAGGGCCTCGCATCGGTTGCCGTCGCGCGGCCAGAGCGCCACGCCCACGCTCACCGTGACCCCGACGCTCAGCCCCGCCAGCGCCACCGGCTGCGCCACTTGGTCGAGGACTTTCTGCGCCACTTTCTCCGCCTCGGCGACCGATTCCAGATCCTCGAGCACGAGCACGAACTCGTCGCCGCCGACCCGGGCCGCGGTATCGGCCGCCCGCAGCACGCGCTGCAGGCGGTGCGAAACCGTCTTCAGCAGTTCATCGCCGGCGGCATGGCCATGCCGATCATTGATCGGCTTGAAGCCGTCGAGATCGAGCGTCAGCACCGCCACCTGCCGGCCGCTCCGCGCCGCCCGGTCGATCGCCTGCTCGAGGCGATCGGCCAGCAGCAGGCGGTTGGCGAGTCCCGTCAGCGGATCGTGATGGGCCATGCGGCGGAACTCCGCCTCGCTCGCGCGCAGGCGGGCATTGGCATCCTCGAGCTCGCGCGTCCGGCTCGCCACCCTCGCCTCCAGCCGTCGCTCGGTCTCGCGCAGCGCGTCGACGATGAGCTGCTTCGCGTTCAGGGCTTCGACCTGGGCCCGCGCCTTGTCCTGGCGCAGCACGTTGATGCGATCGGCGAGGGCGAAGGACAGTAGCAGCATCTCGAATGCCGAGCCCACCTGCATCGCGTAGGAGGTGAACAGATTCGTCGGCAGCCAGCTCAGGTTGCGCATCGCCATCACCGCCACGCCGCCGAGCAGCAGCGCCCAGGCGAGCAGGAAATAGCGCGCGCCCGGATGCCCGCGGCGCAGGCAGTGAATGCCCGCGGCGACCGCCGTCAGCGCAAAGCACAGGCCGCCGAGGGAGGTGAGAATCGCCCCCACCCGATAGGACACGAGCACCGTCGCCGCCGCACTCGCCGCAAATGCGAGCATCAGCAGCAGCACCAGCCGGTCGAGGCGTGGTGCGGTGCGCCGCGTGGCGAGGAAGCCGCGGGTAAACAGGGCGCCGAAGAAACCCGTGGCGGCGAAGCCGACCGGCAGGGCCACGTTCCCCCACGCCGGCCAGCCCGGCCAGACGTACTGATTGCCAAGCCCGTTGAGCGACAGCTGGCCGATCGCCATGCAGGCGACGAACAGGGTGTAGACGAGGTAGTTGCGGTCGCGGATCGATACGTACAGCAGCAGGTTGTACAGCAGCAGCGCGAGCAGCGTGCCGTAGTAGAGCGACAGGCCCGCGTAGGCGTCCTCGCTGTAGCGCGCGAACGCCGCCGGCCGCCACAGCCGCAGCGGCACCGTCAGACTGCCGGACGAGCTCACGCGCAGGTAGTAGGTCGCGCTCGCCCCGTCGGCGATCTCGAGCGGGATGACGAAGTTGCGGTTGGCGAGCGGGCGCGCGGCAAAGGGCAGATCGTCACCGACGACCAGCCGCCGGTAGCCGCCCCCTTCCGGCACATACAGCTCGATCCGGTCGAGCGAGGGAAACGCGATCTCCAGCAACCAGTTCGGCGCTGCCGTACCGGAGACGACGGTGAAGCGGAGCCAGTAGGCCGAGGCCGAATAGCCGAAGTTGATCTCCGAACCCGCGGCCGCCGGCGCGAACTGCTGCGCCGCCGGAGGGGCGCTGACCTCCGCGAGGGACAGGCGGCCGCCCGGATCCTCGAGAAACTCCACATGCGCCTCGAGCGCGACGGAGGTCGTCGCCGCCGTCAGCACGGCCGCCGCGCCGGCATGCGCCGCGGCACTCGGGCCGAGCAGGAGCCCGCTCGCCACCAGCAGGCAGAGGACGGCCAGTTCCACCGCCCGCGCCCAACCGGCACAGGCCAGACCTAGGCGCCGGCGCGACAGGACAGACTTTCGAATGGTCATTGGCGACAAAGCTTGAAGTCCTCGGGCGGTGTCAGCGGGGCCGATGACAGGCTCGTCGGTGACCGCGGCGCGGGATCAGTCGCCCGAGCCCGAAGACGCACCGGGTCATGCCTCCCGCTCCCGCCCCCGGGGCATCGCCCGGCCGACCCGCACGGCATGATAGCCGAACGCACGCCCGCGCCGCGACGGCGCCGCTTCAGCGCCCGCCGCAAAACCTGAGCGCAAATGCCAATCGCATTGCCTTGCACCCACCGCGCACGTCGCCCGGACTACGCCCGCCCCTATGCACGCCTGCGCTGGATCGGCGCCGGAAGCGTCGCTACCGATGCAGAAGCGAGCAAATCGCCTACATCCCTTGTGGCGCAAGGCTTCCTTGATTCTCTCCCGCCGAAATGGGCACACATGTGGGCACACATAGCGCGGAACTTGCCGGATTGTGTCGGTAGTCGCCCCGAAACTGAAAAACCCGGCGCACAGCCGGGTCGAGAGTGCTGGTGCTGATCCTGGTCAAGCGGCGTGAAGGTCAGTCTCGGCGCAGGTCGCGCGCCAGGTCGGCAGTCTGCTGTACGGAGTCGTCCAGTCCGGTCCCAACGATGCGTGCGAGGTCGTCAATGCGAGCCAGCACGCCACGCACGGCGGTATAGTCGGCCTCTTTGTACTTTCGCAGCAGTTCACACAACGAGCTGATTTCGACGGCGGCGTCGACGATGATGGCGTGCCTCTCCGCGCCGATCGTGATGAGGTCTTCCGTCTTGCTCAGGTCTGCTACAGTTTCCATAACCATGATGTGAGTCAATTTCACCTTGTGGTCAGGGGCGGCGCGGTGATTCTGGCACCACGCTGCCCCGCTTCTTGCCGGCGGCCGGCCGGCGCGGTGTTGCTCGGTTCGCCACCACCCGCAGCGCGGGGGCGGCCTGTTCGGCGGCCTGCTGCTCGATGCCGACATCCGCAAGTATCCAGCATTCAAAAATCATATGCCACTGGCGCAACTGGCGGCGCGGGGGAGAGCGGCGGACTGTTCCGCGCCTGCTCGGGCAACAGGTCAGATGCCGCCGCGGTGCGCGCTCATGTCGGCGAGGCGGATCGTCCGGGCTGGCTCGATACCTGTTCGGGCATACAGGTGCCGCCTCCGCGCCACCAGTGCCGGCGGCAAACCGCATCGCGCCCCGGTCGAGACACAGCACGATGCGCAGGCCGGGGTATTGCTGGCGCAGGGGGCGGGCGATGGCGTCGACGTTGCCCTTGCCGAAGCAGGCCACGGCGGCGCGGCCCGTCGCTTGATACAGACTCGCGGCGGTCGCCACGCCTTCGGCCAGGTACGTCACGCCACCGGCGAACGCTTCGGGGCTGGGGCGGCCTTCTGGCGCGTCCTGATGCACCACCAGCGCGACGCCGGCAATGCGGCAGCCGGGTAGGCTCAGTTTCGGGGGGGCCGGCCTCGGCGGCGGCGAACTGGATGCTCTGAAGCTCGCCGGTCGAGACGCTCCAGACGGGCAGCGCCAGCCAGCCGGCGCAGTCGCGCCCGGCGATGGTCAGGCCGGCCGATGCGATGCGCAGGCCATCGGGAGCCATGCCCTTTCGGGTCAGGTAGCCATGCGAGGCGGGCGCGGCTTCCAGACGGCTCCAGAGGGCGGCGGCGCGGGGGCTGGCGCCCTGCCCTTCCGCGGGTGCGGTTCGCGGCTCCTGCGCCGTTCTGGCGCGTCCCAGAGGTGGTGTGCTCGCGGCTGGGCGGTCATACGTCAGACGGTTGACCGGTTGTCCAGCAGATAGAGGATTGCCCGGCGTCGCGCTGGAGCGGGTCGGGTCCTGCCAGCCGGCGGGCGGCGGCGAACACCGTGCCCGCCCTGATGCCGTCGCCCTTCATGCTGTTCCAGGTCGAGCGGCAGTCGGCCTGGTTGCGGTAGTTGCCGGCGGTCGCGCTCCAGTCGTGCCAGTCCTCGAAGGTGAGGCCGGCAGCCTTCGCGGCCATGCCCAGGCGCACCCAGTCCGGCGCGGGCAGCCGGCGGCGAGGTGCCAGCGCGCGGAGCGGGCGCGCTCGCATGCTGGCGGCGCGGGGTCCCTGTCAGCGCGGCCGGCACACGGGGGCGCAGAGGCGCGCGGCTGGGCAGTTTTCACCCCGCCGGGGGTTGGTGCTGCGACGGCATGCACCCCGCCGCGGCAGCCCCGCGCCGCCTCTCCCCGAGTGCGGGCAAGGGGGCGATGTCGCCTCGCGCCCCTATCGCCCCCTGCGGCCTCTCATGGCGCGCTGGTGATGCTTCAGCACGAACTCGCGCGGCACGATGTACAGCGGCCCTCCCCAGCCCGACAGGCGGAAAGCCTCTTGCACGTCGTCGGGCGTCAGCAGGCGCCCCGCCTTGCCGCAGATCAGCCGCGCGATGTCCCCCTCCCTGGTGTCGTCGTCAGCAAGCAGCAGGTCGAGCGCGAGACGTTCCCGGAACCCGCGCCGCCCCGCCGCCTCGAGCAACAGCCGGTGAAGGCAGGCGAAGCGGCGCGATCGTTCCGGGTCGGGCATGCGCGCCGCCATGCAGGCGAAGTAGATCAGCCCCCCGGCGTCATTGAACCCCCATGCCTCGATCAGGAGCGGCCCGCCGAAATCGTGCCCGGCGAACAGCGCCCCGTACTTGCTCAAGCCTTCGATGGGGTCGCCGGGCCTGAAGGTGGCGTGCGGCTTGTGCCGTCTGGTCATCGCGCACCCCCCAGGCTGGCATCCTTCTTCCCGAAAAAAGAAAGTGCGTTCCCAACGCACTCTTTCTTTCTAAAGAAAGGGAACGTCGGGAACGTCGGGAATTGCTGGAAAATCAATATGTTACAGCGTTCCCGAAGTTCGCGGGAACGTCGGGAACGGGAACGCTGAAAATGCCGGGAAGCCTTGCCCCGCAAGGGTTTCAGCGTTCCCGGAAAAACGCGTTCCCGCGGGAACGTCGGGAACGGGAACGCTGAAACGTCGGGAACGGGGGCGCGGAAACTGACAGTCGCTCGCATCATGACTCCGTGCGGTGGGTGATGTGGCCGGGCTTCATGGTCCCCCGACCGGATGCAAAGGGGCCGTTGGGCACGTCGAGCCAGCAGACAGGGCCGGTCCCGTTCCCCAGGGTGTTCGATGCGGCGGCTTTGACGATGCGGGCAGCGTCAAGCAGCTCTTGCCCGAGATCCTGAAGGCGATTGCGCCCGAGCGCGGCGAGCGCGGCCGGCAGCTCGTGCCGCCGGGCGTAGAGCCCGTGCCCGGTCCCGGAGAGCTGATAGGGACGGCCGGCATCGGCGGCGCTGCCGATGCATTCGACCAGTTGCGCGGCCAGGTCATCGGTGTTCGGTGCGGCATGCCCGAGGTCGGGGGTGCGGTTGATGAGCAGGCCGAAGCCGTTCCGGATGTAGGTTTGCACCTTGCGGTTGGCCGGGCCGTTGGCCTTCACCACTGCGCCGTGCACCACGGTGTCACGCTCAAGCGGGATGGAGAGGGCGCGACATGCCTCGCGCGCCCGTTCCTCGGGGGCGGGCCACAGCGCGTAGACGCAGCGCACGCCATCGACGAGGGCGGAGCTGGATCGAATCGCCTGCCGGGCTTCCTCCGGGCTGCCGATCGGCTTCGCGCCGTCTTTGCGCATGTGGTGGCTGACGATCACCGCGGCGCCCGTCCTGGCGGCCAGACTGGCGAGCGCGGTGCACACGGCCTGCGCGTTCTCGGGTGGATTCAGGTCCATGCCGCAGAACGGTTGCAGCGGATCGAAGACCACAAGCGCAAGATCCTGGACGGCTGCGAGCTGCTGGCACAGAGCGCGCCAGTCCTCGGTATCGCCCGGCTTGCGCACGAACGGATCAACGGCGAACAGGGTCGGCACGCGGGGCAGCTCGGGCAAGGGGATGATGTGCAGGCGCTCGGGGCGCGAGCGCAGGGCGGACAGACGCCCATGCACCTCGGCGGCATCGTCCTCGGCGGTGAAATAGACCACCGCGCCGCCGCGCATCACCATGCCGCCGAAAGCGAAGTCACGGGCGAATGCGTCGCGCTCGAAGGTGGCCACCTTGACGGCCAGATCGAGCAGGCCGAAGGACTTGCCGAGGCCACCCCCGCTGGCGACCAGTGCAGGCTTGCCCATCGGGAACACGCCATTGACCAGATACTCGCGTTCGGGCGGCTGCCCGGAAAAACGCGTGCTCGCGCGCCAGTCGGCGAGCTGAAGCAGCGGGATGTACGCTACTGGGGTGGCGTTCCCGTCAGGGGTGGCGCCCCCTGCGCCTGGTGTGCCCGCCGGCACTGTCGAGCGCGCCGCGTTGCTCATCGGGTTCAGCCATCCGGCCCGCTGCGCCTCCGCGAAAACCGCCTCGTAGCCGGTCGCAGTCGGTTGGAACGTCGCCCAGCGCCGCGCATCCGCCGCCTGCCACTTCTCCGAGGTCTGCGACCATTCCAGCCACAGCGCGCGCCCTTGCTCGCCAAGAGGCGTGAGCGCGTGCCCGATCCTGATCCATCGCGCGTAGTCGTCGGCCCGTAGCGCCGTCAGCGCGCTTCTGAGGTCACGCACTACCTCCGGCGGCACGAAGACAGCACCATCCCTCCCTGGTGCGGCCTCAGGGGCATTACCGCGCCGCCCCGCCGCCTCGAGCAGCCATTGCGGCACGTCGGCGAGCATGTCGGGCTGCTCTACGGTGTGCCCGGCAGCAGGCCACCAGATCACGTAGCCGCCTTCCCCGCGCACGTCGACGCCGGGTGCGATCTTGCCCGAACTGCTTGCCAGTCCGGCAGCCCGCATCAGCACGTGCGCGCCGCCGGATTGGGTGCGGTGCATGCGCGTCTGCGGCAGCCGCAGCTCCCGCGCCGCCAGCTCCGTGAATCCGTCCTTGCCGGGCCTCAGATCGATGTCGAGCACGTCGTACCCCGAAGCCTTCCCGGTCGGCACGCCCGGCAGCGCATACGGGTACTGCGCCCACCACGCGCGCACCTGGTCAGGGTCCGCGCTGGCGTCCTTGAAGCCGTTGCGCGTCAGTGGAGCCTTGTCGGGCTTGCAGGGGAAGACCGGCACCCCCGCTCCAGCAAGGCGCAGCGCCTCGCGGGCCGGCTCGGTCAGGTCGTCGGCGCCGGCCTCGAACACGTGCCCGCAGTGCTCGCAGTCGGGGTACTCGGCAGCCGCGCCGCAGGCCGGACATGCTGCCGTCAGAACATCCGTCTCGGTCATGCACACCCCCGCCGCCATCGAGCGCGCCCGCGCCGCGCTTGATGCCAGGTAGGCCCGGGTGCTGCGGGGTAGAATGGGCGCTGCTCTCGGCGCTCGGTACTGCTTCGGCGGACCGGGCGCATTTTCATTGCGCGGCCTCGGAGCTCTGTGCGCGGCTCTTCTCGATCTGCGCCGCCAGCCAGGCAGAAACCTCGTGCTCGAGCCAGCCCACGGCGCGAGCGCCCACGGCGATGGGCTGGGGAAAGGTAGGGTCGAAGTCGCCCGGCCTCTTCGGGTTCGGGCGCATCTTCGCGTAGATCGTGGAACGGGAGAGCCCGGTGCGGGCTTCAACCTGGTTGCGCCTCAGGATGGTGGGCGCGTTGCTGGCTTGTGCGGCCATGTCTGGCACTCCAAGAAAGTTGGATGTGCTCGCGCCGCACACGAAAGCGTCAGCGCAAGCGATGTCGGCTTGTTTTCATAGCGGGTAGGTATGTAGTCGAATGCTGATTGCATTCGCTGTTTTCCTGCGCGGAGTCAAAAGGGTCGGCGCATAAAACAGGGCGCTGGGCAGCGCATGGATGCCGGAGAGCGTCCGGGTGCGGTCGTATCGTTGCCGCTCGTTGGCGGCCCGGTCGTTTCGCAAGATCAGTCCGGATTCTAACTTGTGCCGATTTGTTCTGCAAAATGCCGCCGGTCACGCGGCCCGGTACGCCTTCCCGAACCGCCCGATGATGACCTTCCGGCCCTCCTCGATCTGGCTGTCCACGAAGTCCGCCCACCATTGCAGCATCTGGCGCCGCTGGTCGGCGTACTGCGCCCGGTTGTAGATCCCCCGGATGCCCTTCGTCTCGTGCGCCAAGCACTTCTCGATCCAGTCGGAGTTGAACCCGGCCTCGTGCAAATGGGTTGAGGCCGTGCGCCGGAAGTCGTGAATCACGAAGTCGCGCACGTCGATATCGAGCGCGCGGACGGCGACGTTCAGCGTGCTGTGCGCGATGGGCTGCTTCAGGCTGCTCCGGCTCGGGAACACGAACTCGGATCCGCTCGCCAGGCCCTTCAGCTCTTCGAACATCGCCACCGCCTGGCGCGACAGCGGAACGAGGTGCGGGCGGTCCTTCTTCATCCGCTCGGCGGGGATCGCCCACTCCGCCGCCTCGAGGTCGAGCTCGTCCCATCGCGCCTCGATCAGCTCGGACTTCCGCACCATGCACAGGATCAGCAGATGAAGCGCGAGCTTGTGCGCGCGCTTCATCGATGACTGGTAGATCGCGCGCAGCAGCTTGCCCACCTCTTCCGAGGTTAGCGCCACGTCCCGGCTCTTGGCGGTCGCAATGAACTGCGCCTCCACTGCGGCAGCCGGGTTGAACTTCGTCAGCTCGCGCGCGATGGCGTAGGCGAACAGCCGCTTCATCACGTTGCGCGTCTGCAGCGCCATCTGATCGGCGCCACGCGCCTTGATCCTGTCCGTGATCGCCAACACGTCGGTCACGGTCACGTCGGCGATCTGCTTCATGCCGATCGCGGGGATCACGTCCTTCTCCAGCACGCGCTTGATGTTGCGAGGGTTGCTGTTGCCCGGCTCTGCGACCTCTGCATACCAGCGCCAGGCGAACGCCTCCAGAGTGCTGGCGGCGCGCGCCTCAGCCGCCTTCGCCTCGACCTTCTTGCGCACCTGCATGCACCAGTCGGCAATGAACCGCTCGGCGCGCTCCCGCACGAGTGCCGGCAGATCGGCGGACACGGGATCGCCACGCTTGAGCGCCATGGGCGACACGCCCCGCGCCACCAGTGCCGCGCAGTCTTCGCGCCACTGCCGAGCGTCGGCCAGCGAATAGGCGGGGTATTCCCCGAGCGTGACTTTTTCCTGCTTGCCGTGCAGCCGATAGCGCCAGCGCCACGGCAGCGCGCCGCCGGGCATCACCTCCACGAACAGCCCCCCGCCGTCTGCCGCCTGGTAGGGCTTCGTCCTCGGCTTCAAGCTCCGCAGCTTCGCGTCTGTCAGTGCCATATCTCACCTCGTCGTGTGCCTGTGCCCATCGCTTTCGCTGTGCCCTCGTTTCGGGGTCCACCGCCACAAACCCGGCACCGTGGGCGCATTCGCCTGCATCCCTTGCGTGGCACGGACTTCAGCCCTATCGGCGGCCTCGCAGTGCCCATGCGCTCGGCCATCTGAAACCTGTATGTGGTTACAGCCTCGGGCACAGGCGTGCCCAGGTGTGGAGCGCGTGCCCATCTGCGTGGGCATGTTTATGGGCACATTCTAGGCGGCACTCTGCGGAACTCGCAAGCCGCTACCGGAACAAGAAAGCCCGCAGTTACGCGGGCTTGAAGGTCGTTTGCGGAACGTGTCGGACTATGCCGGAAGCGTCGCTACTTGCCGATGCAGAAACGCGAGAAGATGACGCCGAGCAGGTCGTCGGCGCTGAACTCGCCGGTGATCTCGCCCAGGCTTTCCTGCGCCAGTCGCAGCTCCTCCGCAAACAGCTCGAGCGCCCCGCCCTGCGCCGCGGCCGCGTCCACATGCGCGAGCGCCGCACGCAGGGCATGCAGATGACGTTCGCGAGCGAGGATGACATCCTCGCCGTGGGCGTGCCAGCCGGCGATGCGCAGCAGCTCGGCGCGGACGAGATCGATCCCCGCGCCGCTCCTGGCCGAGACGTGGAGACGGACGCGCCCGCCCTCCTCGCTGCGCGCCGGGCTGCGGGCGCACAGGTCGATCTTGTTCACGACATCGATGCGCTCGACACCGGCCGGCAGGCGGGTGTCGAAGTCCTCGTCGGCCGCACCGGCCGCCGCGCTGGCGTCGCTCAGACGCAGGATCACGTCGGCGCGCCCGATCTCGCGCCAGGTGCGCTCGATGCCGATCCGCTCCACGGTGTCGGCGGTGTCGCGCAGACCGGCGGTGTCGATGATGTGCAGCGGGATGCCCTCGATCTGGATCGTCTCGCGCAGCGCGTCGCGGGTGGTGCCGGCGATGTCGGTGACGATCGCCCGTTCCTCGCCGGCGAGTTGGTTCAGCAGGCTCGACTTGCCGACGTTCGGCGCGCCGACCAGCACGACGTTGAGGCCGCTGCGCAGCAGCGCACCCTGCCGGGCGCGGTCGAGCACCCCTTCGATGCGGGCGCGGATCGCGGCCAGGCGCGGCATCGCGCGTGCGCGCTCGAGGAACTCGACCTCCTCTTCCGGGAAGTCGAGCGTGGCCTCGACCAGCATGCGCAGGCCGATCAGCGCATCGACAATGCGGTGAATCTCTTCGGAGAACTGGCCGGACAGCGAACGCAGCGCCGAACGCGCCGCAGCCGCGGTCGAGGCCTCGATCAGATCGGCGACGCTCTCGGCCTGGGCGAGGTCGAGCTTGCCGTTGAGGAAGGCGCGGCGGGTGAATTCGCCCGGCTCCGCCAGGCGCGCGCCGAGCGCCTGGCAGCGCTCGAGCAGCAGTTGCATCACCACCGGGCCGCCGTGACCCTGCAGCTCGATCACGTCTTCGCCGGTGAAGGAGGCCGGCGCGGGGAAGTAGAGCAGGATGCCCTCGTCGATCGCCGCCCCGTCGGCGTCGCGAAAGCGGGTCAGGACGGCCGTGCGCGCGCGCGGCTCACGGCCGCACAGGCTGCGGGCAAAATCGGCCAGCCCGCTGCCCGAGACGCGAACGACGCCGATGCCGCCCCGCCCCGGCGCCGTCGCGATCGCGGCGATGGTGTCAGGCGGCCTTGGTGCCGGACTTTGCACTCTCGATCATCCGCGTGATCTGCCACTGCTGGGCAATCGACAGAACGTTGTTCACCACCCAGTACAGCACGAGCCCGGACGGGAACCACAGGAACATGAAGGTAAACACGATCGGCATCGCCATCATGACCTTGGCCTGGATCGGGTCGGGCGGGGTCGGGTTCAGCTTCATCTGCACCAGCATCGACACGCCCATGATGATCGGCAGGATGAAGTACGGATCCTTCGCCGACAGATCCTGGATCCAGCCCAGCCACGGCGCCTGACGCATCTCGACGCTGCCCAGCAGCACCCAGTACAGGGCGATGAAGACCGGGATCTGCACCAGGATCGGCAGGCAGCCGCCGAGCGGATTGATCTTCTCCGTGCGGTAGAGATTCATCATCTCCTGCTGCATCTTCGCCTTGTCGTTGCCGTACAGCTCTTTCATGCGCTGCAGGCGCGGGCCGAGCACGCGCATCTTGGCCATCGACTTGTAGCTGGCGGCCGACAGCGGGAAGAAGAGCGCCTTCAGCATCACGGTCACGAGGATGATCGCCCAGCCCCAGTTCCCGGTCAGCTTGTACAGCCAGGCCAGTACCCAGAACAGCGGCGCCGCAATCACCGTGAGCCAGCCGTAATCGACCACCAGATCCAGCCCCGGCGCGATGGCCTCGAGCTTGTCCTGCTCCTGCGGGCCCGCATACAGGCGCGACTCCACCTTCGCCGTCGCACCCGGTGCGATCTGGCTGACGGGGACGATCGCGCCCGCCGAGTAGAGGCCATTGCCGACCGAACGCGCGAAGTACTCGCGCTCGGCCCCCGCCGCCGGAAGCCATGCGCTGACGAAGTAGTGCTGCACCATCGCCACCCAGCCGTCGCTCGCCGTCTTGACGAACTTGGCGTCGCCGTCGTCGATGTCCTCAAACTGGACCTTCTGGAACTTGCCCGCCTCGGTATAGAAGGCGGGGCCGATGAAGGTCTGCACGCCGCCGAAACCCTCGGGCTTTTCTGCCGGGTTGGAGTCGCGCGTGAGCTGGAAGTAGGCATGCGCGCTGACCGCCTCGCCGCTGCCGTTGCTGATCTCGTAAGAGACGTCGACCAGATAGCTGCCGCGCGCAAACGTCATCACCTTGGTGACGCGAATGCCGTTCTGCTCTGGCGCCTCGAGGCGCAGGACGACGCTGTCCTCGCCGGCCTTCAGCGCGACGTCGCCCTCGGGCAGCGTGAACACCGTCTTGTGGGTCGGCAGGCCCTCGCCGATCAGGCCGCTTTGCG
Organism: Thauera sp.; assembly: GCA_024710965.1. Lineage (GTDB taxonomy): Bacteria > Pseudomonadota > Gammaproteobacteria > Burkholderiales > Rhodocyclaceae > Thauera. The sequence continues at coordinate 2,168 of JANJTU010000063.1, read as the reverse complement.
CAAGATACGTGTGCGCGGAGCCGTTATCGAAGAGCAGGAAGGGCTTGCTGTGATCTTCCTTCTGCTTGTGCTCCTTGAACTCCAGCCGAACGACGTCGCCCCCCTGCGCGGAGACCTCCGCACGCATCAGGTCGGTCTCGACGGTGACGGTCGCCACGGCCGAAGGCGCGGGACCGCTCGGGACCACGACCTGGCCCGGCGCGAGCTTGGCCGAGGGCGTCGGCACCACGCCGTCGCCCGCCGCGGTCGTGGCGGCGCTCTGCTGCGCCACGGGCGCGGGCTGGTTGTGCTTGATCCAGCCCTCCCACAGCATGACCAGGGAGAAGGAGAAAACCAGGAAGAGGATGAGGCGGCGTTGATCCATCGGAGTCGTTCTGTCTCAGGTCAGGGAACGGGATCATACCCGCCCGGATTGAAGGGGTGACAGCGCCCTACCCGTCTGATCGCCAGCCAGCCGCCGCGCAGGGCGCCGTGGCGCTGGACCGCCTCGATCGCATATGCGGAGCAGGTCGGGTGGAAGCGGCAATTGCGGCCCAGCATCGGGCTGATCGCGTAGCGGTAGAAACGCAGCAGGGCGATCAGCAGGGTCTTCATTGCCGTGGCAGCCTTTGCAGCAACTGCAGCAGGTCGAGATTCAGTTCGGCGCGTGTCGCCGCGGCGACGGGCGCGTGCAGACGGACCACGAGGTCCACCGGCGGCAGGGCCTGACGATGGCGGCGAAAGATCTCGCGCGCAATCCGCTTCACCAGATTGCGCACGTTGGCCCGCTTGGCGAGCTTCTTCGCCACCACCACCCCGAGGCGGGCGGTGTCGAGCCCGTTCGGCCGGTAGTGCAGCATGTAGAAGCGCCCGCGCAGCGCCCGCCGAAAAGCAAAAACGGATGAGTACTCATCCGTTTTGTGCAATCTGTGGGCGCTGCGAAAACCCTGATCAGCGCCCGTGGGCAGCGTCACCTCAGACGGCGAGGCGATGACGACCCTTGGCACGACGGGCGCGAATGACCGCACGGCCGCCACGGGTCTTCATGCGGACCAGGAAGCCGTGGGTGCGCTTGCGACGAACGACGGAGGGTTGGTAAGTGCGTTTCATGATCGGATTGCCAGTGTTAGGTCAAACGCAGGAGTTAAATGGATAATCCCATGTTTGTCAATAACAATTTTTACCCCATCCTGTGGATAACTCCCCCTGCGAGGGTTAGAATGATGCCCTTCATTGCCTTGCCGCCCGTGCCGTCCGCAGCCTCGCGCACCCCGGCCGCGGGCGATGCATGCACCAGTTCCCGACAACATGCCGCAAGGCCGATAAGCCCCCAGCGCGCCGCACGCCCGGCGCAGCCCGATCATTTTGCCGCCTATCGAAACCAACCTCGCCGTGACTCAAGATTTCTGGTCCTTCTGCCTGTCGCGCCTTGAACAGGAGCTGCCGCAGCAGCAGTTCAACACCTGGATCAAGACCCTGCGGGCCGAAGCCGGCGAAGGCCCGGCCTTCTCCCTGTTCGCGCCCAACCGCTTCGTGCTGCAGTGGGTGCGCGAACGCTACCTGCGCCGCATCGCCGAGCTGGGCGAGGAATTTTCCGGCGCACCGCTGCAGATCGACCTGCAGCTCCCGCCGGCGGGCAGCGCCCGGCCCGCGCGTGCGGCCCCCGCACGCGCCGAGACCGCGCCAGCAGCGGCGCCGGCAACCGCCGCACGCAGCACCGTGACCGAAGCGGCCGCGACGCCCGCCGCCGCACCCGCCGCTGCGGACGATGCGCCGCCGCCGCGCCCACAACGCGTCGCCCCGCCCCCCCGCGAGGCCGAGGCCGGCTCCGCGCTCGAGCTTGCCTACGAGAAGACCCGACTCAACGCCGACTTCACCTTCGACACCCTCGTCACCGGCCGCGCCAACGACCTCGCCCGCGCCGCCGCCATGCAGGTGGCGCAGAACCCGGGCACTTCCTACAACCCGCTGTTCGTCTACGGCGGCGTCGGCCTGGGCAAGACCCACCTCGTGCACGCGATCGGCAACGCCGTGTTCAAGCACAACCCGCGCGCGGTGATCCGCTACGTGCATGTCGAGGACTACTACGCCGACGTCGTGCGCGCCTACCAGCAGAAGAGCTTCGACGCGTTCAAGCGCTACTATCGCTCGCTCGACATGCTGATCATCGACGACATCCAGTTCTTCAA
>JANJTU010000021.1 GCA_024710965.1 Thauera sp. | reverse complement strand
AACAGGGTGGCGATGCCGAGGATGAGAGGGAATATAATTCGTATCATTGATCGCTTCCGGTAGAAACGGAGCGCGCCGATACCGCTCCGGAACGCCCCGTCTTCCAGATAGAGGTACACCGCGGCGGTGGTCAGCGGCTGGCGGATCGCGGTGGAATGGCCTTCGCCCGACAGGTTGCTGATCCACACCCCGGGGACCTGGTTGAGCACCTCCTTCGGGTGCGCCGGGCGGCTCGCGGCGATGGTCTCTGCCTTCACCGCGGACACGGTGGCCGGCGTCTCGCCGAGCGGGCGCGCCTCGCGCGTCGCGGTGACACTGACTTCGCCCAGCACGGGCAGGGTTTCGGCGCTGGCGGCGAACGCGGCGCCGAGGGCCGCGACGAGGGCGGCAAGCTGCTTGTGTTTCACGCTGTACTCCTTTCCTGGGTGCGCAGGCGCGCGCCGGGGCCACGCCGCCGGCAGCGTCTGCGCATCGACATCGGGGTGGCGGGCGCGCAGGCCCGCCGGGTCACTCGACTCGGATGCGACGGATGAACGGAGGAGTCCCTGCGGCAGCCGCGCGCGGCGCAGCGGCGAAGCCCGTCATCGCCCGTGGCGCGGCGGCGCCAGCCGGGCGAGCGTCGCGTGGATGACGGCAGCGGTGTCGCGCGCCTACCGCGGCGCTCCCTCCGACGGCGAGGCGGCGGAGCGTCGGCCGGTCAGCGCCTGGCGGGCGCGGTCCGGTGCGGGGCGACGAGGGCGCACACGGCGGCCGCTGGCGAGCGGGCGCCCGGGGGCGTGGTGGACTGCGGCTGTGCGCGGGGACTCAGGCGTGCGCGGGCGGTGCGCGCGGACGGGCGGCGGCCCACGCAAGGGCGGGCCGCGGCGGCGGCAGGGTGAGGAGGGCGACGATGTCGCCGCTGCCCTCGGCCGCCGGCACGCCCGCCGCGCCCCAGGGCGCGGGCAGCGCGCCGGCGAACAGGCCGCAGAAGACGCAGGGCTTGACGGGCCGGTCCGCGTCGTCGGCCGGATCCTGCGCGCCGCCGTTCACGGCGACGTGCTCGATGCCGTAGGCGGTGCAGATCTCCAGCCACATCGCGTCGCCCGAGGCGCGATACGCGGCCTGCGACAGCGCCGGCGCGAGCGCGGCCACCAGCATCGCGAAGGTCGCGATCCAGGCGGTGAGCGCGCGGGCGGGACGGGTCAGGCGCATCGGCGGGCGGGGGCAGACGGGCGAAGGTGGCAGACGGGCGAAGGCAGCAGCAGGACGGGATTCTAGGACAGGGACGGCGCAGTCCGACTTGACTGCCATCAACGCCCGTCGGCCTCGCCGCCCCCGGGCGCTGCTGCGCCCTCCTCCCGCTCGGCGAGGACTTCGCCGAGCAGCTGCGCAGCGCGCTCGAGCTCGTCGTCCGAAGTGAGGATGTCCGGACACAGGCGCAGCCGGTCGCCACGCGCATCCGTATTGACGCCGCGGACCCGCAGGGCCGCAGCGACACCGGCAGCATCGGCATGCACGATGCTGAGGAAGGCGCCATGCTCCTCGCCCGCGCCGCGGGCGAGCACGCCGCGCCGTGCCAGCAGGGCGGCGAAGGCCCGCTTCTGCGCGAGGTTGTGGGCGCGCAGCCGCTCCACCCCCATTTCCAGCGTGAACTCGAGGCCGGCCAGGGCCTGGAAGGGGGCGAGCACGGGCGGCGTCGACTCGAGCCAGGCGTCACCGCCGCAGCCCAACTGCGCCGGCTCGGGGCGGGTGTAGGCGAAGGCGTCCTTCTTCGCGAACCAGCCGGTGTCGAGCGTGCGCAGCGTCGCGGCGAGGTCCGGGCGGACGTACAGCCAGCACGCCCCCGCGCCGCCGCGCAGATACTTGTAGGAGCCGCCGATGGCGAAGTCGGCATCGAGCGCGGCAAGGTCGAGCGCCAGCGCGCCGGCATGGTGGTAGACGTCGAGCAGCACCCGCGCCCCGGCAGCGTGGACGCTGCGCACGCGCCGGGCAAGCTCGGCGACGACCTCGCCGCTGCGGAACATCACCGTCGACAGCACGACGAGGTCCGCGCCCGCCGCCGACAGCGCGCGCCACGGCATCACGCCGAGCTCGATCCGCCCGTGGTCGCGATAGGCGCGCAGGATGAAGTCGATCGAGTCGAACTCGCCGTCCGTCGTCACCACCCGCGGCTTGCCCGGCAGCGCGTTGAGCACCGCGCGCAGGCCCTGCCCGGCGCTCGTCTTCGGCACGATGCAGTCGGGGTGCGGCGCGCCGACCAGGCGGGCGGTGAGCGCGCGGAAGCGCTCCCGCCCCTGCAGCCAGAAATCCCAGGCGCCATCCAGGTCGCGGTACCAGGCATCGAGCGCGGCGCCGACGTCCGCGGCCATGCGGTCCGGCGGGCGGCCCAGGGAGTGGTTGGCGAGGTAGATCTCGTCGCGCGCCATCACGCGCGCGAAGCGCGGCCACACTGCGCGGCGCAGAAAGGCCTCAGCCAATTTCGGTGCGGACATCGATCAGCTCGGGGAAGAGCCGGGTCTCGAGCGTCTTCCTGAGGAAAGCGACGCCGGCGGTGCCGCCGGTGCCGCGCTTGAAGCCGATGATGCGCTCGACGGTCTTGACGTGGCGAAAGCGCCAGAGCTGGAAGTTCTCCTCGACATCGACCAGCTTCTCGCACATGTCGTACTCGGCCCAGTGGCGCTCGGTGTCCTCGTAGATGGTCTTGAAGACCTCGACCACCGCGGGGTGGCGCGCGTAGGGCTGCGACCAGTCGCGCTCGATGCGCTCGGCTGGCACCGCGAAGCCGCTGCGGCCGAGATGGCGCAGGAATTCGTCGTACAGGCTGGGCGCGTGGAGCAGCTGCTGCAGCCAGGCATGGCGCGCGGGGTCGTGACGCTGCAGCTCGAGCGCATAGGCGTCCTTGTTGCCGAGGAGGAACTCGACGGCGCGGAACTGGAAGGACTGCAGCCCGGAGGCGGGCCCGAGCCGGTCGCGGAAGCGGACGTACTCCGCCGGGGTTAGCGTCTCCAGCACCGACCACTGCTCGAAGAGCTGGCGCTGCACCTGCTTCACGCGGGCGAGGATCTTGAAGCAGGGCTCGAGGCGGTCGGCGCGGACGTGCTCGATGGCGGCGCCGAGCTCGTGGACCATCAGCTTCATCCACAGCTCGGCGACCTGGTGCTGAATGATGAACAGCATCTCGTCGTGGTGCGTGGAGCGCGGATGCTGGGCGTCGAGCAGCCGATCGAGGTGCAGGTAGCCGCCGTAGGCCGTCTCGGCCGCGAGGTCGGTGACGATTTCCGGGTCCGGGTTCAGGTTCGGGTTCGGCATTGTGCGGATACCTGCTGAAGCTTCCTCGGAAGCGGGCGCGCCGGCGCGCTGCGCGCGGCCGGTTTCGCAGCCGACGCCGGGGGCCGGTGCCTGTTTCACCTTAGCAGGCTGGCGGCAGACGCGTCGCCCGGGCGCGGCGGCGCCGGTCCGCTTTTCGGCCAGCGGCTTGTAAAGGCAGCCACGGCCGCAGTCTGCGGTAGTGGAACGGCAGCAGGACGGATCGATCCAATTTTCCGCGACGAAGAGGCGAAGACGCGTTCTTCCCTGTCGCCCGCGCAGATGCTTGAATGTTCTTATTTCACCGGACAAATGCGCCCCATGATGCAAGGCTACAACCGCCCGGCCATCGCCCTGCACTGGCTGGTGGCAGTGCTGATCTGCTGCAGTTTTCCGCTCGGCCTGTACATGACCAGCCTCGCGCTGTCGCCGCTGAAGCTGCAGCTGTACTCCTACCACAAGTGGCTCGGCATGCTGATCCTGGCGCTGGTGGTGCTGCGCGTGCTGTGGCGCCTGGGCAAGGGCGCGCCGCCCGCGCTGCCGGCGCCGGCCTGGCAGCGGCGCGCCGCCGCGGTGACGCACGCCCTGCTCTACGCGCTCATGGTGGCGATCCCGCTCACCGGCTGGATGATGAGTTCGGCGAAGGGCTTTCCGGTGGTCTGGCTCGGCGTGCTGCCGCTGCCCGACCTCGTGGGCAAGGACGAGGCGCTCGGCGAGCTGCTGCTGGCGACGCACAAGGCGCTGAACTTCCTGCTGCTCGGCCTGGTCGGCCTCCATGTGGCGGCGGCGCTGAAGCACCACTTCGTCGACCGCGACGCCACGCTCGTGCGCATGCTGCCGCTGCTGCGGCGCGGCCAATGACAAGGATGGACCCGATGACGCTTCGCAGTTCCCGCCCGTTCGCGCTCGGCGCCGCCGCCGCCCTCGCCGCGCTGGCCACCGTCGGTGCGCACGCGATCCAGTTCGCCGAAGTGCGTGCGGCCGAGAGCCGCATCAGCTTCGTCTCGAAGCAGATGGGCGTGCCGGTCGAAGGCCAGTTCGCCCGCTTCGTCACCCGCCTCGAGTTCGACCCGGCGCAGCCCGAAGCGGGCAAGGCCAGCATCGAGATCGACCTCGCCAGCATCGATGCGGGTTCGGCCGACGCCAACGCCGAAGTCGCCGGCAGGGCCTGGTTCGACACCGCCAACCACCCGGTGGCGCGCTTCGAGTCGAGCAGCGTCAAGGCGCTCGGCGACGGCCGCTTCGAGGTGCGCGGCCCGCTCAGCCTGAAGGGCCAGACGAAGGACGTCGTCGCCCGCTTCAGCGTGCAGCAGAACGGCAACACCGCCGTGTTCGAAGGCGGCTTCCCGTTCCGCCGCACCGAGTTCGCCGTCGGCGACGGCGCCTGGGCCGACCCGAGCGTGGTCGCCGACGAGGTGCAGGTGCGCTTTCGCATCGTCGCCGAGGGGCACTGACCGGCCTGCGCCCGTCCCCCCGCACAGGCGGGCCGCGTCGTATCATCGCGGCTCCGCTTCCCCGACCCTGACGACATGTCCGACGTCTCCCTGCTCTGCCGCCTTCCCCGCCTCGCTTTCACCCCGACGTTGGCCCCGACGTTGGCCCTGACGCTGGCCCTGGCCGCGCTGCCGGCGCGAGCCGAAACCATCGGCTGCGTCACCACCGCGTGGAAGCTGATCGGCGCCAACCACCGCGTCTGCGTCGATGCCTTCTCCGACCCCAAGGTGCCGGGCGTGACTTGCCACGTCAGCCAGGCGCGCACCGGCGGCGTCGCCGGCTCCTTTGGCCTGGCGCAGGACCCCTCGCAGTTCTCGCTCGCCTGCCGCCAGACCGGCCCGATCACGCTGCCGGCGAAGCTGCCGAAGGACGAGACGGTGTTCAGCGAGGACACCTCGATCCTGTTCAAGGAGACGCGCGTGATCCGCATGTGGGACGCGGCGCACAACACGCTGGTGTACCTGGCGATCAGCCGCAAGGTGATCGAGGGCGCACCGGCGAACGCGATCTCGACCGTGCCGGTGATGCCGTGGGCCGGCAACTGACGCCGCTGCTGCTGCTCTACGGGCTGATGCTGCCGGTCACCGGTATGGTGCCGGTGCTGCCCGACTTCACCGCGCAGCGCTTCCCCGGCCTCGGCCAGTTCGCCAGCCACCTGTTCATGTCGGTGAACATGCTCGGCGCACTGGTCGGCGCACCGCTCGCCGGCCTGCTGTCGGACCACCTCGGCCGGCGCAAGGCGCTCGCGGTGGCGGCGCTGGCGATGAATGGCCTGACCCTGCTCGGCATCGCCTTCGCCTACGCGCACGCCGACAGCTA
>JANJTU010000317.1 GCA_024710965.1 Thauera sp. | reverse complement strand
CCGAGTAGGGGTTCTTCAGCTCGGTCGGGGCATAGGCGGCGCCGCAGGCCTCGCAGTTGTCGCCGTACTGGTCGGGGGCACCGCACTTGGGGCATTCGCCCTTGATGAAGCGGTCGGGGAGGAACATCTCCTTGACCGGGTCGTAATACTGCTCGATCGCGCGCGTGTCGATGAAGCCTGCCGCCTGCAGCCGGCCGTAGATGTCTTCGGCGTAGGCGCGGTTTTCTGCGCGGTGGGTGGAGGGGTAGTTGTCGAAGGCGACGCCGAAGGCGGTGAAGTCGCGCAGGTGCTCGCCGTGCACGCGGTTGATGAGCTGCTCGGGCGTGAGACCTTCCTTCTCCGCGCGCAGCATGACCGGTGTGCCGTGGGTGTCGTCCGCACAGACGTAGTGCACCGAGTGGCCCCGCATGCGCTGGTAGCGCACCCAGATGTCGGCCTGGATGTATCCGACCAGGTGGCCGAGGTGGATGTCGCCGTTGGCGTAGGGGAGGGCGTTGGTGACGAGGATCTTGCGGGACATGGTCGGGGGGCGCGTATCAAAGCTGCAAGTTTAACAAAGCGCCGGGGCGGCGGCCTCAGGGCATTGCGCGCAGCACCAGTTCCACCCGTCGGTTGCGCATGCGCCCGGCCTCGGTGGCGTTGCCGGTGAGCGGGTCGGCCTCGCCGCGGCCGTCGGCGGACAGGCGCTCAAGGGCGATGCCGCGGCGGCGCAGGTGCTCGGCCACGGCTTCGGCGCGCGCGATCGACAGCTTCAAGTTGACCATCTCGCCGCCCTGGCTGTCGGTGTGGCCGACGACCTGGATCGCGACGTTGGCTTCGCCCGCGAGCGCGGCGGCGAGCGCATCGAGGATGCGGCCGAGCGAGGGGCGGATCTCGGCGCTGCCCGAGCTGAAGCCGTCCGCGACCGGGATCTGCAGGCTGAAGCCCTTGCGGTCGACCGGGCCGATCTCGATACCGGGAATCTGCCCGCCGGCGCCGGACAGCCGACTGCGCACGGCCTGCCAGTCGGGCGCCGGTGTCGCCGGGCGCACCAGGGCGTGGCGGTGGATGGGGTCGGTGGGCGCAGGCGCCGACTCGGGGCCGGCGGGCATGGGCATGGGCGTGGCGCAGGCGCCCAGCAGCAGGGCGAAGCCGGTTGCGAGCAGGGAAGCGGGGGAGACGGCGTTCTTCATGTCAGACACGGGACGTGTTGGTGGAGACGAGGGCCGCCACGGCGTGCGGGCGGCATCGATGCGGGCGGCCACGATGGCGCAGCGGATGAGCGAAGCCGGCGGCTCCGGTATCATTCTGCATCTCCCGCCCGGTGGCGGGGGGGCGATTATCAAGGAATACACGATGAGTCTTGATCAGGAAACCGTAAGCGAAGCTATCCGGCAGGTGATCGATCCCAATACGGGCAAGGATCTCGTGTCCGGGCGATGCATCCGCAACCTGGTGGTGAGCGGCGCGGACGTGCGCTTCGACGTGGAACTGGGCTACCCGGCCAGGAGCCAGCACGAGCCGATCCGCGCCATGCTGGTCGAGGCGCTGGCGAAGCTGCCGGGCATCGGCAAGGTGGAGATCGTCGTGAGCAGCAAGGTGGTGGCGCATGCGGTGCAGCACGGTGTGAAGTTGCTGCCAGGTGTGCGCAACATCATCGCCGTGGCCTCGGGCAAGGGCGGTGTCGGCAAGAGCACCACGGCGGCGAACCTGGCGCTGGCGCTGGCGGCCGAGGGCGCGCGCGTCGGCATCCTGGATGCCGACATCTATGGACCGTCGCAGCCGCAGATGCTGGGCATCGCCGACCAGCGGCCGGTGTCGGACGACGGCAAGACGATGCAGCCGCTCGAGGCCTACGGCATCCAGGCGATGTCGATCGGCTTTCTGATCGAGCAGGACACGCCGATGGTGTGGCGCGGGCCAATGGCCACCCAGGCGCTGAACCAGATGCTGAAGGACACGGCCTGGAACGATCTCGACTATCTCGTCATCGACATGCCGCCGGGCACGGGCGACATCCAGCTGACGCTGTCGCAGAGCGTGCCGGTGACCGGCGCGGTGATCGTCACCACGCCGCAGGACATCGCCCTGCTCGATGCGCGCAAGGGCCTGAAGATGTTCGAGAAGGTGGGCGTGCCCATTCTCGGTGTGGTCGAGAACATGAGCCTGCACATCTGCTCGAAGTGCGGCCACGAGGAGCACATCTTCGGTCACGGCGGCGGCGAGAAGATGTGCGCGGACTACAACGTGCCCTTCCTCGGCGCGCTGCCGCTCGACATCCAGATCCGCCAGGAAGCCGACGGCGGCGCGCCCACCGTGGTCGCGGACCCGGACGGGCGCATCGCGGCGATCTATCGGCAGATTGCACGCAAGGTCGCGGTGCGCATCGCCGAGAAGTCGAAGGACATGACGCACAAGTTCCCGAGCATCGTCATCAAGAACACCTGAACGGCGAACGCTCCGAGGGCCTCTCGCAGGCCATGCGCGCACCGCCCTTTGCGCGGCGCGGCGCATGGCCTACACTACCGCGTTTTTCGCAACCCGGCCCTTGAGCCGCACTGGAATCCGCGCCGATGTCCATCAAGTCCGACAAGTGGATCCGCCGCATGGCGGAAGAGGCCAGCATGATCGAGCCCTTCGCGCCGGAACTGGTGCGCAGCAACGACGGCGGCCGCATCGTCTCCTACGGCACCTCGAGCTACGGCTACGACGTGCGCGTGGCGAACGAATTCAAGATCTTCACCAACATCAACTCGACCATCGTCGACCCGAAGGATTTCGACGCGCGCAACTTCGTCGACTTCACCGGCGACGTGTGCATCATCCCGCCGAACTCCTTCGCCCTCGCGCGCACCGTGGAATACTTCCGCATCCCGCGCAGCGTGCTCACCGTGTGCCTGGGCAAGAGCACCTACGCGCGCTGCGGCATCATCGTCAATGTGACGCCGCTCGAGCCGGAGTGGGAAGGTCACGTGACGCTGGAGTTCTCCAACACGACGCCGCTGCCGGCCAAGATCTACGCCAACGAGGGCGTGGCGCAGATGCTGTTCTTCGAGTCCGACGAGGTGTGCGAGACCTCGTACAAGGACCGCGGCGGCAAGTACCTCGGCCAGACCGGCGTCACGCTGCCGAAGATCTGAACGCAGGCGGGTACGCAGCGCACGCACGGGGCCGGCTGACGGCCCCTTGTCCTTTTTTCGAATCACCTTCGGTCACGCGCGGGCAAACTTTGGCGGAGTAGAATCCGCGTTTTCCCCGCCCCCGGTCATCGCGCTGGAGACAAGCAGGATGCGCTTCCACTTTCCCATCATCATCATCGACGAGGATTTCCGCTCGGAGAACGCTTCCGGGCTGGGCATCCGTGCGCTGGCCAAGGCGATCGAGGAGGAGGGCATCGAGGTGCTGGGCGTCACCAGCTACGGCGACCTGACCTCCTTCGCCCAGCAGCAGAGCCGCGGCTCGACCTTCATCCTGTCGATCGACGACGAGGAGTTCTCCTCGCCCGAGGCGGCGGCGAAGGCGATCGCCGACTTGCGCGCCTTCGTCGAGGAGATCCGCTTCCGCAACGCCGACATCCCGATCTTCCTGCACGGCGAGACGCGCACCACGCGCCACATCCCGAACGACGTGCTGCGCGAGATGCATGGCTTCATCCACATGTTCGAGGATACGCCCGAGTTCATCGCGCGTTATGTCGTGCGCGAGGCGAAGAACTACCTCGAGTCGTTGCCCCCGCCCTTCTTCCGCGCGCTCGTGCACTATGCGGCGGACAGTTCCTACTCCTGGCATTGCCCGGGGCACTCGGGCGGCGTCGCCTTCCTGAAGAGCCCGGTGGGGCAGATGTTCCACCAGTTCTTCGGCGAGAACATGCTGCGCGCCGACGTCTGCAACGCGGTCGACGAGCTCGGCCAGCTGCTCGACCACACCGGCCCGGTGGCGGCCTCCGAGCGCAACGCGGCGCGCATCTTCAACTGCGACCACCTGTACTTCGTCACCAACGGCACCTCGACCTCGAACAAGATGGTGTGGCACACGACCGTGGCGCCGGGCGACATCGTCGTCGTGGACCGCAACTGCCACAAGTCCATCCTCCACTCGATCATCATGACCGGGGCAGTGCCGGTGTTCCTGACGCCGACGCGCAACCACTACGGCATCATCGGGCCGATCCCGCTGGAAGAGTTCTCGATGGAGAACATCCAGAAGAAGATCGAGGCCAACCCGTTCGCCCGCGAAGCGAAGAGCAAGAAGCCGCGCATCCTGACGATCACCCAGTCCACCTACGACGGCGTGGTGTACAACGTCGAGACGATCAAGGACATGCTCGACGGCCAGATCGACACCCTGCACTTCGACGAGGCCTGGCTGCCGCACGCGGCCTTCCACGATTTCTATGGCGACTACCACGCGATCGGCGCCGACCGGCCGCGCTGCCGCGAGTCGATGGTGTTCTCCACGCAGTCCACGCACAAGCTGCTCGCCGGCCTGAGCCAGGCTTCGCAGATCCTGGTGCAGGACTCGCAGACCCGGAAGCTCGACCGCGACATCTTCAACGAGGCCTACCTGATGCACACCTCGACCTCGCCGCAGTACGCGATCATCGCCTCGTGCGACGTCGCCGCGGCGATGATGGAGGCGCCCGGCGGCACGGCGCTGGTGAACGAGTCGCTGTCGGAAGCGGTCGAATTCCGCCGCGCGATGCGCAAGGTCGACGCCGAGTTCGGCGAGGATGACTGGTGGTTCAAGGTCTGGGGGCCGGAGTTCCTCGCCGAGGAAGGCATCGGCAGTCGCGAGGACTGGACGCTGAAGGCGGGCGAGCGCTGGCATGGCTTTGGCGAGCTGGCCGAGGGCTTCAACATCCTCGACCCGATCAAGGCCACCATCATCACGCCGGGCCTGAACATGGACGGCGACTTCGCCGAACATACCGGCATCCCGGCGGCGATCGTGACGAAGTACCTCGCCGAGCACGGCATCATCGTCGAGAAGACCGGGCTTTATTCGTTCTTCATCATGTTCACGATCGGCATCACGAAGGGCCGCTGGAACACGATGGTCACCGAGCTGCAGCAGTTCAAGGACGATTACGACCGCAACCAGCCGCTGTGGCGGGTGATGCCGGATTTCATCGCCAAGCATCCGCGCTACGAGCGCGTCGGGCTGAAGGATCTGTGCAACCAGATTCATAGCTTCTACAAGGCGCACGACATCGCCCGCCTGACGACCGAGATGTACCTGTCGGACATGGTGCCGGCGATGAAGCCGGCTGACGCCTTCGCCAAGATGGCGCACCGCGAGATCGAGCGCGTTGCGCTCGACGAACTCGAAGGCCGCGTCACCGCGATGCTGGTCACGCCCTACCCGCCGGGCATCCCGTTGCTGATTCCGGGCGAGCGCTTCAACGCGACGATCGTGCGCTACCTGCAGTTTGCGCGCGACTTCAATTCCCACTTCCCCGGCTTCGAGACCGATATCCATGGTCTCGTGAAGGGTGCGGACGGCCGTTATCACGTCGATTGCGTGAAGGACTGAGCCACCGGCAGGCCGCGCTTCGGTCGCGACCGGAAGGCAAAAGGGCCGCATCATGCGGCCCTTGTCGTTTGCATCGGAGCGTTCTTGATCAGCGGCGACGGTATTCGACGAAGTCGAAGTCGAAGTCGTTGTCCGCGTCGGCGGTGTGGGCGTCCCGCCGTTCCTCGATGAAGTCGGAGCGGTCGAAGAGCGGGAAGTGCGCGTCACCGCCGACATCGGCCCAGACTTCGGTCAGTTCCAGGCGGTCGGCGCGCGGAAACAGCGTCGCGTAGAGTTGGGCGCCGCCGATGACGAACAGGCGTTCGGCTCCCGCTGCCGCGGCGATCGCGGCATCCGGGGCGCTGAACACCTCGGCGCCGTCGGCATGGAACTGCGGGTCGCGCGTTACGACCAGGTTGCGCCGTCCGGGCAGCGGCCGGCCCAGCGATTCCCAGGTCTTGCGCCCCATCAGGATCGGATGCCCCATGGTCAGTGCGCGGAAATGCTGCAGGTCCGCCTTCAGTCGCCAGGGCAGGCCATTGTCGCGGCCAATCACGCCGTTGCGGGCGATGGCGGCGATGATGACGATCTCGGGCGTTGCACTCATATGGCCACCGGCGCCTTGATGTGCGGGTGGGGGTCGTAGCCTTCGAGCGTGAAGTCCTCGAAGCGGAAGGCGAACAGATCCTTCACCGCTGGGTTGATCTTCAGGACCGGCAAGGGGCGCGGTTCGCGCGCAAGCTGCTCGCGGGTCTGGTCGAGGTGATTGAGGTAGAGGTGGCAGTCGCCGCCGGTCCAGATGAAGTCGCCCGGTTCAAGTTCGCACACCTGTGCCACCATCAGCGTCAGCAGCGCATACGAGGCAATATTGAAGGGCACGCCGAGGAAGATGTCGGCGCTGCGCTGATACAACTGGCAGGACAGGCGGCCGTTGGCGACGTAAAACTGGAACAGCGCGTGGCAGGGCGGCAGGGCCATGCGGTCGACTTCGCCCGGGTTCCAGGCGGAGACGATGTGGCGGCGGGAGTCGGGGTTGCGCTTCAGACCGTCGATCAGCCTGCCGATCTGATCCACCGTGGTGCCGCCGGCGGCCTCCCAGCGCCGCCACTGCTTGCCGTACACCGGGCCGAGGTCGCCGTGCTCGTCGGCCCATTCGTCCCAGATCGAGACGCCGTTTTCCTTCAGATAGCGGATGTTGGTGTCGCCCTGCAGGAACCAGAGCAATTCGTGGATGATCGAGCGAGTGTGCAGTTTCTTGGTCGTCAGCAAGGGGAAGCCGTCCTGCAGGCGGAAGCGCATCTGCCAGCCGAATACGGACAGCGTGCCGGTGCCGGTGCGGTCGGTCTTCCGATCGCCGTGCGCGAGTACGTGCTGCATCAGGTCGAGGTACTGTCGCATTGAAGGCCCACTCAAAAGAGGCGATTCTACATCCTGACTGTCCGCTGCTACGCGCCGACGTCACCCGGGATCCGGCTGCTTCGGCAGGCGACGATCGGGGGCTTGATGACTCCGATTATGCTTATAGTATCGTTCGGGTTTTCGCCGCGGGCTGGTTGGCGATGGCGCAATGGCCTGCTTTGGCCGATGAGCTAGGTAAAGGACGCGTGTCTATGTCGGGAGAGGCTGTGTTGAGCAGGGCGGGTGGTGCGTTCGACTACACGCCGTCCGCCGTGCTGTCCGGTGGCGGGAGCGCCGCGGTCGGTTTCGAGGCTGCGACGGCAACCTTGCGGGCGCTCTATCGGGCGGACAACCCGCGCGCAGAAGCCGCGGGCCTGTTCATTGTGTCTGCATTCGACGATGAGCTTCGTGCCGCCGCACTGCGTTCGGCGCCTGGACAACGGCTCGCAGGGGGGCGGACGGAGGAGCCGAGATCCGACGCTTATTGGCGGCGCTGGCTGGCGGGGGTGCGCGACGCGTCGGTGGCGGTATGCGATGCGTACTGGAGTCGATTCTGCGCCGGAGGGCTTGCGAACGAGGCGGATTGTCGGCTGCGGATGATGGTGAGCATGGTGGAGGCGCTCAAGTGGAGCGCTTGCGACTGCTGCGGCCCGGACGAAGTCCTGTGGTCGCGCCTGAGTGCGCTACTCGCGGATGCGCCCGAGAGCAAGGGGATGTGCATTGATGGCGACATCCCCGGTATCGGTCGCGAGTACACGCGGGCCTTCGCGCTCCACTCCGCGGCGCTCGACCGGCTCGAACTGCCAGTTGCGGTCGCTGCCTTCCATCTGGTGGAGTTGTGTCTGCCGCTTCTTTCGCTGCGGCGTGCTGCAGGGCAGGCGCCGCAATATGTTGCGTCTCCGCCCACTGCGCCGGTTCCGCGTCGGCAAGTGCGCCCCAACGGTACCGCGACGTGGCATTTCGTGCCTTGGGCGGCGGAGGAACTGCTCGCCGCGTTTGAGGTTCGCCTGTCGTGTGACGATGTGCCGCCCGCTCTCGATCGCGCAAGCCCGGCCTGCTACCTCGCCGCCGTCATGCATCTGCGTCGCGCGTGGTCGCTATCGCCAGCGGTGAGGGGGCACCGCCGGTACAGCACGACCGGCGTGTTGAGCGTGGCGCGAGGCGTTGAGGAATGTCGCGATTGCGTCCGCGATCGAGAAGCGCCAATCCGTCGGTTGTGGCATGCGCGCGACGTCGGCTATGGCGGGGCTTCGGCCTTTGTCCCGTGCGCCCATGCCGTGTCGCTACCAACCGTTGACGAGTTGCTCGGCATGCGATTCGAGGATGGCGACGGCTGGCATCTGTATGTCGTTCGTCGCCTGGTGATCGAACCTGAGGGCATCACCTTCGGCATGCAGAGTCTGTCGCGTCAAGTCTCGGCCTGCCGCCTGGAGGACGGGGCGAGGTCGATGGATGCGCTGCTGTGTGATCAGCCGCACCGCGGGCAGGTGGTCAGGCTGGTAATGGCGAGGCCGCTGGTACGTCTCGACAAGAGTATCGCGCTGGTGTCTGGGGGGCATCGCCTGGCCTTGCATGCGCTTGGTGTCGGCATGACAGGCAAGGGGTTCGAACTGCATCGCTTTCAGGTTCGGTGAGGATGTCGGCTTGCGCCCGGTCTCTGCGTGGGCAATTCATCACATGTCGGGGGGTCGAATTCGCGCATAAGAATCTTTATTTTCGATACTTGTTGACGGTGCTGTCAGGGGCTCTATAATGCGCCCCTCTTCCAGCGCGGCAGCGGTTTCAGCGAAGCGGCGGCGGGGCTGGGGGGTGGGA